>NZ_JBIKSU010000045.1:0-16402 GCF_044348475.1 Daejeonella sp. | reverse complement strand
ACTACAGATAAAGCGGGTTGGAGCTTTGATAAAGCATATAGTATAACAATCAGTCAGTTACCAACGCTTACAGGTACGGGCAATGAATTTGGCACACAATTACAAGCAGTAGCCAGTACCACTCCTAAAATCAGTAAAGGTTTAACCTCTAAGCTGAATGTGAGCGGAATAGATATGGCCTCTTATAGTTGGAGTCCATCTGCTAGCTTAAGTTCAACAAACACGTATAATCCGATAGCTAAACCTAGCCAAACACAGATTTACTCGGTTACGGTAACCAACGTTTATGGAAGTTCAACTACCCTAAGCATTACTGTAGAGGTAGTGGAAGATTGGAACATTGTTGCATACAATATTCTAACGCCAAATGGAGATGGTCAAAACGATAAATGGGAGATAGAAAACATAAGCAGCTATCCTAATAATCAGTTAATTATTACGGACCGTTCCTCGAGAATTGTATACCAAAAATCAGGTTATGCCAATGATTGGAATGGCTTGTTTAATGGCGCACCACTTCCTACTGATACCTATTACTATATTTTGACCTTTGATTTACCTTCAGGTAAAAAAGTAAGTAAAAAAGGATTTATTACAATAACCCAATAAGTTTTAGTAGACCAACAAATGAAAATCAAATTCAATCCATTGATACAACTAGGAGCGCTAGCACTGGTATTTACCTTAAGTATTTCTAGTTCAAGCGCCCAAATTAACCCTTTAGGAGCTCAGTATTTCCAGAACCAATATTTGGCTAATCCAGCTATGGTAGGATACCAAAGTGGTATGCGTTTAAACTTAGGCTACCGTAACCAGTGGGATAACATTCCGGGTTCACCTAAAAATGTATCGGTCACTGGCGATTATGGTACTGAAAAAGTAGGTGTGGGTATTAACTTTTTCAAAGATGAGGCCGGCTTACTTAACCGCAACCGTATTCAGGCAAGCTATGCCTACCACTTACCCTTGAATGATGATAGCAAAAAACTGCATTTTGGTATTTCATTGGGCTTACAAACCGAACGATTAGATAACCAAGCCATTGTAGGTTCAGCCAATGACCAAACAGCGATCCGTTTCAATGACCAGGAAAGCATCTTAGATGGTGACTTTGGAATGGCTTATACCTCTAGCAACCTGAGTATTATGGGTTCGATATCAAACTTAAAGCGTCAATTAGAGATTGAAGATCAGCAATCAGCAGATTTTGGTACATTTTATGCGGCAATAGGCTATAAGATTAAAAGTACCGACTGGAATATTGAGCCTAGGGTGGCTTATCGTGGTGTTCGTAATTTCCAGAACATTCTTGATGTGGGTGCAGAAATCAGAACCGCATCCGATCAGTTAGGCTTCATGGGTATGTACCATAGCAATAAGAGCATGAGTTTTGGTTTGAGCTATCATCAAAAGAAAGACTGGCAATTATTTTTACTCTACAACAACCCAACACAGGAATTGAAGAGTTATGCCACCGGAACATTTGAGATAGGCTTGCAACTGAACTTGATCAAGAAGAAATAACTATTTCACCGGTCTTGCTATTAAAAACCAGTGCGCTAGCGCACGCGTGTCGCGTGTGCTTTTCCAAAAACAGCTACATAGGGATTTATTTATGTCAGTTTCACAAAGTTCCCTCACCAGCTGAAGGGCAGGTTTCGGGATGCCATCGCTTTTAGATTGAAATTTATTTTTATAGACGCTATGCACCTGTTATCCCTGCCGGTAGGCAGGCAATGCCGCGCAATGCGATTATGAATCTGAAGTCCAAATATTTTTTATCCGAAACGCTATCACAGACCTTTAATAAGCATTGTTCCGCCTTGGCTGGTGCGGCAATTACAGTCTTAGCCATCGTAGAACCTTTCATAGCATCAGGCGCAGCGGTGGGTTTATTCGCTATTGTTTACTGTTTTTTAAAGGTGCTAATGGTCTGGTCTTATCCGGCTTTTACTTTGGTTGGTATTTACACCAAGAACTTATGTTTCTCCCGCTCATATTCGCTGGGGCCTAGTGTCTTTTGTCTTTGAAGAAATAGGCATTTTGAATAGCAAATTATTTTAGACTCAGCTAGTTTTATGTTTGTGTTGCTATCTATTTATTGCTGATTTTGGTGAATGCAAGCATGCCCCCAATGGCAATGTTTAATCTAATGGCATATTATAAATTTCTTCTGGGCGGTGTTCAGCTTTATTAATTTTTAGGCATTAAACTCATCCTAATACCTCACTATCACATCATTCTTTTGATCTCTGCCCTCAGTTGATCTCCCGGATTCTATTTGCTTTTTCAGCAAAGCGGTTAATTCTGTTACAACTGCAGGTAATGAGGAAGCTAAATTATTCTGCTCTTTGATATCCGTTTTAAGATTGTAAAGTTGTACAGGAGGCAATTTTAATTTTATGGCATCTGATTCTGTTGGGACACTCCATCCGCCTGATCCTCTAGCCAAGATAAGTTTATAATCTCCTTTTCTGATGGCAAATTTCCCATCAATTGAATGATGAATAATTGATTCGCGCTTAAAATCTTCTGCTTTATTCAATAGAATTGGCAATAGGCTATAACTATCTTCTGCCTGTTGATCAGATAATTTTGTGCCAATAATACTTGCAGCTGTGGCCATGAAATCTGTTAATGAAATGGTTTGTGATGACACGCTATTTGGAGCTATTTTTCCGGGCCATTTAATAATAAATGGAATTCGGTGTCCGCCTTCATATATATCTGCTTTAGAGCCTCTATAACCGGCACTTGAAAAATGATCTTTTGCTTCGAGGGTTTTAAAATCTGACATCGGTGATGCCCCATTATCACTAGTAAAAACTAGGATGGTATTTTTGTCTAAGCCAGTTTGTTTCAGGGCAGCTTTTATTTGCCCCAGTACGGCATCCGTTTTTAAAACAAAATCAGCATAGGCATTAATGCCAGACTTACCTTCAAATTCGCTGGTAGGCAAAATAGGTGTATGAGGGGCTGTCAAAGGCAGGTATAAAAAGAATGGCTCGGTTTGGTTTTTTGCTCGGTTTGTCAGGTAAGTTATTGCTTTATTCGTAAAATCGTCTAATACATCTGCGTGCTTTTGCCCTGCACCAATTGGTCCCTCACGCCAAAATCCAGCTCCCTTATTTTCTTTAATATTTTCTATTTTTTTTGTTGTTACGCGCTGATTTTCAATATAAACATAGGGTGGAATATCGAGCGAAGCACTAATAATATAACTATAGTCAAAGCCCGCAGAATTGGGGCCAGTGCTTAGGGGCTTTGAAAAATCTACTTGATCATTTTTGTCTTTTTGCCATCCTAAACCTAAATGCCATTTTCCAATACAAGCCGTGTTATACCCTTTATTTTTGAAAAGATTAGCCAAGGTAAATCTGTCGCGTGCAATTAGGGCGGTGTCATATCCCCATAAAACCCCATTTTGCAAATGGGTTCGCCAGGCATATCTGCCAGTTAATATGCCATAGCGAGTGGGTGTGCACACTGCCGAACCACTATGTGCATCTGTAAACCGCATTCCTTCTTTGGCCAGGGCATCGATGTTTTTAGTTTGAATTTTAGAGTTTTTATTAAATGCTGACACATCGCCAATTCCTAAGTCATCTGCCAATATATAAATGATGTTAGGTTTTTCAATCTGTGAAAAAACAGAGGTCACTGCAAAAATTAAGCAACAAAGAATTAGGTAAAAGCGCATATTTCTGAATTTATTTTAACGATGATCATCATTAAAAATAGCAAATAAATAAGGTATTCAAGGAATTGAAATGGAGCGCCATAAATCTAAATTATCTTAATCCTGAATTTTTATAGCATAGGCTAATTAGTAGATTGAGATACTCAATACACTGGAATTCATAATCATCTAAGTTGGGGCTGCCAGGAGGCGTTTGCATTTAATCCATCAATAGTTGCCTAAAACTAAAAAGCTCTTTTAATTTTGGATCAACTATTACTTTTACGGAGGCCATGTCGGCATCGCCAAATACCTGTAGTCGGGTAAAATTAAGGATGGTGCTTTTCTTATCCGGATTGAATAGTGGCTTATCTACAATAAAGCGATGCGAATCGCCATTTACCCATAAAACGGGCTTTTCGTATTGTATGCTTAGTGCAGCTAATTTTTCTCTGATTTTTTGAAAGCCAGAAGAGCCGTTTCCCATGTAAAACATATCTGCCTGGGTAAACATGACCAGTCCTTTCTTATCTGCAGCTTTTGCATACAATTCTTCAAGCCAGGCTAAATTTGCCTTTTCGCGTTCAATGAATTCGGTATTATCACCGCTTTCCTTCAAATTGTTGTTTGTGCCAACCAAATGGATTGTTGCAAACTGGATTCCGCCATATTCCCAGGATACATTTTCAACATATCTGGCAAATTCTGGATTTTCTGCCTGACTTCTGAGGGGTATTTTTACAGATCCAAAACTCTGCTTTTCTTTAAAGAACATTTTTCTTAGTAAGGCCAAACGCTCAAGAGGGTCATATGCTCCTGCTGCTTTTCGGTTACAATCGGTCCATTCATTATCGCCAGGGGTATAAATCAACGGCTTTTTAAATGTTTCAAAATACCCATAGATCTTAGAAAAATATTCATCTGAACAGGGTGTTGATCCTGATTTGAAATCTCCGACATGTACACTGAATGCTAATTTTTGATGGTTTATCTGAGAAATCAGATTTTCAAAGCGCTCATAATCATTAGGTAAGCAATAGGGCATATCTCCGAAAGCGATAAACTCGAATTTTTTTGATTGTGCAAATGTCAGGGTTCCTAAAAATAATAGCAGGAGGCTTAAATAGGTGGTTCTCATGGGTGAAGTTTAAATGGCTGAGCGAAAGTAACTAGACTTTATTAGTTTGCAAATTTTGGTAGGATAATTTGGTTTTTCAAGGTATGAGGAATGAGGTATGAGGTATGAAGTATGAGGAATGAGTGCTGATTTGAAATTATCAGTTTTAACATGGAACAATCTGTAAATGATATGACCAATCATCCTTAAAAATTTAAAACAGATTATACTTTTTTAAACCTTATAAATCCTGAACGTGCTAATTAACCATAAATTGAATTATGCCTGAATCAGAAACATTGCCTTTGGAATCTCGCGTAATAACCTTCCAATAATAGGTTGTATTTGCTTTTACGGAAACATCTTTCACTGTGTTGGATGTTATTTTACTAGTTAAAATTGGTGGTGTAGTTGAAGTGCCTAAATAAATATCATAGTTAAGGATGTCTCCATCTACGTCGCTGCCTTTCCATTCAAGATTAATATTTCCTGAAATTGGCTGTATAATTTGTTCCTTTTTTGGCGAAATAATCTCAGCCGGAAATGGACTATATGAAATCACTCCAGGTCCTGAATTGTAGAATTTCCATGTATCACTTTTTGCAACAAATGAATTCTTTGTATTTCTGGATGAAACAAACCAGGAATATGGGGTATTTCGTAATAATAAAATTTCAATATTAGGTGTATTTACTACTTTATTTATACTAGTGCCTGTTATCAAATTTTTAATAGAAAATTCATAAGTCTCTGTATTTGTAGAGGAGTTCCAGGTAAAATTAATTGAGCTTTCTGTTATAGAAATAATAGTTCCTTCTACGCAAATTGAATTATCATTTGGAAAAACCAGGATTGCTTTTTCAGGTTGTGGGTCTATTTTTTCACTTTTCTTACATCCAACACTGATAAGTAAAAATAGGAGTATTATTAAAATTCTAAATTTCATTTTACAAAAATTAGGTTCCATATTAAAACTTTCATCGGATCAAAACTGACTATTGTTTAAGTACTTTACTAGTAATAACAAAATCATTGGTAGATAATCGCACATAATAGGTGCCACTAATCAGGTGAGTCAGGTCAATTTCTGCGATGCCACCACTATTATTAATAAAAGCAGAATAAACAGTTTTCCCACTTGAATTTGTAATACTGATGTTGGTTTTTGATACGATATTTCGAAGGTCAATTTTCAATATATCCTTAAATGGACTTGGATAAACTAAAGATTCGGAGAATCCTTGTACATTCTCAGTAATTACACCTTGGCATGGAATTCCGGTCGATATTTTTATTTCGTTATTTCCATTCGCCATTGGAAGACTAAAATTAGATAGTTTAGTTTTGTACTCTTTCCCATTCAATTCAATAATATAGGAGGTGCTTCCTGTTAGGGTTAAGTTAATAATCTTTGTGCTACGGTCTATTGACATATATGCCTTTAGTTCCTTGGGTTCTGAAATTACGAGTTCATAACATTGCACAAAATCTTTTTTGCCTTCAATGGTTATACAAACAGAATAATTTCCAGGTTTTAGATTTGTTATTTCAATTGAATCTGAAAATGAATATGTTTTATTTATCGCTTGCCCCTTAATAACGGCAGTATAGTTAAGTTTTTTTTCTGCTTTTATTTCAATTTTACCATTATCACTTGATACGCAAGTTGAGCCGATTGTGCGCACCATAAAATTAGTATTAGGCAGGTCATTAACTTTAAATGTCCTGGTTTCCTGTACAGGTTGATAATTTGAGTTGCCAGCCTGTACAGCCTTAACCACCACGGTGCCAGAACCTGTAATTGTGAGTGTATTTCCGCTAATTGTTGCAGGACCGGAGACAATTGAAAAGGTGACAGGCAGAGAAGAGCTCGCATTAGCCGTCAAAGCAAATGGTATGTCCCAAAAATTCTTATCTGGAATTTCATTGAATGTTAGGGATTGTATCGCAATACTGATTCCAGTACCGGAAATACTAAATGTATTATTTGACAGACCCACTATTTCATCCTGTGTTCCAGTTTCTGAAATTCTGATCTTACATTCATTTGTAATTTCACTAACACTGAAAATGAATCCCTGCTTATATATTTGTCCTGATTTTGGAATAGCACTTCCAGGTACAGTCCATTGATAACTACCTGTTTTTGAATCAACAGCAACGCTTATGGTTTTCCATGTTTTTCCGTTATCTGTTGTGTATTCTATTTTTACCGAGTCAGAAACATTGACAGTACTCCAGGTAATCAGGTATTTAGTGCCTGCTACCAGAACTTCACCTGCCTGCGGTTTGGTGACTAATATTTTTGAGATATTGCTTCTAGAAGCATGACCATCATAGTTGCCCCCTTTAAATTTAGAACCGGATGCTGCATTAAATTTTCGTTCAAAATTGATCGCTATAGAGTCTTTGATCGATGTATTTTCTACACTAACTACTTTTAAATCATACAATCCTGAAATATCCTGTTTGTTAATAAACAAAAAGGATCCTGCCTCGGCTTGATAGTTTTTGATAATATTTGTCCAGGCTGATGAAGATTTTTTCCTAATAGAAATATTCAATTTAGAAATCCCTGAATGAATCCATGAGATAGGAATAATACTGTTGGCATCGCCAATAAAGGTTGTATCTGAGGTAAGCTGTACATAACCATTTTTAATTTCAAACAATCCACTTATACTTTTTATTGTGGAATCGCTGGCTGAGCTTATTTTTATAAGTCCTTTGACGGTAGGAGTACCTGGAATTTCCCAATTGTATTTTTTGGCATTTGCTGAATAACTTTTGTTTATCAGAGTCCAAGACTGACCATTATTTATTGAAAAATGAATGGCTAAATCTTCAATATTTTGAGATTCCCAGGTAATAAAGGTATTTGAAAGTCCATTTAGCTTTGATCCTGCTGCAGGATTTAAGATTTGGATAGTAGCCTTTAAATTTGATACCTGACTAAAACCATCATAAGACCCTCCCTTATATTTTGAAAATGTACTACTTATTGATTTTATGCTTACTACAGACTTTGATGAATCCTGCACTGAATTATTAGTTGATTTTATTTTAAATTCAAGTGAATCTGTAGATAATGTGGAAGGTGGAATCCAAATATAGTTTAATGATAATGCTGATAAAGAGTTGCTTATAGTTTTCCAAGGCATTACTTTACTAGTACGATATTTTATCGACAAGAAATCTACTCCATTATTTACCCATGAGATTTGTATTGGTTGTCCCTGAACATAATAAGCATTTTCTGGATTTTCAAGAGCAATACTTTTTAGCGGAATTTTGAAGGGTATGGTATTTAAGGCTTTCAAAATTGGATTTTCAACAGATGAAATTCGAATGATTCCAGTATTAGTTATGTTGGAAGGTACTCTCCAGTCTAATTTTTTGGCATAGGCTGGGTAGGCATCATTTATTATTGACCAGTTTAAGCCACTATCTGCAGAGAACTCAATTTTAATGAACTCAATATTGTTATAGTCCCATTTTATTGTTTGATTAGATGATGCGGCAAAAGTTTCTTTTCCTAAAGGAAAAAGTAAACTTAGTTTAGGAGATATGTTAGAGACCGCACTATGGCCATCAAAGCTTCCACCCAAAAATTTCTTATTTGAAGAAACAGGGTTTGAAATGACAGGAGCATTCCAGGCAATTGAAATAGCTGAATTATCGGCAGATTCTATTTTTAATCTTATTGTATTGCCAGTAATTTGAGGTACAAGCCAAGTAAATGCCTCTGCTAATGCCGGATATCCTTTTCGAATTAGGGTATAATTGGCACCTCCATTAATCGAGTAATAAATATTTAATTTCTCAATAGTTTTACTTTTCCATCCAAATCTAAATGCATTTCCTTTTACTAGGGTTGTTGTACTATCTGTGTCGAGTTTTAGCTCTGGTTCGGAAATTATAAAATACCCTGGATTAACACTTGCAATGCTGCTGTTTTCGATATCTGAGATTCTAATCTTACCTTTTAAAGTTGGTTTTGCAGGAACAAGCCACGGATATTTGGAAGCAGAAGATGGATAAGAACTAATAATTGTAGTCCATGATATTCCCTCATCAGAGGAGTATTCAATTTTAATATTATCCACATTACTACTTTCCCAGCTGATATTAAAATAATCTCCACCTGAAATTACTTGTCCATTAGCTGGTGTTTTGAGTAGCAGGGCATTTTGGGCAAAGGCAAACTGAGTAAACAGGCCCGTAATAAGAAATAATATCAGACGTTTCAATGAATCAATTATCAGATGGAGCTGAACGAACTAACCTAAACCCACTATATTGGCTTCCAGTTGACCTCCCTGAAACCGTACTATTCTTATTTATTGTGGATGACCAGCTATCAAAACTATTTCCACTGAACCAATGGCTCAAAGTGGGATAGCCACTTGAGGCATTTTCGCCAACGCCATTGGCATCTTTAAACGAGCGAGAGCTTTCAGTGCTTAAACTAATAACGAGTTCAGATACATTATCATTAAGACCCATGATTCCATAATAGCTTGCACCAGAGCTTTTTCTGCTGGAGGTACTTGTTGCGAAAATTCCTACTCGGTAAGGGCCGGTTCCTCCATCACCTCCTTCAATAGTATTAACATCCCAAGCTAAAAATTTTGTTGAATCGGATGTTGTAGATGATTCTGTTCCATTTTCTGCCCCATTGAGCTTTAGTGAGTTTATTACAAGACTATTGGGGCCAATTGTAATCATATTGCCTAGTGGATTTTGTCCATTTGCACGATCATAAAAAGTTGGAGCCATAGGCCCCCTCGCTGCTTTTTCAAACTCAAGCTCAGTCATTGGCCTTAATGAGCTCCAATTTGCAAATGCAAATACTTGATTAGAATTGACATAATCCATTGCACGGTCTGGCCTTGAAACGATATAGGTTTCACCTTGTTTTTCTATTGAAAATCGTGCAAGTGATTGACTCGGCGTAGAAGTAGGAAATAATATATTTGGAACGGTTAATCCAGCTGCTAGGTTATTTACCTTAGTGGTGTTCAAAAAATCTGTGTATTGACCTTGGCTAACCTCATATTTCATAGTATAAAAAGCTTTATATCCGACAGGAAAATTTGGATATTTAAAAGGCTCTGAATTATTTATACCTACACCCTTTGTCCCATTGATGTAAATGCCATCTTTTATTACTTGGTCGCCAGAATACATAGCGCTCGAATTTGCCAAGGCTGTTGTTAATTTAGGAGTAGTTTTGTCAGAAATAATAGAAAACATAGGGGTATTTCTTCCAAATTTTGCGGTATCTGTAATAATAAAATTTTGAAATAATGAGGGCACTAATCGGTCGCTTGCGATCTGTGATAAATTATCTTTTGTATGTGTATAGGAATCTCCAAATGCAAAATTTCCTTGTGGAACGTAAACCATTTCTGTTACAAAAAACCTTATTTCAGCACTATCAATATTTGCAACCGAATCGATACCGTAGTTCCATACAAGTTTTATACCGCTTAAGTCTATATTCCCTGATCCTTTTACTGATCGATAAATAAAAGCACCCATTTTATCACTTGGGACTACAATTTTAGCGGTTTGCGGATTGCCTTCAATAGAATTTCCAGTACTTTGAAACTTGATATGCTTCCAAGAGCCATTTGCTCTTTTTACCTTCGCAGTAACCCATGCAGCATCCCAGTTGATATCATCTCTCCAGGAATTTTCCCATGACAAATCAAATTTTATTTTTACATCCTTTGTGGTTTTAAGTGTATCTGTGAGGCTTAGTTTTTTAATTCTAATATTATTTGCAAATATTGCCTCTCCACAAGAAATGAACAAAAAAACCAGTAAAATACTTTTTATATATTTTTTCATAATTCAAAAATTAACTAACTATATTAAATTAGTGATTGAATATAGTTAGTGGATTCAAGAGGTTGCTTAACCTAAATATTTATACAAATTAGACACATATTTTTATTTTTTTGAAGAGAGTCTTCTTTTATGGATTTAATTTCTATTTTTTTAATATAATTTATTTTTAAATTAAATTATTTTCATTATGTAAGTTCAAGTAATAAGTGCAATTTTTTGTTGTAGCACTTGATTAGGTGTTGAATAGTTAAATTTTCGTACTGGTCTATTGTTTAATTTTCTTTCTACAAGTTTAACATCTTTCTTGCTAACAATCAAAAGGTCTGTTTTCTTAGGAAAAAATCTTCTGATAACACCGATTCTATTTTCTACAGTTCCCTTGTCTTGGCTTGTATATGGCCTGGTAAAATAAGTATCAGCAGTCACTTTTTGACCAATAGACTGATATTTTACTTTGTCATTCTTACTCAAATTGATGCATTTATTGTCATTCCATAAATAAATCATTATACAAATTACTATTAGAAAATCTGAGGAATTAGCATTAAAGGCTTAGCCTTTTATTTAATGAAATACATAGAGCCCTACTCCGCATCGTAAATAACCACTTTATCAAAGAATACTCTAAACTCTTCTAAAAAAGCTTTATGTAAAGGGTGTACTTGGTATACGTCATGTGCAGCCATATCCTCAAAAGCAAGAAATAAACTAAATGTATATGTGGTATCCACTACTGCACGCTCAATTGGTGCTGGAATGCCTAAATGAAAGAATTTAACGACTTCTATTTTTTCAAGTGTGCTCAAGCTCAATTTAAAAGCAATTTTTTGTTCGTCGGTAGTGTCGGCTTTTAGCCAGAATAATACGTGGTGCGCTATCAAATATTTATATTTTTGATACAAATATAATTATGTACCGGAAAGCAGATTGAGAATTTTGAAATTGATTAAAATATAGCTCTTTCAGATCTTAGTTATTGAAGAAAAAACAACTAATTTCAGTAAAAAAATCGAATAAATTGATGGGTATTGGCATCTATAAAAACTCTTTCTACGTATATTACCAAGAAAAATTATCCATGCATTTATCGGTTTAAGGGAGGTTTTCTGGTTTCTGTGTTGCTTTTCTTATGAAAAAACTTCATATTTAAAAAAGGACGCCACAGGCAGTTCTTCGGTAATCTTATCCGCCTTATTCTGTGACGGATAGTATATAGAAAATGAAGAGTTTAATTATATGTTTGGTTTTTCTATGGGTGTTTTTGTCTTTCACAGACTCAAATGCCCAGGCGCCAACTATCAGCTCATTTTTGCCTACACAGGGTTCTGTAGGAACGCTGGTAACAATTACCGGAACCGGACTCAACACGCCTGAATCTGTTGAGATTGGTGGAAAGGTGGCCTTGGTCATTGCCAGTACCTCAACTTCCATTACGGCCTACGTAATGCCCGGAACAATTACAGGCTCCATTTTAGTAAAGAATACTCTTGGTTCAGTTTATAGTTCCAGTAAGTTTACACCTCTTAATACTCCCTATCCCAATACGCAGCAAGGTTCAAAACTGGTTGGTGATGGTAGTATCGGTATAGGCGGACTTGGCAGATCGGTGGCCATTAGTGCCGATGGTAATACAGCAATTGTTGGCGGTACTTCTGATAATGCGCAGCAGGGGGCAGCATGGATCTATGTTCGAAATAGTGGCCTTTGGGCTCAGCAGGGACCTAAACTGGTTGGAAGTGGGAATGTTGGTCCGGCGCAACAGGGAAAGTCGGTAGGCATTAGTGCCGATGGAAATACCGTGGTGATTGGAGGTAATAATGATAATAATGGGATGGGTGCGGTTTGGATCTTTACTAGAAAGAATGGAATCTGGACCCAGCAGGGCGATAAGTTAGTTGGGACTGATACCGACGCTGCATTTTTGCCGGTAAGTCAGGGTTTTTCGGTTGGGATGAGTGCCGATGGAAACACGGTGATTGTGGGTGGACCTTACGATAGTTCTAGTCGTGGTGCAGCCTGGGTATTTATTAGAAAGGGTACCACCTGGTTACAAGATGGAGGCAAATTATTTGATGATAGCAATGTAAACGGATCGCAGGGACAGGGAATTTCTGTGGGGTTGAGTGCTGATGGGAATACGGCCATTGTAGGCGCACCTTTAGAGAATTCGCAAGAAGGTGCAGCCTATGTTTTTGTAAAAAGTTCTTCTGCCTGGGATAGACTTCCTAAAAAATTGGCCATAACAGATTATGTGAGTACCAAATGGCAGGGAATATCGGTTGCGCTCAGTGCCGATGGAGCCACTGCCATAGTTGGGGGCTCGGTTGATGGAAATGCCAGAGGTGCAGCCTGGGTTTTTCAAAAAAATGGCGCAGAATGGAATCGTAAGGGTTTGAAAATGGTGGGTACCGGAAGCTCGGCAGATGCGGCTCAGGGCTGGAAGGTATCCATTAGTGCCGATGGAAATACTTCGCTAGTAGGCGGATATAAAGATAATTGGACGAATGGTGCAGCATGGGTTTATACTTGGACAGATTCCAAATGGATTCAGCGCGGCCCTAAACTGACCGGTATTGGAAGTAAAGGCTTGGCTAATCAGGGGCACTCACTTGCTTTAAGCGCAGATGGTTCAACGGCTATTGTTGCAGGAAATGTTGATAATAACCTACAGGGAGCCAGTTGGATATTTACAACGGGGCCGGCAATATCTATTAGCCTCAATGAGTATAGTTCCATATTCTGTAAGGGATTAACCGAAACCAGTTTTTCATATAACGGAACAGAGGGCGACCCCGATCTTTACAGTATTATTTGGGATGCAGATGGTATTGCTGCCGGTTTGACGAATGTGATCGATCAGCCACTGCCTCCAGCAAGTATACTCGTGAAATTACCTGCATCGCTTGCCGATGGTGTTTATAATGGGGCATTGAAAGTTAAGAACAGCCGTACCGCAGAAAGTAGTACCGGCTCCATCTTTACCTTGGTAATTCCGGAACTTCCAAAAATTTCGCCCATTACCGGGGCAGGTAGTTTGGCTGTGGGATCAGGGACCAAACTGGTATCCGCTACAGCTAATGGGGTGTGGGCCAGCAGTTCGAATGCAATAGCAACGGTGAATGCCAGCACTGGGCAGGTTAGCGCGATTGCGGAAGGTGCGATAACCATCACCTATACGGTAACCAATGCCGCCGGATGCAGTAATGCTGTAAGTTTTAATTTGCTAGTGCTTTCTACTTCATCGCTTCAGTCTATTTCTTTCCAACCCATGCCAGTCAAAACCTATGGCGATGAAGATTTTACTCCGGGTGCGGTTCATGCCAACTCTTCTAACTCAATAGTGTATACCAGCAGCGATAGTCAGGTGGCAACGATAACTCCTGCCGGTTTTATCAAGATAAAGGGTGTAGGATTAGCGCTCATTACTGCTTCACAATCGGATAATCTTGCAATTAATGCTTCTCAAATTTTAACCGTTAAACCCAAAGATCTGAGTATCACGGTGAATGATCAGAGTCGGGTTTATGGTATTCCAAATATGGAATTTACCATCGTTTATACTGGTTTTGTGCCCGGCGAAGGGGTTTCGGTACTCGAAAAATTGCCTGTAGTTTTAAGTGCTGCCTCGATCAGTTCTGTGCCCGGAACTTATCCGATTGTAGCCAGCTCTGCATTGGCAGCAAATTATTCAATTTTGTATGTGGATGGCAAACTTTTGATCAGTAAAGCCAACCAGACATTAGATTTTGAACCCATTCCTAATAAAAAGTTGAGTGACTTGAGCTTCAGACTGAATGCAACCACTAATTCTGGGTTGCCAATAAGTTTTACGAGTAATGCTCCGTCTATTGCATCGATTATTCGTCCCAATCAGGTGATTATTAATTCTACTGGTAAAGTGAGGATTGAAGCCAGCCAGTCGGGCAATGAGAATTACAACCCCATTACTGCTTTTTGGGAGTTCAACATTTTTTCAGATTTTTTTACCCTGAATGCAAATGCTTTTTCGCCAAATGGAGATGGTGTTAATGATCAATGGATGCTTCCTGGTTTGGATGCTGACACTACCGCGTTGGTTCAGGTTTATAACCGTTATGGCAAGTTAGTGTTTCAAAGTGTAGCCTATCCAAAGGCATGGGATGGATATTTTCAAGGGGCTTTACTCCCACAAGGGATTTATTATTATAAAATTTCTAGCAGGGCTGGAAAGCAGTTGCTCTCGGGTGCGGTGACTTTGATTTATTGATTGCTGGCGTATACTTGCTGCGTTTGCCACGTAAATTCTAGTTATTTTGATGTTTTTCCCGCTCATAGCCGCGGGGGCCTAGTTCTTTTTCTGTAGCAAAAAAGAACCATGCCGAGGCGGTACGACGAGACCATGAGCACCTTTAAAAAACATAAACAACAGCGAATAAACGCTACCGCTACGCCTGCTGCTATGAAAGGTTCTGCGAGGGCTGGGACAGTAATTGCCGCACCAGTCAATGCGGAAGAACGGTTATTAAAGGTCTGTGCTAGCGTGGCGGATAAAAAATAATTGTGATTCACCGTCTTGCGCGGCATTGGACAAGGCGTTAATTCTAATTCATCCTTACTACAAAATTCAAAGCCTTGTACGCAGCCGTTGGTGGATGAACGTTCATAACTCGCACTAACGCTCATCTTAGTACGCTGTCAAATTTTGACTAAAAAGAATAAATACTAAATGTAGCAGAATATCCGAGCGTGGGGATGAAAGAACGGCGGGCCAGGTGTTTTGCCCTGTGCGGTTGAAGCATCGTTCTTTCTTGAACTTTTGGTGCCTTTTGTTTCAAGACAAAAGACACAAAATATTGACATGAAAATTATTATAAAATAATTTTATGTTTCTTGTGCTTGGTGGTACCAAGCACATATAATTTCACTCCGCTCATAGCCGCGGAGGCCTAGTTCTTTTTCTGTAGCAAAAAAGAACCAAAACGCTACCGCTGCGCCTGCTGCTATGAAAGGTTCTGCGAGGGCTAGGACTGTAATTGCCGCACCAGTCAAGGCGGAGGAGAGGTGAACGGAGGTTCAGTGAATGGACGATTTGTTTAAGATTTATATAAGTTTTCCAGTACTTAGATTTAGCTACCCACACTCCTAAAGCTCCACTTAATTACTTCACTGAACCTTTTTTATAACCGTCTTGCGCGGCATTGGACAGGGCGTTAGATCTAATTGCATCCCAAAACAAATTATCAAAGCCCTGTACGCAGCCGTTGGTGGATGAACGTTCCCCACTCCCACTAACGATCACCTTAGTACCCTGTCAGATTTTAACTAAAAAGAATAAATAAAAAATGAACTACAATACCCGAGCGGTGGGATGAAAGAACGGCGGGCCAGGTGTTTTGCCCTGTGCGGTGGAAGCATCGTTCTTTCTTGATGTTTTGGATACTTTTTCATCAAGAAAAAAGTATCAAATATTCTTTGCTCCAAAGGAGTCCCTTGGACCAAAGGCAAAAACAAATTTTCTTATGCTTGGTGTTACCCACCAAGCATTTTATAATTTCACTCCGCTCATAGCCGCGGGGGCCTTACCTTTTTCTGTAGCAAAAAAGGACCAAGCCGAGGCGGTACGACGAGACCATGAGGGCCTTTAAAAAACAATAAACTACACCGAATAAACGCTACCGCTGCGCCTGCTGCTATGAAAGGTTCTGCGAGGGCTAGGACTGTAATTGCCGCACCAGTCAAGGCGGAAGAGAGGTGAACGGAGGTTCAGTGAA
>NZ_JBIKSU010000044.1:0-16415 GCF_044348475.1 Daejeonella sp. | reverse complement strand
GGAATATGAATTTACCCCTCATTCAAGGCTTATGCAGCCTGATGAAATAGAATCGCTGGCAAAGATTTTTGTGCAAAATGGCGTAAATAAAATCCGTTTAACGGGAGGTGAACCCTTGGTCAGAAAAGATGCAGCAGACATTATTTTAAGGCTTTCAAAACTACCCGTTTCATTAACTCTTACAACCAATGCAACCCGCCTTCATGATTTTGCAGATGTTCTTCAGGAAGCAAAAGTGAGTTCATTGAATATTAGTCTCGATACGCTTGATCCCGATAAATTTAAGATCATTACCCGCCGTGATGGGTTTCAAAAAGTGATGGATAATATCCATTTAATGATTCAAAGAAATCTGCATGTAAAGGTAAATGTGGTGGTAATGAAGGGAATAAATGATCATGAAATCACTGATTTTGTTGCATGGACTAAAGATTTACCGGTACATGTTCGCTTTATTGAATTCATGCCTTTTGAAGGTAATCGCTGGAGCAGTAACCAGGTATTCACCATGGAACAAATGCTAGAAGTGATTGGGCGTAACTATACCCCTGCCCCACTGCAAAATGATTTCCATGATACCGCTAAAAAATATAGCATTGATGGACATAAAGGCACTTTTGCAATTATCAGCACCATGAGCTCCCCATTTTGTAGTGGATGTAACCGAATGCGCCTGACCGCCGATGGTAAAATGAAAAATTGCCTCTTTTCTCAAAAAGAAACTGACCTGCTCACTGCACTCAGAAATGGTGAAGATATTTTACCTCTTATTCAAGAAAGTATTGCTTCAAAGGCAAAAGAACTGGGCGGGCAATTCACTAAAGATTTTGAAAATATCCATACCGAAGATCTTCATAATAGAACGATGATCAGTATTGGGGGCTAGCGCTTGTATAACATTACTATAGACTTTGATATTACCTTTCCAATTGATTATACGCAATATTTTATCGAAATTCACCCGCAGTTAGTTTTAAATAAACTTGGATGGTCAACGAATTTATACCTGTTTCAGAAGCAAAAAAACTGATCACTGATACCATAATACCCCTGCTTCCTATCAAGGTATCCTTAAATGAAGCTGCAGGATTGGTTCTTGCGCAAGACATTTTTTCAATATCCGATGTTCCTCCATTTAATCAATCGTCGATGGATGGATATGCATTGAATTTTGAAGGCTGGCAAAAAAACACATCACTCTTAATTGATGGTACTGCTCAGGCTGGTTTGGCTGATAATATCCCACTAGAACCCCAAAATGCCCGCAGAATATTTACTGGAGCAGCTGTTCCTCCTGGAGCAGATACCGTAGTCATGCAGGAAAAGACCAGCGTGAACAAAACCAAATTGACCATAACAGACCAACATATTACAGCCGGGCTCCATGTCAGAATGAAAGGTTCTGAAGCAAAAGCTGGAGAACTAGCCCTCGAAAAAAATTGTCTTTTAACTCCTGCAGCAATCGGATTTATTGCCGGACTAGGTATCGATGAACTACTGGTATTTCCTCAGCCATCTGTCAGCATCATACTAACAGGAAATGAACTTCAACAACCGGGTGTACCCTTAGCGCACGGACAGGTCTATGAATCAAATTCATTCGCATTAAAAGCTGCATTAAATCAGACAGGTATCTCTAAAGTTAATATTTTATCGTCAGAAGATACTCTTGAAACACTAACTTCGGTTTTAAGTAATGCCCTGCAACAAAGTGATCTGGTATTGCTAACCGGCGGAGTAAGTGTTGGCGATTATGACTTTGTAATTAGAGCAGCAGAAGCTAATGGAATAGAACAAATATTTCATAAAATCAAACAAAAACCAGGAAAACCCATTTACTTTGGTAAAAAAGGAAAAAAGTATATTTTCGGCCTTCCAGGCAATCCAGGGTCAGTAATGAGTTGCTTTTATGAATATGTTTACCCTGCCATTGGATTATTAAACAACAGAAAAATAGACTTAAAACAGATACAAGCACCAATCAAATCAGCACAAAAAAAAGCTCCTGGCCTGACTCACTTTTTAAAGGGTTTTTATGACGGTTATATGGTTCATGACCTTAAAGCGCAGGAATCTTTCAGGCTAAGTTCATTTGCTAAAGCGAATTGCCTGATCAAACTAGAAGATGATCAAACAGAGATCAAAGAGGGCCAAGTGGTTGAAATCCATATGCTACCATCAATTCAATAAAATGGAAAGTATCTATATCTTTTATTTGCTCTTATTTATCGTCGCCTTTCTATATTCCTCTGTAGGGCATGGAGGGGCTAGCGGTTATCTTGCTCTAATGGCTATTTATGCCTTTTCGCCAGAAGTCATGAAGCCAACGGCACTAATGCTAAACCTATTTGTTTCACTTACTTCATTTATTCAATTTTACCGGGGCAAGCACTTTAAATGGAATATATTCTTGCCGCTGGCACTTGCTTCTATTCCGATGGCATTTATTGGTGGGCTCATTACCATGGATGCAGATTTGTATAAAAAAATAGTAGGTCTGCTTCTGGCTATCCCAGTGATACGCTTTCTGTTTTTTAAAAATAGTACTACAGAAGAGCTAAAGAAAAATTCGATAGGGCTATCTATTGGTATTGGATCTGTTATTGGACTTCTCTCCGGATTAATTGGCATCGGTGGTGGGATTATACTTTCTCCTGTTTTGCTATTGCTTAAATGGACAGATCAGAAACAAACCGCCGCAATAAGTGCATTATTTATCTTCGTAAATTCGTTTTCTGGTCTGTCTGGCCACTTGACTAAAGGCTTAAATTTCAGTCCAGATATGATCAGCTATGTAGTTATAGCGTTTGCAGGAGGCCTTTTTGGCGCTTATTTCGGTTCATTGAAGTTCAATCAAAACATAGTAAAGAATACGCTGGCAATAGTACTCCTGGTAGCAGGAATAAAACTGATATTTACATAATTAAACAGGTTCATATGCAGGTGCACATTATGTTTTTTGGACAATTAACGGATATCACCGGAACTCCGAACCTAATACTTCACGATATTCCTGATACCAAAACCCTACAGGAAACGTTAAATGAATTGTATCCCGCACTGGCCCATACAAAATATGCGATTGCAATGAATAATAAAACCATCCAGGGCAATTCAATTCTTAGCGGCGATACTACCATTGCATTATTGCCACCTTTTTCAGGAGGATAAAATGAGCAAGCTAACAGAGAACGAAAGATATCAGCGCCAAATCTCCCTAAAAGAACTGGGCGAAAACGGTCAGCAAAAATTGAAAAATTCAAAAGTACTGGTTGTTGGGGCCGGAGGGTTGGGCTGCCCGGCTTTACTTTACCTGGCAGGTGCTGGTATTGGACGCATCGGAATTGTAGATTTTGATCTGGTTTCGCTCAGCAATCTACACCGTCAGGTTCTGTTTTCTGTTCATGACATCGGTTTTTCAAAATCATTGAGAGCAGCCGATATTCTGGGGCAGATGAATCCGGATATTGAGATTGAAGTATTTAATCAGAAACTCGACAATTCTAATGCACTAGAAATAATTGCAGGTTTTGATATCATCCTAGATGGCACTGACAATTTTGCCAGCAGATATTTGATCAATGACGCCTGCGTATTATTGAATAAAACTCTAGTTTATGGTGCTATTTCGCGTTTTGAAGGGCAGCTAGCCGTATTTAACAAAGCTTCTACAAGTGCTAAAATCCCGGCCAATTATCGCGACCTGTTCCCCTTACCACCCGCAGATAATGAAGTTTTAAATTGTGAAGAAGCAGGCGTGATTGGAGTACTTCCAGGAATTATAGGAACCATGATGGCCAATGAAACCATTAAACTGATCACTGGCATAGGATATCCGCTACTTAACCGCTTACTCACTTATAATTCGCTGAATAATCAGTTTTTTGAGATGGAGTTATTGGTCATGCCCGAAACAGCAAAAATGATCCCTAAAAATGCCGATTCATTCAAAGCATTTAACTACAACTGGTTTTGTCATATAAATTCACATTTCGAACTCAAGCATGAAGATTTTGAACGTATCCTGAATGAACAGGATATTCAGATTGTAGATGTGAGAGAACAAGGCGAGGAATTGTTAATTGACGATTTTAAACATATTCATATTCCTTTGAGCCAACTTAAAGAACAAATTCCTGATATTGATGCGCAAACCATTGTGCTTTTTTGCCAGTCGGGAAAACGAAGTGCAAGTGCAGCTGAGATCTTAAGTAAACATTATGGTCAATCAAGGAAAATATTTAGTTTAAAAGATGGAATTGCCGGTTGGCAAAAAAATAAATAGTATCGGTATGTCAGAAAGAAAACCAAAAAACATTTTCCAGCAGGGTGCAATTCCTGCTACATTTATTTCAGAAAGCATTCAAAAGCATAGCTCCCAAACTGCCATTGGTGGCCATAGCATATTTCTAGGACAGGTAAGGGCTGATGAAACAGAAAATGGAAAGGTAAAAGCCATTGATTTTACTGCCTTTGAGGATATGGCACATGAAAAAATGCACCTGATCCGCGAAAATATTTTCGCTAAATATCCGCTCACCTGCATGCATGTTCATCATAGCCTTGGCCAGGTGCAATCGGGCGAAATCTGCCTCTTTGTATTTACCTCATCTGCTCACCGAAAAGCTGCAATGGATGCCTGCCAAGAGACAGTAGAAAGACTAAAAGCTGAATTACCAATTTGGGGAAAAGAGATCATGGAAAATGATGAGCATCAATGGAAAGTGAATAAATGATGGGTTGTCTGTTGTCTGTTGTCTGTTGTCTGGCTAACGTACCCAATCTGATAACCGATAACTGATAACCGATAACTAAAGACCTACCTTTACACGAACGGATTAATCCGAAAAGACATAATTAAACTTAAATGAATGAACATGGAAATAACTAAAGATCTGAGGCTTGCAGTACTTATTGATGCCGATAATGTACCTTATGCCAATGTCAGGCCCATGTTTCAGGAAATAGCTAAATATGGTACTCCTACGTTTAAACGCATTTATGCCGACTGGACAAAACCAACAGTTTCTGGTTGGAAAAAGGTACTTCTTGAAAATGCGATTACCCCCATTCAGCAGTATAGTTATTCAACCGGAAAAAATGCAAGCGATAGCGCCATGATTATCGATGCCATGGATATTTTATATTCTGGCAAAGTAGATGGTTTTTGTATTGTATCTAGTGATAGTGATTTTACTAGACTTGCTACCCGTTTAAGAGAAGCCGGAATGATGGTAATTGGAATTGGTGAAAAGAAAACTTTAATTCCCTTCATCACAGCATGTGATAAATTCATTTATATCGAGATTCTGAATGCTGATGAAACGGAATCCACAACTGATGGATCACATCCTATAAAAAAGTCGAAGAAAACAATCAAAAAAAATACTGCTCCTTTAAATAATATAGACAAGGAATTGATCAAACTGATCAGCGATAGCATTTCTGATTTAGAGGATGAAAATGGCTGGGCGTACCTTGGAAACCTAGGTAATCTTCTGCTCAAAAAGAAACCTGATTTTGATTCCAGAAATTACAATTACCCTAAGCTTCATCCACTGATCAAGAGTCTGAATAAGTTTGAATTCGATGAACGGGTTTCAGGGAAAGGGAACATAAAGCACGTTTATATCAAAATAAAAGGGAATTAGTACTTAGTAAATTCAATCATTTTTATTTGCCAAGCATCGATTATTCTGAGTGCTATATTTTTCACCGACATTTTTCCGACATTCACCGAGAAGAGTAGTAAGCTTGCCTAGTATCTATTTACTAAATCACAACAAGACAATACATTAGTTTTTAATATTTATGCCATGGAAAATTCTGGAAGCTCAAATCAAAAATCAGGAAAAACCTTAGTGGGTTTAATTCTGCTTGGATTAGGATTCATACTTCTATTTAGAACCTTAGATCTATTTTTCATACCATCTTGGATATTTAGCTGGCCTGTATTCCTAATCGTGATCGGAATATTCATAGGTAAGCGCCAAGGTTTTAATAGGCCCTCTGCTTTTATGCCCATCGTTATAGGTGTTATATTTTTAATTAATAAAATATTGCCAGACGAGCACTTGGGTAGATTCTTTTGGCCATTGCTAATCATCGGATTCGGAGCATGGATGATCTCGGGTCGAAAAGAGAAAACTCCATTTGAGTTCTTTGAATGGGATAAAGAAAAAAATGGGGGATTCAATACTAATTCTGATTCAAACGAAGCTCAAACAGCTTTTGAAACAGCCAACTTTTTGGGCGACAGGATTAACTCGGTATCAATTTTTGGAGGAATAAAGAAAAATATTGTTTCGAAGAACTTTCAGGGAGGCGATATCGTGAACTTTTTTGGAGGCTCGGAAATCAATCTGATGCAGGCCGATATCAAAGGGAGGGTTAAAATTGAAGTAGTGCAGGTTTTTGGTGGTACTAAGATCATCGTGCCAGCAAACTGGATTGTTCAATCTGAAATGTTAGCCATATTTGGAGGAATCGAAGACAAACGCCCACCTCAATTAAACACAATACCTGATAAGATCTTGATCATTGAAGGTACCTCTATCTTTGGCGGAATAGATATTAAAAGTTTCTAAGTTAAATCCCAAAACAGGATATAAAAATGAAACTACTAATCAATACACAGTGTTAACAGGACAGGCTAATACAGAACAAGCTGCTGATTCGGTTTTATCGAAAAGCAAGCTGACATTGATTGTTGCACAATGCATTGTTGCATGCATCCTATCACAGTCGGCTATATTGCTTTGGTTTGGCTTCAGCGTGCAAACTTCCATAATCGATAGTACAATTAGTATCTGTTTATTAGGAATTGCCTGCTACCTAATTGCCAATAATCTTCAGTATTACAGGCCTGAAAAGAACGGCTACCTCCTGATGTTATTGTATTGTTCTATTCTTGCTTCTTTATGGCTCTTAGTCAATAACTATACCCTTGACAAATTGATTTTAAATGATCCGCATTATTCGGAGTTCTTATACAATTCATTACCCATCCGGTTTTTTATTGGTTTACTTATGATTGGTTTAATGGCCATGATTAGCGTGGTTTGGTATACCCAGCTAGATCAAAAAGAAACCGAGAAAAGGAAACTAGAAGCTGAAACCCTTGCCAGAGATGCCGAACTTTATAACCTCAGACAGCAGCTCCAACCACATTTTTTATTCAATAGTCTAAATTCAATCACTGCATTGATAGGCAGCAGACCTGAAGAAGCCCGAAAAATGATCCATCAATTATCTGATTTTCTTCGTGGAACTCTAAAAAAAGAAGATCAGCAACCGGTATCACTTATTGATGAACTAGAACATCTGCAATTATACCTGGATATAGAAAAAGTAAGATTTGGTCATCGTTTATCTACTGAGATCTCATACAATGAGGCTTGCAAAACAAAGAAATTACCTCCTATGCTTCTGCAGCCAATTGTTGAGAATGCCATTAAATTTGGCCTTTACGATACAACTGGAGTGGTTACGATCAGTATTTTTGGAGAATATGATGATAATGAACTTCATATCACTGTTCAGAACCCTTATGATCCGGATACTGCAAGGCCCAAACATGGAACCGGATTCGGACTAAGTGGGGTAAAACGAAGATTACACTTATTATTTGGCAGAACCGACCTATTGGAAACAACGTCTTATGGCCATATATTTACAACTAAAGTAAAGATTCCTCAGCTATAAATATGAGAGTAATTTTAATTGATGATGAGCCATTAGCTCGATCTGTAGTACTAGAATATTTGCATCAATGGCCAGAAATTGAGGTTATTCAGGAATGCAATGATGGATTTGAAGGCGTAAAGGCTATTGCTCAACACAGCCCGGATCTGATATTTCTGGATATTCAGATGCCTAAGATCAATGGCTTTGAAATGCTCGAACTTATTGAACAGCCACCATCCGTAATATTCACAACCGCATTTGATGAATATGCCATTAAGGCGTTTGAGGAGCATGCAGTAGATTACCTGCTGAAACCTTTTACCAAGGAGCGATTTGATAAGGCGGTGCAAAAATGGATGGATCAGCAACACCGGTCAGAACCAAAGCAAAACACAAAAAAATTTATTGAAAATCTACAAAGCTCAAGCCCTAAAAATGATCGCGTAGTAGTGAAAACAGGTAACAAAATCAAGATCATACCAGTTGCCGATATTCTTTTTCTTGCAGCAGATGATGATTACGTAAAAATCTATACATCCGAAGGCTCATTCCTAAAAAATAAAACCATGGCCTATTTCGAAAAGCTATTGGGTGAAGATAATTTTGTCAGAGTGCACCGTTCCTATATTGTACGGATCAATGAGATCACAAGAATTGACCCCTATGAAAAAGATTCACATCTGGCAATTCTAAAGTCAGGCGAAAAAATTCCGGTAAGTAAAACAGGATACCCAAGGTTAAGACAGGTATTGGGATTGTGAAGAAAATATTCTGTTATCAGTTGTCAGTTATCAGTTGTCTGAGGTAGGAAGTATGAGGTAGGAGGTAGGAAGTATGAAGAATGAAGCAGAATCTATCTCAATACGCAATACTCTATACTCAATACTCAAAAAGGGGTTATCAGTTTTCTGTTATCAGTTATCTGAGGTAGGAGGTAGGAGGTAGGAAGTATGAGGTATGAGGTATGAAGTATGAAAAATTAGTAAATCTCAAATTAGCACTAAACAGTCTTTGTTCTTGGTTCCTGGTTCTTGGTTCCATTGTCAGTTGTCTGTTATCTGTTGTCTGAGGTATGAAGCATGAGGAATGAGGAATGAGGTAAGAAGTGAAGCAGAATCTATCTCAATACGCTATACTCAATACTCAATACTCAATACATCAGCTAAGAAATTAAGATACTAGGCAGTATTATAGAACGATTGTTCATATATTGTTATGAAATTTGTGATTTCATTTCCTTAAAACACCCAAAATAATATCTTTGCTAAAATTAGAATCCATTGAAAAAACGTATCGCCATTTTTGCTTCCGGTTCCGGATCTAATGCCCAGAAGATCATGGAATATTTTAAGAAACACCAGGATGCAGAGATCGCTATTGTTTTGACCAATAATTCTGAAGCTTACGTGCTGCAACGTGCAGATAATTTTGAAATTCCATCTCACATTTTCGATAAGCATGAATTCTATAAAACGGATGATATCGTCAAACTTTTAAAAAATCTGCAGATTAACCTTGTTGTATTGGCAGGTTTTTTATGGCTTATTCCTGATAATCTATTAAAAGCATTTCCAAATAAGATCATCAATATCCACCCTGCTCTACTGCCTAAATATGGAGGTAAAGGCATGTATGGTGATAAAGTACATCAGGCAATATTAGACGCCGGCGAAGAAGAATCTGGAATTACTATTCATTACATCAATGAACATTTTGATGAGGGTGAGCCTATCCATCAATCACGTTTTAAAATTGAACAAGGCGATGATATTGAAATGATCAAATTCAAAGGTCAGCAGCTTGAGCATCTGCATTATCCGAAGGTGGTTGAGCAATTACTGAAAAAGATGAAGATTTAAAAGTTATAAGTAATAAGTTATAAGTAATAAGTTGTAAGTAATAAGTTATAAGTTGTAAGTGTAAAGCTGAAAGATCAAATACCCTGCTAATTTCTAATCCTTTCTGCCTTTTTTAATAATTTTCCAATTTTTTTGATTGCTTCAAGCATTATTCCTTAATCTTTTACTTTTTTGCTTTAAGCTTTAAGCTTTATGCTTTTGCCTTTTAGCTTTATGCTTTTAGCTAATTTTTTAACACCAAACCGATCAAAAAAACTATCTTTGCGGCTTAAAACCTTATCCTCAATGAGCCATTCTGTTAAGATCAAAAATGCCTTAATTTCTGTCTACTACAAAGATAATTTAGCACCGCTAATTCAACAACTGCATGAGCAGGGTGTTGTTTTTTATTCTACCGGTGGTACTGAAAAATTTATTCGTGAACTCGGCATTGATGTTATAGCAGTTGAAGACCTGACAGGTTATCCATCCATACTTGGCGGAAGGGTAAAAACGCTCCATCCAAAAGTATTTGGTGGAATCTTAAACCGCAGAGTGAATAAAGAAGATCAGGTACAGATCGCAGAATACGAAATACCTGAGATCGACCTTGTGATTGTAGATCTATACCCTTTTGAAGAAACGGTAAACTCTGGTGCAAGCCAAGAAGACATCATCGAAAAGATAGATATTGGTGGTATCTCTTTAATACGAGCTGCAGCAAAGAACTTTAATGACGTAGTAATCATAGCCTCAAAAGATGATTATAAAACATTGAGTAATATTCTTTCTGAAAATGATGGCTATACCCATTTAAATCATCGTAAATCATTTGCGCGCCAAGCATTTAACATTTCATCTCATTACGATACAGCGATATTTAATTATTTCAATCAGGAAGATCCGTTAACTGTATTTAAATACAGTGAGCAAAAAGTAAGCACCCTGCGTTATGGAGAAAATCCACACCAGAAAGGCGTTTTTTACGGCAATTTAGATGCGATGTTTGAAAAACTAAACGGCAAAGAACTATCCTACAATAATCTTGTGGATGTGGATGCAGCTGTAGCGTTGATCGATGAATTTGAAGCTCCAACATTTGCCATCTTAAAGCATACCAATGCTTGTGGTGTAGCTTCAAGCGATTCTATTCTGAATGCATGGAAAACTGCATTAGCCTGTGATCCGGTTTCGGCCTTTGGAGGTGTATTAATCTGCAATCGTGAAATTGATGAAAAAACCGCAGAGGAAATAAATAATCTATTTTTTGAAGTCTTAATCGCTCCATCATTTGACCAGGGCGCAAAACAATTATTATCAGGTAAAAAGAATCGTATCCTATTAAAAAGAAATAAAGTAAAACTTCCTGCAAAGCAATTCAAAACATTATTGAACGGCGTAATTGAACAGGATAAAGATCTTTTAATGGAAACTGCAGATCAGATGATTGCTGTTACGAATTGCAAGCCTACACCAGAGCAATTAAATGACTTGGTTTTTGCGAACAAAATAGTGAAACACACCAAATCAAATACTATTGTACTTGCAAAAGATGGCCGTTTAATTTCAAGTGGTGTAGGACAAACTTCAAGGGTTGATGCTTTGCAACAGGCAATCGTCAAAGCAAAAGCATTTAATTTCAGTATTGAAGGAAGTGTAATGGCATCCGATGCCTTCTTTCCATTCCCGGATTGCGTTGAAATTGCAGCTGAGGCAGGTGTAGTAATGATTTTACAGCCCGGAGGATCTATAAAAGATCAGGAATCAATTGATATGGCAAATGACAAGGGCGTTGGAATGGTTACTACTGGAATCAGACACTTTAAACATTAATAAATAATGATTATTTTGAGAATGAACTGTCATCATCATAATAATCATTCACAAAAAGAGCTTATCTTAGCATAATTTTTACCACTTTAACACTTAAGAATGGGATTATTTAATTGGTTTACACAAGAGATTGCCATTGACCTTGGCACCGCAAATACGCTGATCATACATAATGATAAAGTTGTAGTTGATGAACCTTCAATTGTAGCTTTTGATCGAACCACCAATAAAGTTATTGCAATAGGCAAGCAAGCCATGCAAATGGAAGGAAAAACGCATGATAATATCCGGACAGTAAGACCACTTAAAGATGGTGTTATCGCAGATTTCAATGCAGCTGAATACATGATTCGCGGAATGATCAAAATGATCAATAATGGTAAAGGATGGTTTTTCCCTTCTTTACGTATGGTAATCTGCATCCCATCTGGTATTACAGAAGTTGAAAAACGTGCGGTTCGAGATTCTGCCGAGATTGCAGGAGCCAAAGAAGTTTACCTAATCCATGAGCCCATGGCTGCAGCCGTAGGTATCGGAATAGATGTAGAAGAACCAATGGGAAATATGATCATTGATATTGGTGGTGGTACCACAGAGATAGCAGTTATTGCCCTTTCTGGAATTGTATGTGATCAATCTATCCGTGTGGCAGGAGATAATTTTGATAGTGATATCGTTCAATATATCCGCAGGCAACATAATATTATGATTGGTGATCGTACCGCAGAAAAGATTAAAATTGAAGTTGGTGCAGCATTGCCTGAACTTTCAGATCCACCCGCAGATTTTGCTGTGCAAGGCCGCGACTTAATGACTGGAGTTCCTAAGCAAATTACCGTTTCTTATACTGAAATAGCACATTGCCTGGATAAATCGATTTCTAAGATTGAAGAAGCAATATTAAAAGCGCTAGAGATTACCCCTCCTGAACTTTCAGCCGATATCTATCAAACAGGAATTTATTTAACCGGTGGAGGAGCCTTATTGCGAGGGCTTGATAAAAGAATATCTTCAAAAACAAAGTTACCCGTTCATGTTGCCGAAGATCCATTACGTGCCGTAGTACGTGGAACAGGAATAGCATTGAAGAATATTGGAAATTTTAAATTTTTATTGCAATAGGTAATAAGTTGTAGGTTATAAGTAATAAGTTGTAGGTAGTAACTGATAACTGAAATAAAGAACAAAGACTGTGCAGTGCTAATTTGAGATTTACTACTTTTTCAGACTTCAGACTTCATACCTCAGACTTCATACCTCAGACAACAGAAGAAAGTCAAAAGCGGAAAGGTGAAAGCTAAAAGCAGAGAAGAGCAATGATTTGAAATGATTAGTTGAAGACAATTCTAACCAACTAACCAACTACAGATAACTGATAACAGACAACTGATAACAGATAACTGACAACAGACAACTGATAACTGACAACAGATAACTGACAACAGATAACTGATAACCGATAACTCGTTAATAACCCATGCGTAACCTCTGGCTTTTCATCGGTAAATACAACGCATTTTTTCTATTGATTATATTTTTTACTATTTCCTTGATTCTTCTGGTTAAGAATAATTCCTTCCAGCGTGCACGTGTATGGAATTCATCTAACCAACTAGTAGGTCAATCTTATGAACAGGTAAACGAACTAAGCAGTTACCTAAAACTCGACAAAATCAATGACAGTCTAGCTGCAGAAAATGCCAAACTCAGAAACCAGTTGGCTACATCCTTTAGTAGCGATAGCATTAAACAGGTAGCAGTTCGTGATACTACCCTCAAACAGCAATATACTTATATTGTTGCTAGAGTAATCAACAACTCCGTGCATCAAAAGAATAATTATCTGACCATCAACCGTGGTTCAAGACATGGTATAAGCAAAGGGATGGGTGTTACTTCCGCTAAAGGAATTGTAGGGATTGTATTCAATGTAAATGAAGACTTTTCTACCATTCGCTCCTTACTTCATTCTGAAACAAAAGTAAGTGCAAATGTGAATGGCAGTATCGGCTCATTAGTTTGGGGAGAAGGAAATTATGACGCCAGATTTGCCTATTTAAAAGATATTCAAAGTCACCTCAGTATAAAAAAAGGAAATAGAGTGGTTACATCCGAATTTTCTATGTTTCCAGAGGGAACTGCTATTGGTTATGTGACTGCAACCAGGACCAGCCAAGGCGACAACTCACTTGATATTAAAATAAAATTGAATACAGATTTTGCGACCTTAGAATATGTTTATGTAATAAACAATATTTTATCCGCACAGCAATTGTCTTTAGAAGCTCAAAATAAAATTGAATAATGGGACGAGTAGTTATAAGCAATAGTATCCGTTTTCTTTTACTGGTGGCCACACAGGTATTCCTACTTAAAAATATTGGCTATTACAACCTCAGCGTACCCTATCTGTACATACTTTTTATTCTAGTTCTTCCATTTGGAATATCCAATTCACTACTCTTCTTACTTGCTTTTTTCACCGGATTAACTATTGATTTTTACTATGATTCTCTGGGGCTAAATGCAGCTGCCTGCACAATAATGGCATTCGTAAGGATCATATTCATTAACTTAACTGTTCAAAGAGATGGGTTTGACAATGAACCTGAACCGAGGCTTGGCATCATGGGCTTTCAATGGTTTATTTTTTATGCCTTTATTTTAACTTTCTCTCATCATTTTATTCTGTTCACTTTCGAAAATTTTAAATTTTCAGAATTTGGATACACCTTACTTCGTATACTATTGAGTACGCTGTTCACCGTTTCTCTGATACTGATCACAGAATTTGCCTTTTTCCAAAAAAAAGCACGGTAATATCATTAATTTACCCCCAGATATTTATTGAACTTGCTCAACAAATAAAGATTCGAACCCTAACCATCATCAGAATTATAAAATTGATTATCGAGTCAGAAAAATATCGGTCTTCAACACAATACTTTATTACTTTTGTGTTTGATAAAATGATCTTGCTGAAAATGCTTTCACATATCATTAAGCCAATGAACAATACTAATGAGTACAGCAGATATAATACATAATTTCATAAAGGCTAATGAATAGTTTTTTTGCAAGAAAGTTTGTAATTCAGGGAATATTCATCGCCTTAACAGCGGTTCTGATTATCCGCTTGTTTTATATTCAGGTAATTAGTGATGAATATATTCTTTCTGCAGAGAATAATGTAATCAGGCGCCTACCCATATACCCTGCGCGAGGTGTCATTTTAGACCGATATGAAAAAATCCTGGTACAAAATGAGCCTGTTTACGACCTAATGATTATCCCCCGTGAGGTAAAGGCATTCGATACACTTGAATTCTGTAAACTGATCGGAATTGATATCACTGGCTTTCAAAAACGTTTTAAAAAAGCTCGGAACTACTCCCCGTACAAGGCATCTATATTTGAAAAACAATTGTCTGTTCAGATATATGGCTCTTTTCAAGAAAAACTAAGCAATTTTCCAGGTTTTTTTGTTCAGAACCGCACAGTTCGTCGGTATCCTGATAGTATTGCTGCCCATTTTCTTGGTTATATTGGTGAAGTAAATCAAAAAGTAATCGAAAAATCTAAGGGCTTTTACACTCAGGGTGATTATCATGGCATTACTGGAATTGAAAAATCATATGAGGAATTATTAAGAGGGCAACGTGGCGTTCAAAACCTCATGGTAGATGCACTGAACAGACCCAAAGGGAATTATGCGGATGGCAAATATGATACAGTAGCAGTATCGGGTGAGCACATGATCTCCTCACTCGATAAAGAACTTCAAAAATTTGGCGAACAGCTGATGCAAAATAAAATTGGCAGCATCGTGGCGATTGAACCTTCAACAGGAGAAATTCTATCATTTGTAAGCAGTCCGGCATATGATCCTAACTTGATGGTTGGAAGAAAGCGCGGAAACAATTATATGGCTCTATTAAATGATAAGTACAAGCCTATGTTTGTTCGGCCAATTCAGGCTGAATACCCACCGGGATCCATATTTAAAGTTGTAAATGCATTGGTTGCACAGCAGTTTAGACTGATTAATGAAAATACTTATTTCTTTTGCCCTGGAGGGTATCGATACGGCAGAAAAGGGTTTATGGGATGCACCCACGTACATGGCTCTATTAACCTTAAAAATTCTATTACTGAATCGTGCAATACCTATTATGGCTATGCATATAGCAGAATGATTGATTATGCAGGTATGCGTCCAGTTAATGGCTTTAAAAGATGGAGAAAAGCTGTTTCTGCATTTGGTATTGGAACTGCGCTTGGTATTGATCTTCCAGGAGAACGAAATGGTTTACTTCCTACAGATGAACTGTATACCAAACGATTTAAAAATGACCAATGGGGATCAGCCTATACTATATCTCTTTCAATCGGGCAAGGAGAACTGGGTATTACTCCATTACAAATGGCCAATGTAATGGCCATTGTAGCCAATCGTGGGTTCTTTTATAAACCACATCTAATCAAGGCCATTGGGAGCAAAAAAGTTATAAAAAAGGAATACCTACAAAAGAACAATGCAGGTATCGATTCAAAATATTTTAATGTAGTAATCGATGGAATGAGTGCTGTAGTAAATCAACCCAGTGGTACTGCCTGGTATTCTAAGATCGAAGACATAGAGATGTGTGGTAAGACTGGAACTGTACAAAATCCACATGGAAAAGATCATTCTGTATTTGTTGCTTTTGCACCTCGGAATAATCCAAAGATTGCTATAGCTGTAATTGTTGAAAATGCAGGATTCGGTGCAACTTGGTCGGCACCAATAGCCAGCTTAATGGTTGAAAAGTATATAAAAAAGAGCATCAGCAGGCCCCAGATTTATGTAGACCGTATAATGCAGGCTAATTTATTGCCAGGTGGTATACAGTTTTCTCCAGTATCTAAGAAGATTGCGAGCAATACTATTAGTTCAACTTCTAACACCAATGAAAAGCCAAACCGAGTAATTAGAACGAATGAATAATCAACGTAGCCTCTTTTTTAATGTAGATTGGTTTGTCATCTTAACCTACATTGGTTTATGCATGATTGGAT
>NZ_JBIKSU010000046.1:0-16282 GCF_044348475.1 Daejeonella sp. | reverse complement strand
CAGGCCGATACTCCAAAGCCATTGTATTTTTGTTCGCTTTCCAGTCCTAGCCACTTGGCAGAAGCTCCTGTTGCAATGATCACAGTATCTGCAGTAATCGTTTTATTTTCATCGATGATTACTTGATGCGGAGTTGACGAAAAATCAACGCTACTAGCATAACCAAAACGAATCTGAGTGCCAAATCGTTCGGCCTGTTTTCTGAAATCTTCCATCATTTCAGGACCCATAATTCCTTCAGGGTAACCCGGAAAGTTCTCAACATCGGTAGTTTGGGTTAATTGTCCTCCAGGAACCATTCCTGTGTACATTACAGGCTTGAGATCTGCTCGTGCAGCATAAATTGCCGCGGTATATCCAGCGGGACCAGATCCTATGATCAGACATTCTACATGTTCGGTTTCTTCAGACATTTTATTTTTGTTTAATGCAAATTTAAAACTTTAGGGTGGGATAGTCAAATTCATTTCCCTACTTCAAACCAAGAGGACAAATAATTATTGCTATTATTACATCTCAATCTAAACGCAAGGCCTTAATTTGTATGTTTCAACTTTTGAAATCAAAAAATATCAGAATTTATAATTTTAATAGTCTAAAAAATAGTTCTGTTATCAAACTTCATTCCTACACTGCTACTTTACTATTTATTCTGTTTAGCAGCAGCATATTAGCACAGAAAAAGAATGCTCAATATGAACTTAAACTAAAGCCTGCAAGCTCTGAGATTAGAATTGATGGGATTATGGATGAACGTGCCTGGCAGGATGCTGATTTGGCTAGCAAATTCTTTATGGTTCAGCCTATGGATACCAGCTTTGCAAAAATTAGGACCGATGTAAAAATGAGTTATGACAAAGACTTTCTTTATTTGATCGCAATTTGCTACCATGAACCGGGTCCTTATTTTGTTGAATCATTAAGAAGGGATTTTGCATTCGGAAAAAATGATAACTTTTTACTTTTCATGGACCCATTTGACGATCAGACCAATGGCTTTTCTTTTGGATCCAATGCTGCTGGTGCCCAATGGGATGGCATTATGTATGACGGAAGCAAGGTAGACCTTAGCTGGGATAACAAATGGGTATCTGCAGTAAAAAACTACGAAGACCGATGGGTATTTGAGGCTGCTATTCCCTTTAAATCAATTCGTTACAAGGCGGGTATTACAAAATGGGGTATCAATTTTAGTCGAATGGATTTGAAGTCAACCGAAAAATCAAGTTGGGCTCCAGTTCCACGACAATTCGCAACTGCATCACTTGCTTATACTGGAAATTTAGTTTGGGATCAGCCACCACCAGTTCCAGGTCAAAACATTTCTGTTATTCCTTATACTCTTGGTGGTGTATCAAGTAACCATACCGTCTCTCCTGTTGGACGAAATCAGCGGGGAGAAATTGGAGGTGATGTAAAGGTTGCTATTACTTCTTCATTAAATCTCGACCTAACCGTTAACCCTGACTATTCTCAGGTTGAAGTTGACCGCCAAGTTCCAAATCTGGAACGATTTGAACTATTCTTCCCTGAACGGAGACAGTATTTTCTTGAGAATGGCGATCTCTTTTCAAATTTTGGATATCAGAATATTAGACCTTTTTTTTCTAGGCGTGTTGGATTGGGAGTTCCAATTCAGTACGGTGCACGATTAAGCGGAAAGCTCAATAAAGATTGGAGAGTGGGATTGATGAATATGCAAACAGAAAACACCGGTGCAGCCGATCCAGCTCAAAATTTTGCTGTTCTAGCACTTCAAAGAAGAGTTTTTGCAAGGTCTAATATTGGTGCTATCCTAATCAATAAGCAATCCATGAATTTTAATGCAGAAAATGCTGCTGCCGGAGTTTCCCGTTATAATCGGGTTGCTGGACTTGAATATAACCTTGCATCGTCAAATAATACCTGGACAGGCAAGGCTGTTACCATGAAATCGTTCAGTTCAAGTAGTAGTGGAAAAGATATGATGCAGGCCGCTAATCTACGGTATTGGACCGGAAACTGGGATCTTAACTGGCAGCATGAGTATGTAGGGCGCCATTACAATGCAGAAGTAGGATTTGTTCCCCGCAGGGGTTATATCAATTTAAGCCCGCAGGCAGGCTATCTGTTCTTCCCCAAAAAAGGACTTTTGGTTAGCCATGGTCCTAAATTATTTTCAGCGAATTACTTTAATGAATCTTTTCAACGCACAGATTATACCAATTATCTTGCCTACAACCTAAATTTTCGAAGCAGAGCAACGTTAACTGGCTGGATTGCTAATGATTATGTTAAACTGCAAAGGCCATTCGATCCTACAAACAAAGGAGGTGCAGTATTAAATACTGGTTCTGAGCATCGTTGGGAAGCTTTTGGTGCAGATTTTGTTTCTAGGCCACAAAGTTTATATACCATGTCATTATCTACACGCTATGGTGGATATTATGCTGGTGGAAATCGCTTAAACGTAACGAGTGAATTTGGATATCGATTCCAGCCTTTTGTTAGCCTGGCTTTAAGTTCAAGTTATAATGACATACGCTTACCACAGCCCTGGAATACAACAAAATTTTGGCTTATTGGACCTAGGGTTGATGTTACCATGACCAATAAAGTATTTTTTACGGGGTTTGTACAGTACAATGAACAGAGTAATAATATCAATGTCAATACTCGTTTGCAATGGCGTTATAAGCCTGCATCCGATCTTTTTATAGTATATACCGACAATTATCTACCTAGTCCATTTGCTGTCAAAAACAGATTTCTAGTACTTAAATTAACGTATTGGTGGAATATTTAGGGGTTTACGCTTCAATAAGCCGATATATCAAACGTCATTTCGAACACCTAGGCTAGTTTTCAATTAAAATTGATATTACAAGGTGGAGGAATCTCGTGTTTAGAGGCAAGCTTCAAAAAAAATGCTAATTCGTTGCAACAGATTTCTCTTCATGCCTGATCGAAATGACGAAAAATAACATACACTGTTGAACAAGATCTCATCATCTATTTCTTTCAAGATCTATAGAAAATCACCCTCGATTTGCCTTTAAAAGCCTAATAAAATTGCCTCCAAGCACCTTTTTCACCTCCTTCTTCGAATATCCCCGCTTAAATAGTTCATCGGTAATTAAAGGGTATTTTGAAACATCTTCCAAACCTTTAGGAAAGGATTCGGCTCCATCATAATCAGCCCCAAGACCCACGTGTTTAGCGCCTACTAGTTTAACCACATGATCAATATGATCAATCAGAAGAGACAAGGGTGCTTGCATTTCCACAATTTCGTGCATGTATTTTCTGTTAATCTCTTCCAATGCCTTAGATCGACTTCCTAGCTTAGCCGCTAATTCAGTAAGCTCATCTTTATGACGTGCATTAAAGGCTTCAAATTTACCCCTATACGAACTATCCAGAAAATCACTGTAGAAGTTTACAAAGATCACTCCTCCTGTTTTTGCGATTGCTCTAATCTGATCATCCTTTAAATTGCGCTGATGCGCATGAAAAGCATAAGCTGAGCTATGAGAAGCCATAACCGGCTTTGATGAGGTACGAATTGCATCATAAAAAGTGGTTTCACCAACATGCGAAAGATCCACGATCACACCCAGTTCATTCATACGTTTAATGATCTTATTTCCAAGATCACTAAGTCCAATATTTTTTAAACTATCCTTTTTAAAAGTCTCATCGTAAGCAGAACTCGACCATTGAGTACTGTTATTCCAGGTCAGGGTCATATAAGCCATACCTCTTTTTGCCAGCGAATCTAGATTTTCGATCTTATTCTCAATCATATGTCCGCCCTCCACACCAATCAGAGCAGCCATTTTACCTTGTTTAACCGTTGCTTTCAATTCAGCTACAGATCTAACCTTTGCAATCATATCTGGATGGCGTTTAATCAATGCATCGAGCGAATCAATTTGTTTGTTGGCTAAGGCAAAGCCTCCGGTATTATCACTCCAAACCGAAAATACCTGCACATCGAGCCCACCTTCACGGGCCCTTACCAAGTCGAAATTACCTCCCTTTTGACGAAGACCAATGTCAATTCCTGATTTTGACTGGTCAGTTAAAATATCTCCATGAGTATCTATAACTATCGCTTTTTTGTGAAATTTTAACAATGATTGTCCGAACACATGAATTGAGCTGAAAAGCAGTACAAAAATTAGGATTTTCTTCATTCTGAGTTAGTTTTAAGTAGGAATGCTATCTGCATCAAACAAATTTTTGATTGGCAACAGCTATCACTGCTCTACCCGCATTGATCTTTGCAAAACTGTATTTTACCTTATGGGATAGCAGCTTGTTGGCATCCGCAATCCTATTAAACGCTAGATTCATTATAGAATTTATTGCTAAAAAATGAAAAGCTAAAATTGAAATTAATAACTGATAGACGCAATTCTACCATCACTTCCGGTTAACAAGACAAGCTTTCCTGATTTTGCCTTTCTAACCGTATGATATCCAATTAGCGATAAATTCATCCAGTTCTTACCTCCATCATTCGAAATATCGGTTCCACCCGGACCGGTCGCAATTAAACGCAAATCAGACAAATATTCAACAGCAGAACGATATCCAAATGTAGAACTAGATGGCTTTAACCATGTTTTTCCGCTATTACTTGTTAAAAGCAGGTTATTTAACCTTAATGAATCGATCAAATAATCACCACCTACGGCAATTCCTATTTTTTTTGTATAAAATGCAATTGAAAAAGGGCCTGTAGAGCTTTTGCCCTGAATAATTGGACAGTCGTTTACCCTCCATTTAACGCCATAGTCTGAAGAATAGAACAACCTAGATTTACTTCCGCCGGTGGCAATCCATGTATTTCCTTTTGAATCGCAGCGAATGGCAGTTCCACTGGCTGCAAAACTGGCTTCACCGGCCATTAGGCTTATCGTATTGTTTTGACTAATATCTTCCCAATGTACTCCTCCATTGCTTGTTTTAAGCAATACCAATTTACCTTTAATTGGATCACCATAAATTAGGCCCTTATCGGCGTCCCAAAAATCCATCCCATCGAGAAAAATTTCAGGAGAATCATTGCGATAAACCTCTTTCCATACAGATCCACCATCAATTGTAAGCAGAATCACTGCCGGAGTACCTGCACTTAATAAAATAGCTCGATTGGCAGAAAAAGCTTCTATATCCCTAAAATCAAGGTTTTCATACCCCGAAATTTGTTTCCAATTCCAGGTTTTACCCCCGTTAACGCTACTTGCTGTCCAGCCCTTGCTCCCACTGGCCCATGCCACAGTGTCATCTACAACTGATAAACCACGCAAACTCGTATTCTTTCCAAAAGCTAAGGGTGTGAGTGTTTGAGATTGGGTTTGAAAACCAAAGAACGAAGTAAAAATAATAATCGCAACGATGCACCTGATCATTTAATTCGTGTCCAGCTTTCAGTCCTACCGAGCATAGAAAATCCTACAAAACCTCTTACATTTAATTTATCAGAACCCTGAAGACTAATTTTACAGCTATAGGTTTTGCCTGTTTTAGGATCATAAATGCTTCCACCCTGCCATATATCATCATTATAGACGAAATTTTTCAGGATAACTAAGCCCAAAATGGGGTTTTTCATTAAATTATTATCTGGATTATTCTTATCCAAACGAGGTTTCCCATCAGGATCATTTGGAGTTTTCATCCAAGCAATTTTCCCGAAATATTTTCCACTAGTTGCATAGATCTGAATATGTGCTTCGCCCGTTGCATTGAGCCATTTACCAATAATTTGATCTTTATTCTGCGAAAAAATAGGATTGCTGCCGAATAGCAGTAGCGTAAAAAAAAGGTATTTGTACATGGCTTGATAGTTAGTTAACCATAAAATTAGGAATAATTTAACTTAATATTTAGCCTCAATCCACTTCCTAGCATTCACAAATGCTTCCAACCATGGAGAAACCTCATCCTTTTGTGCCCGTTCAGGGTAATTAGCCCAGTTCCATGGAAAAGTAGAACGCTCAATATGAGGCATCATTACTAAATGTCTTCCGCTGGCATCACACATCATGGCTGTATTGTAATCTGAATCATTGGGATTAGCAGGATAACTTTCGTAGCCGTATTTAGCTACAATAGAATACTGGTGTTCTGCATATGGCAAATTAAATTTACCCTCTCCATGCGAAATCCAGACGCCTAATGTAGCACCTTCTAAAGAAGAAAGCATAACCGAATTGTTTTTTTGGATTTGTACGGATGTAAACCCGCTTTCATGCTTATGTGAGGAATTATGATGTAGCTTTCCATGAACTTCATGCTCGGGGTTAATCAGTTCAAGCTCCATCAGCAACTGACAGCCATTGCAAATACCCACCGATAAGGTATCTTCACGTTTGAAGAAGTTTTTCAGTGCTGTATTGGCTTTCTCATTGTATAAAAATGCTCCTGCCCAGCCTTTTGCTGAACCCAAAACATCCGAATTGGAGAATCCTCCAACTGCTCCAATAAATTGTATATCCTGAAGCGTTTCTCGGCCAGATATTAGGTCAGTCATGTGAACATCTTTCACATCAAAGCCTGCTAGAAACATTGCATTTGCCATTTCACGTTCAGAATTACTTCCTTTTTCGCGAATGATAGCTGCTTTTGGTCTTGGTGTTCCTTTGGCAATTACAGGTAATTTCCCATCAAAATTTACTGGGAATTTGAATTTTAAGGGCTGATTTTTATAATTCGAGTATCGTTCTTGCGCCATTCCATTCTTTGATTGTTTTGCATCTAAAAGGAACGATGTTTTATACCAATGATCTCTGGTTTCAGATACATTAAACGTGAATGAGTCGCTATTATTTTTAATTGTTACTGTATTACCTTCAATAACTGATCCTATTTTAAAGATAGTGATCCCATTTTGTGCAAAAATAGCTTCTACAGTAGAATCAGCCTGGAAAACCAGGGATATATTTTCATTGAACAAAGCCTTTACGGTATCACTTTCTTGTAATATGCTGAGGTCAAAGTTTGCACCCAGATTCACATCTGCAAAACACATTTCCAGTAAAGTAACAATTAAACCTCCGCTACCAACATCATGACCGGCTTTGATATTACGCGCTTTGATCAAGTCTTGCAATACGTTGAATGACTTTTTAAAATAAGCAGCATCCTTAATGGTTGAAACTTCGGTTCCTACCCTGTTCAAGATTTGAGCAAACGATGAACCACCCAGCTTGAAAGTATCCTGAGATAAGTTGAGGTAATAAATATTGCCGCCATCACGCTTCAGGACTGGTTCAACTACCTTAGTAATAGTTGAACAATTTCCACCTGCAGAAATAATCACCGTTCCGGGGGCAATAACCTCGTCATTCGGATATTTTTGCTTCATTGAAAGCGAATCTTTACCTGTTGGGATATTAATTCCTAGTTCAATAGCAAAATCTGAACATGCTTTTACGGCTTCATATAAACGGGCATCTTCACCTTCATTCTTGCAGGCCCACATCCAGTTCGCTGAGAGTGAAACGGATGCTAAACCATCCTTTAATGGAGCCCAGACAATATTTGAAAGTGCCTCGGCAATGGCCGTACGCGATCCTGCTGCAGGATCTATTAAAGCAGCAATTGGAGAATGTCCAATAGAAGTTGCAATACCTTCTTGGCCTTTAAAATCAAGAGCCATCACGCCCACATTGTTTAATGGTAATTGTAATGGACCTGCACATTGCTGCTTGGCCACTTTACCACCCACACAACGATCCACCTTATTGGTTAACCAGTCTTTACAGGCCACAGCCTCCAGTTGCAAAACTTGTTTCAGATAGAATGGAATATCTGAAGTTTTATAACTAAGCTCAGCATACATTCTTTGTACCGTTTTATCGGTCATGATCGTTTTAGGAGAACTTCCAAAGAAATCTTCTAAAGCATAATCCATTGGCTTTAAGCCTGTTGATTTTGATTCGAAGGTGAATCGGTGGTCATTAGTTACATCGCCAACCTCATACATAGGCGAGCGCTCACGGTCGGCAATACGCTTTAAGATATCTATATCTTTTTGGCCAATCACTAAACCCATGCGCTCTTGCGATTCGTTACCAATAATTTCTTTTGCTGATAAGGTAGGGTCGCCAACAGGCAATTTATCTAGATCTATGAGTCCGCCGGTTGCTTCAACCAATTCAGAAAGGCAGTTTAAATGCCCTCCAGCACCATGGTCATGAATAGATACGATTGGGTTATGATCACTTTCTACCAGTCCACGAATAGCATTAGCGGCGCGTTTCTGCATTTCAGGATTTGAACGCTGAATGGCATTGAGCTCAATTCCAGAACCAAAAGCACCAGTATCTGCTGACGAAACCGCAGCCCCACCCATTCCGATACGGTAGTTTTCACCTCCCAGAATCACAATTTTATCACCTGATTGAGGAGTTTGCTTGATGGCTTGGTTTAGCTTTCCATAACCCACACCACCTGCCTGCATGATCACTTTATCGTAACCAGTTTTGCGCCCACTTTCTTCATGCTCAAATGTTAGAACCGAACCTGTGATCAATGGCTGACCAAATTTATTTCCAAAATCTGAAGCTCCGTTAGATGCTTTGATAAGGATGTCAACTGGCGTTTGGTAGAGCCACGGGCGTTCAGGCATCGCGTTTTCCCAAGAGCGGATGCTCTGTGCTGCCCTATCCTTCTGAGAATCAATATCTAACCTGGAGTAGGAAGTCATGTACACGGCAGTTCCTGCCAAGGGCAATGAACCTTGCCCACCGGCTAGTCTGTCGCGTATTTCACCTCCTGAACCGGTTGCTGCCCCATTAAAAGGCTCAACCGTAGTAGGGAAGTTATGCGTTTCTGCTTTCAGCGATAAAACAGATTCAAATTCTTTTTCTTCGTAAAAATCAGGTTTATCAGCACTTTTTGGTGCAAACTGAGTCAATTTTGGACCTTTTACAAAGGCTACATTATCTTTATAAGCTGAAACAATATCGTTAGGATTCGTTTCAGATGTTTTGCGGATTAGTTTGAATAACGATGTCGGTTTTTCTTGCCCATCAATTACAAAGGTTCCATTGAAAATTTTATGACGGCAATGCTCTGAATTAGCTTGCGAGAAGGCAAAAATCTCAGAATCTGTTAGTTTTCTGCCTAGTTTAGTAGCTAAATTATTCAAATAATCAACTTCCTCCGAACTTAACGCTAGCCCTTCTGATTGATTATAGGCGGCTATATTGCTGATCTGCAGAATAGGTTCCGGCTCAATATGGATGGTATAAATCTCTTGGTTAAGCTCAGAGTATTTCTGAAAAAGCATGGGGTCAAAGGCATTAAAATCGGCAGGAACTTTTTCAAATTCCTCAATGCGGATAATACCTGAAATACCCATGTTCTGTGTAATCTCTACGGCATTGGTACTCCAGGGTGTAATCATTGCAGCCCTGGGGCCAACATAATAGCCTAGCAGTACCGAATCAACTGATTTTTGTGATTCCCCAAATAACCAATTTAGTTTTTTAATATCATCCACAGATATCTCAGCATGTGTTTGAACAGCAAAAACCTTGTAATTTGGAGAGACAAAAAAATGTATCATTGAACGTTTTCTTTGGGTACCTATATTGGAAAGTACAAAGTTAATTTTTTTATGGGAATTTGCTTGGAGGAATGTGATTTATGATTTAATTTAAAGGACAGTACAGCTAGCATTGTGTTAGCTTATGGCAATGAGAACGATATAAAAGTATATCATCTATATACCTTATTTAATAAATTTAAGTCTTTATTTATATAAAAAATTACTCTCCACTATTTTTATTCATTTACTCCCAACTAAAGCCAAATCTTATATATTTGCAGCATAGTTTTGGTGTCATTCTCACTGACAGTTATGGTCAAAAAATGACGAAAAAACGCTTTTAATAAAATAGTCGCAAAGAGAATAACCTCTTTTTTTGTGGTCTCAGCAGACGTTGGAGTACAATCCTTGAGAGTTTGAGTCGCTCTTAGGGCACGAATGAATCAGTTATCTGTTATCGGAAAATTAAGGCAGACAACAGAAAACTGATAACAGCAAACAGTAATAATGCCCAGGTGGCGAAATTGGTAGACGCACCACTTTGAGGGGGTGGCACCCTAACGGGTGTGGCAGTTCGAATCTGCTCCTGGGCACTAAAAAAAAGTTATCAGTTGTCTGTTGTCAGATATCTGGCTACCGTAAATAGAGAATTAGCTTTAATCTGCTAATTCTCTATTTACATTTTAAAAAAATCGATATACTCGAATCTCCGAATTAAATTATTGTAACCATCATTATTAATGCAATCAGCATACCACCCAGCCAGTTAACTGATAACTGACATCAGACAACAGTATTGAGTATTGAGATAATTTAAGCAGTACCTCAGAATTCCGACCTCAGACAACTGAAAACTGACAACAGATAACAGTATTTGGTATTGAGATAATTTAAGCAGTACCTCAGAATTCCGACCTCAGACAACTGAAAACTGACAACAGATAACAGTATTTGGTATTGAGATAATTTAAGCAGTACCTCAGAATTCCGACCTCAGACAACAGATAACTGACAACAGATAACAGACAACAGATAACAGTATTGGGTATTGAGTATTGAGTATTGAGATAATTTAGCTTCATTTCATAGTAGCACTTCAGACTTCAGACCTCAGACAACTGAAAACTGATAACTGATAACTGACAACAGATAACAGTATTGAGTATTGAGATAATTTAGCTTCATTTCATAGTAGCACTTCAGACTTCAGACCTCTGACCTCATACTTCGTCCTTCAGACCTCAGACAACAGACAACTGATAACAGATAACAGAAAACATCATAATCCTTATAGCGACTAACGAATTTGCCCACCATAATGCACAGGTAAATTCGTGAGTCTTAGAGTTCCAATTCCAGCCCATCATAAGCCAGAAATACGCCTGCAGGCAATTGTTCAGAAACTTCGTCATGAGCACCCAAACGGTGACTGATATGGGTTAAATAGGTTTTTTTGGCTCCTATTTCAGCTGCCAGTTCAAGAGCTTCTTCTAATGTGAAATGAGAAATATGCTTTTCCTTTTGCAAGGCATTAATCACCAGAATATCTGATCCTTTTATTTTTGATTTTTCTGCTGCTGTGATCAAATTGGCATCGGTAATATAGGTAAAGTCAGCAATGCGGAAACCAAATACTGGGAGCTGAAAATGCATGACTGAAATGGGAATAATGTCAATACCGGCTGCCTGAAATGGCTGCCCATCTTCTATGGTATTCAATTTCAAACGCGGAATTCCAGGATAATTATTTCCAGAAAATACATAATGAAATTCATTTTTTAGGGCATCTTGTACACGTTTGTGGGCATAAATATCTACTGCTGTATCTTGTAAATAGTTGAAAGCCCTTACATCATCAAGTCCGGCAACATGATCCTTGTGCTCATGGGTGTACAATATGGCATCTAGCTTCTTTACCCCAGCCCGAAGCATCTGATATCGAAAATCTGGTCCGGTATCAATTACAATCGTCTTTCCCTGCATTTCAATCAGAACAGAAACACGCAAGCGCTTATCATACTGATTTGCTGATCTGCAAACTGCACAATCACAAGCAATTACCGGCACTCCCTGAGATGTTCCTGTTCCTAAAAATGTAACCTTCAAAGCTCTAATTTTAATTGTTTCAACTCGTAAAGAAACGCTTTTTGCTTGTCTTCAAGTAAAGTATCGTCGGTCTCAGATCGCTGCAGCAGATCAGCAAGCGCGTTGATCTTACTTTCTAAATTAGAATACTTGTTTACTAGTATGACCCTGTTGTTCTCCAAAACACATGATCCTGTTTTAAAATTACCCTTTTCATACCTTAACTTAAATCCAAGTGATTTGAGCAAAGATTCAAGCTTTTCTAACGTATGTTGTGTGTAACTAAGTGTCATCTTGTTCAAAAATAATAAAAAAGGGCTCAAACGCTATACGTCTGAACCCTTAAAATAATTTTATTGAAATCTATCTTAAATCAACCAATTCAACTCCAGGGTAAAGCTTAGAATCAAATGCAAATGTTGATTCAGGAACTTTTACATTAGGCATAAAGGTCTTGATGGTATAGGTATATTTATTACCATTTTTATCAAATATTACTGCATTGGTAATTTGCTTACTCAATTTTTCAATCTGCAGTCTTACCTTAAAGAAAGAACGCTTACCATCAAGTGGAGTTAGATCAATATTATGTAATGTTTTACCATTCAGCTTGGTGTCATTGGTATAAACCGACTTAAAACCCTTTTCATAAATGGTGAAGATCTTTGCCGGATTAAGTGCGTCTGAAGAGTTATCTACTTCACTCAATTGCACTTCTTTATCTGCCTTTAAATAAGTCCATTGATTTTTTCCATCACTGATTAATTCTTGTCCCTTAAGAATGACTTTATATTTATTAACCTTTGATCTCACAAATAAAGTTCCTGATTGAGTTTCTTTGATCTTTGCCTGTGGATTTTCAAGTGTGTAAGAAAACTCTGTTTTTATCACATCGTAGCTACGATACTTTTTGGAAACTTCTGCTAATATTTCTTTCGCTTTAACTTCACTCTGTGCAAATGCAGTAACTCCGGATCCTATGATAATAAGAGCCCCTATTAACAACTTCTTCATTTTTTATTAGTTTATTCGTCTTTGTCTAATGTATTCAAGAACTGTTCCAAAGAATATTCGTCAGGTATCAGCACTTCTCTTGCCTTACTGCCCTCAAATGGCCCCACAATATGCGCCGCTTCAAGCTGATCTATTATTCTGCCGGCTCGGTTATATCCTAGTTTAAGTTTACGTTGAATTAAAGACGTAGAACCCTGCTGATGCAAAACAATCATCCTAGCAGCTTCTTCAAACATCGGATCACGATCTGAAGCATCAAATTCTTTTATTGAAGAGTCTGCGTTTTCATCGATGTATTCAGGAAGCATCCAGGCAGATGGGTAACCTCTTTGTGAACCAATAAACTCCGAAACGCGCTCAACTTCAGGCGTATCCACAAATGCGCACTGAATCCTAATTAGATCACTTCCTGTTGACAAGAGCATATCTCCACGACCAATTAGTTGGTCTGCACCGCCGCTATCAAGGATAGTTCTTGAATCGATTTTGGATAAAACCCTAAAGGCTAATCTTGCCGGGAAATTGGCTTTGATGGTACCGGTAATGATATTTACTGAAGGACGCTGGGTGGCTATGACTAGGTGAATTCCAACCGCACGTGCAAGTTGAGCAATACGGGCAATTGGTGTTTCTACCTCTTTACCGGCCGTCATCATTAGATCTGCAAATTCATCAATAATTAATACAATAAATGGCAGAAAGCGATGGCCTTCATTTGGATTCAGTTTCCTGTTAACAAATTTCTGATTATACTCCTTTAAATTACGTACATGTCCATTTTTTAACAGGTCATACCGGTTATCCATTTCGATACATAGTGAGTTTAATGTGGTAATTACCTTTTTAGTATCAGTAATAATGGCATCGGCTTCACCTGGTAATTTTGCAAGGAAATGTCTTTCAATTTTCCTAAAAAGTGTCAATTCAACCTTTTTGGGATCCACAAGCACAAATTTTAATTGCGATGGATGCATTTTGTAGAGCAAAGAGATTAAAATTGCGTTAATACCAACCGATTTACCCTGACCTGTAGCACCCGCGACCAGTAAATGCGGCATTTTTGACAAATCAGCAATATAAACTTCATTAGAAATGGTCTTTCCCAAAGCAATTGGCAAATCCATCGTTGTATTTTGGAATTTTTCTGTTGCCAGTACAGAACGCATAGAAACCATTTCAGGATTCTGATTTGGCACTTCAATTCCGATAGTACCTTTACCTGGCATGGGTGCGATAATACGTATCCCTAAGGCAGCCAGACTTAATGCAATATCATCTTCGAGATTTTTGATCTTCGAGATTCTAACTCCAGGTGCGGGAATAATTTCATATAAAGTAACTGTCGGGCCTATCGTAGCCTTTATTTTGTCGATTTCAATATTATAATGGTTGAGAGTCTCAACTATTTTATTTTTATTGGCTTCTAGCTCATCTGCATTAACCGCGATCTTATTAGACCCGTAATTTTCCAAAAGATCGAGTGTAGGATATTTATAACTAGATAGATCAAGCGTAGGGTCATACATTCCGAACTGTTCAACAAGTTCAGAAGATTTCTGCTCTTCTTCTGTTTTTTCAATCGTTAATGGTGGCGATTCCTTGAGGTCGTCATTAACCAGTTGTGCAGTTTCAAGGGGTATATTTTTTGCGGGAGTAAGAATCACGGCTTTATGTTCTTCAGGATCAGTTGTATCAAGCTCATCAGCTTCAACTGGCGCAAGATTCTGGTTTAATTTATTTTCAACTGGTGTCTGCCCGGGCTTATTGGGAAGATTAAACTCAACCGGGTCATAAATAACTTCTTCTTCTAACTGTACATTCGTACCATCAGTATCTGGAATAACATATCCTGGCTCCTGATTACGTTCAGGAAGCTTTAAATCTATGTTGTAAGCAATAATCAGCACGGTAAGCCCTGCAAAGGCTAATAAACCGGCAATACCGGCATTTCCAATCTGCGCCTGCAATAACCGATTAGTCCAGAATCCAAACTCTCCTTCTAAATAATTTGGGTAATCGATAATAAAAGCATGAAAAAAGGCTAGGCTGACAGAAATAAATAGTAACAGGAAAAAAGAATAAGCGATAGTTTTTGGAATAGAAAGCACTTTGATCTTGAACAACATTCGATATCCTATGATAAAGAAAATACCGATAAATAGAAAAGAAGCTATACCAAACCACTCGTAAATAAACTGGTGAGATAACAAGGCCCCGAATTTACCTAACCAGTTCTGCACAACAGACTCATTCAAACCCACTTTAGTTAATTCAATCTGGGTTTTCAATAAATTGGACCATCCCCCATTGGCATCCATTACATAGCTTTGATCATCCTTCCAGGTAAATAAATAGGAAGTAAATGCCACCATGAAATAAATTGAAACAATCAAGAAAAAAAGACCAATTATCTTGGTTACTCTACCATCATTAAACTTAAACTTTGGTATAGCATCTGTTGACTGATTGGAATCTCGCTGTTTTGAAGCAGGATTTGCTTTAGGTTCATCACGAAATGAATTTGAATTCCTGAATTGATTTCCTTTTGGGGGCATTCGATATTTTGCTAATTCTTGACAAATATAATGTTATAAAGAATAAAGAGATATTATGAATTATATCATTTTCAATTAATATACTATTTATCCTTTTCTTAAACAATTTTAACAAGGGTAAAATTGCTTTAAACTCTTGAAATAAACTCTTAATATAGGTTTAACAATTGTTTTTAAAAAAAAATCAAGATTGAATTGTTGGTTCGCAATCAGTAAATGAGTAGTATATTTTTTTTTATTTTTATTAAAATTGATTAATTTAACGATATGACTTAATTAGTTCAGGATATGAATCAGGCATTATTAGAGGAATATATTCAAACTGGAAACGCAGCCAACCTGCTTGCACTTCTTGAAGCTAATACAGATTTGGCGATTAAAAAAACCAGTCAGAATATTTCGCCTATCCTGCTCTGCTGTTATTATAAGAAACCAGAACTTGCAGAGTTAATTCTGCAATTTGTATCAGAAATTAGCATTTTTGAAGCCTCTGCATTAGGGAAATTAGATATCGTTAAAGAGGCACTTGACCAAAATCCACAATTGATCAATAGCTTTTCTGAAGATGGCTTTACTCCACTTTCTATCTCATCGTACTTTGGCAATGAAGATATTACGCACTTACTGTTGCTAAATGGCGCCGACCCAAATATACCATCTAACAATAATTACATTGTTTACCCAATACATTCGGCAGTTGCCGCTAATTATACCATGATTGCAAAAATGCTACTCGAAGCAGGAGCTGATATCAATGTAGTACAAATGTCGGGTGCTACCCCACTACATTCGGCAGCTTTTAATGGCAATATTGAACTGTTGATCGTTCTTCTTGAAGCCGGAGCAAATGTGCATGCAAAAATGGAAGATGGTAAAACTCCAGCTGATAAAGCTTTAGAAAAGGGTTTTCTTGAAATTGCGAAAATACTTTCTTAGTTTACTGATTAGAGGTAATTCTTTTTAATGCTTGGTGGTACCCACCAAGCATTTTATCATTTCATTCCGCTCATAGCCGCGGGGGCCTAGTCCTTTTTCTGTAGGAAAAAAGTACCAAAAATCCCACCGCTGCGCCTGCTGCTAT
>NZ_JBIKSU010000043.1:0-16608 GCF_044348475.1 Daejeonella sp. | reverse complement strand
ATCCCTTCTGGATCCCAGGTTTTGGCCGACTTCCACAGATGTGCTTCGGTAAGTATTGTGCGGTCAAGCCAAGCTCCCAAATTGGTTTCTTTTTCAAGATTTGCATAACCAATAGTAGGTACCGGAACAAGTGTCATGAGCGCCCAGTACGCAATCAGGATCCCAAAAAACAATCTTATCTGCGTTTTTTGGTTGGTTTTTATAAAAATCAGTGCTGTAATGAAGAATACGATCGCAATTCTTTGAAGAACACCGGGTATGCGAACCGTGCTTAAAGCCTCGATTGGATCGGTAAATACCTTAGGAAATAGATTTAAGAAAAGCCCTAGTCCAAATAGGATTAATGCCCTTTTAAAAGCTGTAAACAGAAGCTTTGACTGGCTAGTAGTATCTTTTTTACTGCCCAGCGCATAACTTATTGAAACTCCAACAATAAAAAGGAAGAATGGGAATATTAGATCTGTAGGAGTACAGCCATTCCATTCGGCATGTTTTAATGGAGCATAAATAGTTGACCAGCTGCCAGGGTTGTTAACCAGGATCATGGCAGCTACGGTTAAGCCTCTAAAAACATCGAGGGATAAAAGCCTAACAGGAGACTTTGATAGGATAGAAGGTTCAGACATACCTTAAATATAGTATTTATAAGTATATTTTAATTGAAATCAGAAGTTTTGAGCTAATGCGTTTAGAGCTTCTTTGTCTTTATTTTGAATGCAAAGTTGCTCCAGCTGCTTTTTTAGATCTGCTGTAAGGGCAGCATATTTTTTCTGTCCATACAAATTTTTCATTTCATGCGGGTCTTTTTGAAGGTCATAAAGTTCCCAGAAATTTTTATGATCATAAAAACGAATCAGTTTATAACGGCTTGTCCGAATTCCGAAATGCTTCAATACACTGTGCTCACCTGGAAATTCGTAAAAATGGTAATATGCAGAGTTTCTGATGCTTGAATTTGGATTCCTTAATAAAGGCATCATTGACAAACCCTGAATCTCTTTCGGAATGGCAACACCTGCTGCATCTAAAAAAGTAGGAGCAAAGTCAACATTTGATATTAACTGGTTTGAAACAGTTCCTGGTTTTATTACACCTGGATACCTGATAATTAGAGGAGTTCGCATAGATTCCTCGTACATAAATCGTTTATCGAACCAGCCATGTTCACCCAAATAAAAACCTTGGTCTGAGGTGTATACAACAATGGTATTCTTAGTTAGGTTGTTCTTGTCAAGATAGGCCAGGATCTTACCAATATTGCGGTCAAGTGAAAGTGTTGTACTGTAGTAATCTTTCATGTATCGCTGATATTTCCATTCAGTAAGTGCTTTTCCTGTTAATTTTTTCTGGAGAAAGTCTGCTTCAACCTGATCATAATAGTTGTTCCATTTTTTTCGTTGTTCCGGACTCATTCTTTTGATGAATGCTTCTGCAATTGCATCTGGATCGCTTTTCATCTTTAGATCGTAGCCCAGCTTCATGGTTTTTTCAATAGACATATCCTGCATTTCAGCAGCTAAACGCTTGTTGTATGGGTCATAAAAATTCTTTGGTAATGGAAAATTGAACTGATCAAACTTACCCAAGTCAGCAGTATCAGGCATCCAGGTGCGATGCGGAGCTTTCTCACCTACAACAACAAAGAATGGCTTTGACTCATCACGTTTATCAAGCCAGTTGATGGTCATATCTGTTACCACATCTGTTCCATAACCATTATGCCGGGTGGTATCTCCGTTCATACTGATCATGTCGGGATTATAATATAGCCCCTGGCCTGGAAAAATATTCCAGTAATCAAAACCCTGTGGGTAGGAAACTAAATGCCATTTTCCTATCCAAGCAGTTTGAAAACCAGATTGTTTGAGACGTGCTGGAAATACATCTTGCGAAGCATCAAACCGATCACGATTATCTCTCATCCCATTCACATGGCTATACTTGCCAGTTAAAAGAACGGCCCTGCTTGGCCCACAAATAGAATTGACTACAAATGCTCTGTTAAAAAGGGCACCTTCTTTGGCTAGTCGATCTAAGTTTGGTGTTGCCCCATATTTAGAACCATAGGCTCCAATAGCACTTACCGCATGATCATCGGTTAAAATAACTACTATATTAGGCCTAGAAGACTGTTGCGCATAGGTTTTTAGGCTCAGAATACTGATAGCCAGGATGAATAGTAGTTTGATTCTCATATTCTTGAATTCAGGCTAGGCCTAAAATTCCCATCTAACGAACGCTTCCATCGCTTCATATTCAGCAAGACCCAGTTTATCATAGGCTTTAGCGGTTTCACGCGTGCGATCTTCGGCACGTACCCAGAATTCTCTTGCATCATCGCCCGGAAATACAGGGATGTCTTTTTGCGACTGATGCTTAAATATGGCTAATCTTTTGCGTTCAACTTCTTGAGGTGAAAGAGGTACTGCCATTTGAATTTCATGGGTCTCAAATTCATGCCATGCACCACGGTATAGCCATAACCAGCAATCTTTGATCCATGCTTTATCTTTTAAACGCTCAAGCGCTTGAATAATAATATCAAAACAAACCTTGTGTGTTCCATGAGGATCGGCAAAATCGCCGGCAGCAAAGATCTGATGAGGTTTTATTTTGTCGAGCAATTCCATTGTAATACGTACATCGTCTTCTGAAACCGGATTACGGTTTGTTTTTCCCCTATCGTAAAAAGGAAGAGCCATAAAATGTATGTGATCATCTTTTAGACCGGCAAAACGGGCACCACTAGTTGCCTCACCTTTACGAATCAAACCTTTCAGCGTCTGAATTTCTGAAGTATCAGCCTGATTAGGTTGTTTATTTTCCATGAACTTACGCATAGACACATACAGTTCTTCGAGCTTATTGGTATCTAAGTTTATTGATTTGCTGAAGTCTTTTGCAAATTCAACAAATCTAAGTGCATCATCATCCCAAACAGCAGTGTTACCTGAGGTTTGGTAAGCCACATGCACATCATGACCCTGATCAACAAGTCTGATAAAAGTTCCACCCATTGAAATTACGTCATCATCAGGATGAGGTGAGAAAATGATTGATCTTTTTTTATCAGGAACCGCTCTTTCGGGCCTTTGAGAATCATCCGCCTTGCTTTTCCCTCCCGGCCATCCGGTAATGGTATGTTGAAGTTTATTGAAAATATGAATGTTTATATTATAAACAGGGCCCTTCTCAGTAGCCAACTGCGCCATTCCGTGGTTGTTATAATCTTCTTCGGTAAGTTTAAGGATTGGTTTTCCAAGCGTATTAGCTAGCCAGATCACCGCCTTTTTAATCATTGGTACATCCCATGTGCAATCTTTTACAAGCCATGGAGTATTGAACCTTGTTAGTTCTGAGGCAGCATCTTGATCTAGTATGAACTCTACATTTTCAGAAAGTTGCAGGTAGGTTGCTGGCACTTCAGATGAAATTTCACCTTCAACTGCCTTTTTGATGATGAATGCCTTTTTGGTGTTCCATGCCATCAATATGATTTCGCGGGCTTTAAAAATTGTTCCAATACCCATAGTAATGGACTTAGTTGGTACATTTTCTTTTCCACCAAAATCGCGTGAAGCATCTCGTCGGGTTAAATCATCAAGAGTTACCAGTCTGGTCCCTGAATTTGGAGCTGATCCCGGTTCGTTAAAACCAATATGCCCGGTACGACCAATACCCAATATCTGAAGATCAAGCCCACCTAAGGCTGTAATCTTTAGTTCATAATTCAAACAAAAATCGTGAATTTCTTCGATGGGTATAGTTCCATCAGGAATATGAACATTATCCATATTGATATCAATATGGTTGAATAAATTTTCTTTCATAAAAGTCACATAGCTTTGCGGCGATGTGGGTTTCATTGGAAAATATTCATCAAGATTGAATGTGATCACATTTTTAAAGCTAACACCTTCTTCTTTGTGAATACGAACAAGTTCGCGATAAACTTCTATTGGTGTAACTCCGGTTGCAAGGCCAAGGATTGCATTTTCGCCTTTCAATTGTTTGCTAACAATTAGGTCGGTAATGCGGCGCGCCACTTTTTTAGAAGCAATATCCTGGTTTGGATAAACAGTTACAGGAAGTTTTTCGAATCGGGTTTCTTCGAGAAGATTTAATCGGGCCATTTTAGAATTTAAATAATAAAGTGAGTAGCAATTTTAGTTATAACATACAATATGCCTGAATTGCGTATCAATTATCTTTTATGAAGCAATATTAATCAAATTTTAAATAATTTTAGAACCAAAATGCTGAATTTTAAAGCTTTTTATATTATTGAAGCCTAGATTATCTGACAATTGATTAAGCTTTTTATAGCACTATTTCAAGTTGAGGTTTTATTAAACTTCAAGAAATGAGTGTAGTGTTTATTGGTTTTTAAGATTAAGGATAAACTTTCTTTACAGGGATTCTGTTTTCGTAGATTTTTTTAATAGTTGAGAATAGGGCTGGTTTTAAAAAAATAATTCATTAGATCTTAAATAATTAGTTAATTATAAATCAATATTAGCAGAAAATTACTCCGTTAATTAGGCTGCTGTGGTTTTTATTCTTTTAGTTTTAAATTTTTATGGCACCCAATAGTGTATAATATATACTATTGATTATCAATCAAATTAAATCCATTTTCATTCTTTTTTTGCTAATTAACCTAAATAGTGCAATCTTTAATTCTTCAAAGTCTAATTAAACTTCAAAAAGTTTAATAGTCAATTTAATAAATTAACCCAAAAACAATTTGTATGAAAAAACAATTACTCATGCTGGTTTTAGGCGTTTTCTTTGTGTCTTTACAAGCTTTTGCGCAGCAAAAGACTGTTACCGGTAAGGTTACAGACGATGAAGGATTACCTTTGCCAGGAGCATCGATCTCAATTAAAGGATCAACAACAGGAGGTACATCTAGTAAAGTTGATGGTACCTATTCTATTTTGGCTAATGCCAGTCAAGTTCTCCAGTTTAAATTTATTGGAACAAAAACAGTAGAAAGAGCTGTGGGCACAAACAATGTAATTAATGTTCAGCTAACAGCAGATGCACAGTCTTTAAATGAGGTCGTAGTTACGGCTCAAGGTATCGAACGTTCTAAGAGATCTCTAGGATATGAGGCTCAAACCACCTCTGGTGCCGATATTGCGGGTAGTCAGAGAGAAAACTTTATCAATGCTTTACAAGGTCGTGTAGCTGGTGTGACCATTACGCCTACAAATGGTACTCCTGGAGCTTCATCTTCCATCATCATTCGTGGTGCTGTTTCATTAGATGGAGATAATCAGCCTTTGTTTGTAATTGATGGTTTACCTATTTCCAACAATACTTTTAGTGAGTATAATTTAGTCGGTCAAGGTACTTACAATCGTCAAAATGACTACGGTAATAGAGGCATGGATATTAATCCTGAAGATATCGAATCGTTAACAATCCTAAAAGGACCAGAAGCTGCAGCTTTATATGGTACTCAAGGTGCTTCTGGTGCGGTTGTAATTACCACTAAAAGAGCTAAAGCTGGTAAAGCAACTGTAGCATATAATAATGTATTTAAATTAGACAATGCTTACCGCTTTCCTGATGTACAAACTGTATATGGTGGTGGTGCTGGAGGTATTTTTGACGAAGAAGTTCGTACTAGAACATATTTTGGCGCTAAATATCCAGATAGATTTCAACGTTATGACAACTTAGATGCTTTTTATAAAACTGGTTTCACACAAAGACACAACGTATCAGTTTCTGGTGGTACTGAGGCGCTTTCTGTAAGAAGTAGCGTTAGCTATACTGATCAAAATGGTGTAATTGATGGGACAGATTTTAAAAGCATCAATGCGAAATTAACTGGTGTATCTAGAATTAGTAATAAAGTGAGTATGAATGCATCTTTTAATGTTATTTCTTCTAACACTAATAAAACATTTAAAGGAGCTTCAAGTCCAATGCTAAGTGTGTTAACCTGGCCTGTAATTGATGACATTAGAAACAGATATACTGAAACTGGTGATAGGAGAACAATCACTGGCTCTAACAGTGCAGAGTTAGATAACCCATTGTGGGCAATGGAAAACAACCCTAACTCTGATAAAGTTTCTCGTGTAATTAGTAATTATGGAATTGATTACAAACCTTTAAAGTGGTTAAATGTTGGCTTAAAAGCGGGTATGGATATTTATACCATGCAAGGTTTAAGTGGGTATAATGCACAAGCTTTTGGAGCCAGTGGTTCTGGTAGTGCCTATGTAGGAGGGGGTATGAATACTTTTTCTGAAAACAAAATACTTTACAATGGTAATTTAATTGTAACGGCTAAGAAAACTTTCGGAAAATTCTCACCTAGATTAACTGTTGGTTATGACATAAGTGATGATAGAGATCAAGTTACTGCTCAATTTGGTACTAGATTTTATCAATCTGGATTTTTCAGTTTAAACAATACAGATCCAACTACGCAAAGAGTACAATTTACAGATATTTACAAACGTAAAATGGGTGCATTTGGACAAGCAGAATTAGGCTATGCTGATATGCTATATCTAACATTAACAGGTCGTCAAGATTATTCGTCTACTTTAAGCCCGGGTGATGTTAGTTTCTTTTATCCAGCAACTGCATTAAGTTTTGTATTTACAGAATTACCAATCTTTAAAAAATTAAGTTGGTTAACAGAAGGTAAATTTAGAGCATCTTGGGGTCAAGGTGGTAAAGATGCCAGAACTGCTTACATTAAGAAAACTAAGTTAATTGCACAAACTACAACAGGTGGTGGTTTCGCAAATGATGTAACATTAGGTAATCCAGATTTAAGGGCAGAATTTACTACTACTACAGACTTAGGTATGGATTTAGTCTTCTTTAGAGATAGATTATCAACGAGTTTCTCTTATTTCAATACTAAAAGTGATGGACAAATTACTGCACCGCGTTTAAGTTATGGAACAGGTTCGATTTTAGCTTACATTAACAGTGGTGTAATTGAAAATAGAGGCTTTGAATTAACCGTTAAAGGAACGCCAATTTTAAAGAAGAATTTTTCTTGGGATATTCAAGCTAATTTAAGCAGACAACGAGGAGAAATCAAATCGTTACCTGGAGGTCAAACTACTTTCTATGTTTCTGATAGTTGGTTAGCTGATAATGTTAGAAAGCAATATTTTGTAGGTAATTCGGTTTCGGCACTTGCAGGTACAGATTATTTAAGAAATAATAAAGGTGAGATTTTAATTAACCCAGTAAATGGTATGCCAATTAAAGATACTAATTTTACACCAATGGGTGATGCTGCTCCAGATTTGGGATTAGGTATTAACAACAGTTTCACTTTAAAAAACTTTAATTTAAGTTTCTTAATGGATATTCGTAAAGGTGGTGATATTTATAATGCTACAGAAGCTTATTTATATGCTCGTGGCATGTCTAAACTAAGTTTAGATCGTGAGCAACCACGTATTATAAAAGGGGTAATGAGAGATGGGTTAGAGAATACTGATACGCCTACGCCAAATAATGTAGTGGTAATCCCCTACATCACAACTTCTTATTATTCTACTTTTTATAATGTAAATGATTTCATTGAAAGAGATATCAACTGGGTTAGATTAAAAGAGGTTACTTTAAGATATAATTTACCTAAAACCTTATTTGGTGCAAGTAAAGTGTTTAAAAGCGCTAGCGTATTTGCTACTGGAACAGATTTATTGTTAATCTCTAATTATAAAGGTGTAGATCCATCGGTTAATGGCTTAAGTGCTGCTTCTGGTGGTACTGGTGGTACTGGTATAGATTTTGGCTCTTTCGGATTGCCAAGAACGTATTCGTTTGGTCTTAGTGTTGGATTTTAATTATTAAAATGATGAAAAAAATATATTTAGTTTTAATTGCAGTTGCAATTACATTTTCTGGATGTAAAAAGTATTTCGATGTAAATACTGACCCGGCTACGCCGCAAAATCCAGAAAGTAAAACACTAACACCACCACTATTTGCACAAATGGAACGTGGTATACAGTTTGATGCAAGATATTTAGGTGGTACCATACAATATTTTGGCGGTAATGTAAATGTTGGCGAAACGCATGGTTGGCTTGTAGGTAGTGATGCCTTAGGTGAAATTTGGAGAACAACTTATTATGGTTTGGGGGCAAATTTGTCGTTGATTATAGAAGATAGCCAGAAAAGAGAAGAATGGAATTATGTTGGTTTAGCACAAAGTCTTAGAGCTTGGAGCTGGCAAGTGGCTACAGATTACCATGGAGAAATAATCTTAAAACAAGCTTTCGAACCAAATCGTTTTGTATTTGACTACGATTCGCAGGAAGATGTTTATGCTGAAGTAGTTAGGTTAGCTAATGAGTCTATTAAAAACTTCCAAAGAACCGACGGTAAAGGAGCTCAGGGTAAAATGCTTGCGTATGATTTAGCTTACAAAGGTGATGCGGATAAATGGATTAAATTTAATTACGGCATATTGGCTAGAAATGCCAATAACCTAATTAATAAAGCTAGCTATAACCCAACTAAAGTAATCGAATATGTAGATAAAGCTTTAGCAAGCAATGTAGATAACTTTATTGTCCCTAATGATGGAACAACTTCTGCAAATGGCAACTTTTTTGGCCCATTAAGAGCTAATTTAGGTTCATACCGTCAAACTAGGCTAATTGCTGGTTTATTAGATGGAACTTATCTAACAGGTAAAACGGATAGTGTAATCGACCCACGTAGAAATAACATGATAACCGCATCTGTTGATGGGAAGTTCAGAGGAACCAATCCAGGGTCTTCGGATCCTGGTACTGTTGCTTTAAAAAATCAAATTCCTAATCCTTGGGGCTCTTTAGCGAGTGCAAATCCTGGTGCTGGACAAGGTAAATACATTTTTAAAGACAATGCAGGGTTTCCAATAATGACCTTCGCTGAAATGCAATTCATTAAGGCAGAAGCTGCTTTTAGAGCAGGCAATACTGGTGTAGCATTAACTGCTTACCAAGCTGGTATTGGTGCAAGTATAGATTTTGTAAGCTCGGTTGGCCCGGTAATTACACCAGCCGCAAAAGCTGCCTATTTGGCAAGTGGCGCAGTGAAAAAAACTGCTGCTACATTAACGTTAGCAGACATTATGTTGCAAAAATATTTAGCGCTTTACGGTTATGGTTTTGTAGAAACTTGGAGCGATTTACGTAAATACAATTACAATGTTGGAGATGTAAAAGGCAATAATCCTTACGTAAATGCATTTTTCTTTCCAGCTTCCTTCTCAGCTGATAATGGTGGTAAACCTGCACAACGTACTCGTCCAAGATACAATTCAGAATACATTTGGAATGTAGAGGCACTTAAGAAAATTGGTGCAGATAAAGTTGATTATCATACCTCTAAAATGTGGTTTACTGAGCCTTAACCTTTATAAAATTAAATAAACATGAAAAAATTATTATATATAATCGCGGCTTGTGCAACGCTATTTACAGCTTGCGAAAAAGGAACGCTAGTAGAAACTACCGAATATGAAAAGGTAGCTTCTAGTGATCCAAAGTATTCTTATGTCAAGATTTTAAATTTAACACCGTCTAGTCCTGTAATTAATTACTATATAGATGGGCCTAAGTTTACATCTGCTTTATCATCAACTGGGTTAGAAACGGCAGGTTTTGCTTACAATGGGCTGTTTCCAGATTTAGGCTATGCGGTAACTTCCCCAGGTAACCATCAATTAACTGCTAAAATTGTGCCTAGAGCTCTTGTAGATCCAGGCTTGAAAGTATTAGACAAGCAAATTACTACAGATCCTGGTAAGTACTATACCGTTATTACTGGTGGCACTTATGGTTTGGATAAAACTATTCCATCAATATTGGTGTTGGAAGATAAAAAACCTGCTTTAGATACTTCAAAAGTTTTTGTTCGTTTGGTTAACTTTTATAACGGTGGGCCAAGCTATGACTTAGTGAAAGATTCTGCTATAGGAACTAAATTAATTTCTAATGTAGCTTTTGGTACTGCTTCAGAGTTTGTTGAGATACCTGGTACAGCCGGTGTAGGTGGGAGTGCTGCTTCAGTAAAATTATTTTTCAATAATTCTGCTACTGGTGTTCCTCAAATTACGGCAGGTACAACGATTAATTTTCCAAAAGGGAGAGCTTATACAGTTTATACTAGAGGAATATTTGGAAATACTTCATTTCCTTTCTCTGCAACATTCTATACTACATTTTATTAAGAATAGTTAATTGTGATAAATTAAGAGGCTGTATCAAAATATACCGATACAGCCTTTTTTTTATTTACAATATTTTAAAGCCTAAGCTCAAGTGAAATAATCGCTGTTGTTGATTGTATTTTTCGCTTTGGCTAATATTGCTTAATCCTGCTTCATAACGGGCATCAAAGCTTATGTTTCCTAGGTCGATGCCAGCACCTGCCTGCAAGCCTAAGGTTTGATTTTTATAATTCCCGAAATCGCTTACCTGGTTGTAAACTGAGCCAAGATTATTATCCTTCTCCAGAATAAATGATATTACTGGTCCGCCCATAAAGCGCAGATTCAATTTATTGCTTCCTATTTTTGTTCCTAAAAGCAATGGTACATCAAGTGTAGTAAACTTAATATTCCCTTTGATATTTGTTATACCACCATTGGTTTCAATGCCAGTATATTCATTTCCCTTAGTGGCAAGGTAGAGCTCTGGTTGCAAATAAATAAGTCCGCCAATGCGTGCAAATACCCCCGCTTGGTAGCCCAGGATACTATTTTCATTAGTTAAATTATCTGAGGTTTTCAAATTGGAGTAGTTTACTCCGCCCTTTATTCCAAAAGTAAATTTGGATGATTGAGCCACGGCACTTAGTCCGCAGAGTGCCAAAAGGCATGAAAGCAGTATTGTCTTGTTCATAAAATCTTTAATTATTTTTCAAAAATAGAAACAATACCTATTCCAAAAACCTTTTATTCTTCAATTATTTGAATTAGCTTGAAATTTGTCGGGATAAAATTTAATTTTGTACAAATTTATACCATGGCAGAGATCAGCATCAGTAATTTAGAATGGGATCGTTTGAAATTAAAGATCAAGCGTAAATACACTAATCTTAGTGATGAGGATCTTTCTTATCAACAGGGGCAAGAAGAAGAACTGATTACCCGCTTGATGGATCGATTGAAGCGTAAAAGAGAGTATATCGTATTCACGCTCAAAAAAGGCATGGAATTTCTTCAAACAAATCGTTTATAGTAGAAAGCTTTTCTGGCTTTATCTTAATAGTTCTAAAAAGGCAGTTTTTTTCTAATTTAAATTCATAATTTAAACATATGAATAAACAGTCGGGTTCAAATCTTAATTTCCTAAAATTAGCAAAGGGATTTATCCTTAGTGCAGTTATTATATCGTTTTTGTCTTTTTCATATGTTGAAGACCTGTTTCAGGTGTCTAAGAATCTGGACATTTTTGCAGCTGTTTATAAACAATTGAGTATAAATTATGTAGATGATGTTAATTCATCAGAAATGATGAAAACCGGAATTGATGCAATGCTTGAAGATCTGGATCCCTATACTGAGTATATTCCTGAGTCGGATATTGAAGATTATAAACTTAAGTATGTAAGTACTCAATATGGAGGCATTGGCGCAACCATTTCAAATAGAGATGGTAAAGTAATCGTTGCAGATCCATACCAAGGTTTCCCGGCCCAGAAGGCAGATATTCGTGCAGGCGATGAGTTACTTGAAATTTCAGGAATATCGTTAAAGGGAAAAAATAATGAGCAGGTTAGTTCTATGCTTAAAGGCTCAAAAGGTACACCTGTTAAGCTTTTGATTCAACGGCCTGGAATTGTTAAACCCATGTTAATAAACCTTGTTCGTGAAGAAATTAGGCAAGATAATGTCGCGTATTTTGGCATGCTCGATAATCATGTTGGGTATATTAAATTGGATAAGTTTCTTGAAAATTCTGCCCAAGAAGTTAAAGATGCCTTGACCGAGCTAAAGAAGAATAACCTCAATGGTTTAGTTCTAGATCTCCGTTTCAATGGTGGAGGTATACTGCAGGAAGCAGTAAAAATAGTTAACCTTTTTGTTGATAAAGGGGTGACTGTGGTTATTCAAAAGGGCAGAAACCAAAATAAATCGATTACCTATACTACTGCAACTAACCCTGTAGAGCCTTCACTTCCATTGGTGGTGCTGGTCAATAATCGTTCAGCTTCTGCTTCAGAAATTGTTGCAGGATCATTACAAGACCTAGACCGGGCCGTAGTGATTGGTCAGCGTAGCTTCGGAAAAGGGCTTGTTCAGCAAACTTTCAATTTGCCTTACAACAGCCTTGTAAAGGTTACTGTGGCTAAGTATTATACTCCATCTGGCCGATGCATACAGGCATTAGACTATACTCACAGAGATTCTGATGGATCTGTTGTTAAAGTGGCTGATTCACTGATTACGGAATATAAAACCAAAGTTGGCAGATCTGTTTATGATGGAAGCGGTATTTATCCTGACCTATTTGTAAAGCCTCTTAAGTATAGTATGATCACTCAAACCTTGGCTTCAAAATATCATATTTTTGACTATGCCACCCAGTTTCGTATTCAAAACCCTTCAATCACTGATGCTAAAACGTTCAAACTTACCGATGCAGACTTCGAAAATTTTGTAAGTTTTCTTTCAAAACGAGATTATAGTTACAATTCACGCATAGAAAAATTGCTTAATGAAGTGCGTGATGAGGCTAAGAAAGAAAGCAAATTGGGCCAAGTTACCACTGAATTAGAGGCATTGAATACTCGAATTACAACAGCAAAAAAGAATGATTTGAGTATCTATAAAGAAGAGATCAAAAAAGTTTTAGAGGGCGAAATTGTATCACGCTATTACTTTGAAAAGGGAAGGCTTGAACAAAATTTCAAATACGATCAAGACCTTAGCGAATCACTTAAATTGATTGCTAATAAAGCCACACTCGCCTCAATTCTAAATGGCGAAGGAACGTATAAATCTATCGGTAAACCTGGGGTTGATTTTTCTGCTAGTACTGTGAAGTAGTAAGTAATAAGTACTAAGTTATAAGTAGTAAGTATTAATACAGCTAAATCCTATAACCTACAACCTAATAACCTATAACCTACAACTTAATACTTCAACCCCATATTATAAAGCATAAACGCCCATTTATCGGCTTGCTCTTCAATAATTTTTCCGGTTGGTTTTCCTGCGCCATGGCCTGCATTGGTTTCGATTCGGATAAGTGCCGGGCTAGCGCCTTTATGAAACTCCTGTAATCTGGCTGCAAATTTAAAGGAGTGAGCCGGAACAACGCGGTCGTCATGATCAGCAGTAGTAATCAATGTGGCCGGATAAGAAACGCCAGGTTTTAAAGCATGATAAGGCGAATATTTCAATAGGTAATCAAACATTTCTTTCGAATCTTCTGCAGTTCCGTAATCATAGGCCCATCCTGCTCCAGCAGTAAATTTATTATACCTGAGCATATCCAAAACACCTACTGCCGGAAAAGCTACTTTAAAAAGTTCAGGTCGCTGACTCATAACGGCTGCTACCAATAAACCTCCATTTGAACCTCCAGCTATTGCCAGATATTCTTTAGCCGTGTATTTATTGCTGATCAGGTATTCAGCTGCGGCTATAAAATCATCAAATACATTTTGCTTCTGCATTTTGGTGCCAGCCAGATGCCATTTCTCACCATACTCACCACCGCCTCGCAGGTTTGGTACAGCATATATTCCTCCCTGCTCAAGTAAAACAATATTCGAAGTACTAAATGCCGGAGTCAGGCTTACGCTAAAGCCACCATAACCATATAAAAGGGTTGGGTTTTTTCCGTTAAGTTCAATTCCTTTTTTATGGGTAATGATCATCGGAATCTTTGTTCCGTCTTTCGAAGTATAAAATACTTGTTTAGAAACAAATTGAGAAGGGTCAAATTCTACTCCCGCTTTTTTATATTCAATAGATTGCCCTGAAGCTATATTATACTTGAAAATGGTTGGAGGGTAGATATAAGAAGTAAAAGTATAGTACAACTCTTTTTCTGTTTTTTTGGCGCTGAATCCGCTTGCAGAACCTACACCGGGCAATGTCACTGTTCTTTCTAGATTGCCATCCATATCATACTGCATCACAAGCGATGTGGCATCTTTCAGGTAACTGGCAAAGATTTTGCCACCTGCTGTACTCACATTTAGAACATTCTCTGTTTCTTTGATCAGATCCTTCCAGTTTTCTGGAGCCGGATTTGAGGCATCAACAGTTACTACTCTATAGTTTGGTGCATTATGATTGGTAAATAGGTATAATTTATCTCCCTGGTTGTCGATTACAGCATGTTCGCCCGTATAATTACTCACTACATTGACTATTGCACTTCCAGGTTTAGAAAGATCCTGAATGTATAGCTCATTCCCTGTAGTAGATACAGCTGCTGTAATCACTAAAAACCGCTGGTCTTCTGTTAGGCCACCACCAATATAACGGCGGGGGGTTTGATCACCGCCAAAAATCAGTTGATCTTCTTTTTGCGATGTTCCGATGGTATGGAAATACAGTTTATGGTATTGTGTCAATCCAGAAAGCTGGCTGCCCTCTTTAGGTTTGTCATAACTGCTGTAATAGAATCCTTCATTTCCTTTCCAAGACAGGCCTGAAAATTTAACGTCAATCAGGGTATCGCCCACAACAGACCTATCTGATGTATTTAATACGATTACTTTTCTCCAGTCGGAGCCCCCTTCTGAGATCTGGTAGGCTACCAGACTGCCGTCTTTTGTAAATTCAATACCAGCAAGCGAGGTAGTTGCATCTTTTGAAAAAGTATTTGGATCTAGAAAAACTTCAGGTTTGTTTTTATCTTTTTGGCGGTATAGAACATATTGATTCTGTAAACCATTGTTTTTATAAAAATAGGTATATACACCTTCCTTAAACGGTGCGGTAAATTTTTCATAATTCCACAACGTTTCTAATCTTTTTTTAATCTCTGCTTTGAATGGGATTTTTGATAAATACTCCTGAGTTACTTTGTTTTCTGCCTCTACCCATGCTTTGGTTTCTGTTGAGCGATCGTCTTCTAACCAGCGGTAAGGGTCATTGATCTTAGTACCAAAATAGGTATCAAAAACATCTTTTTTAGTGCTTAGAGGATAGTTCATGGATTTATTAATAGGACTTGTATGTTGCGCTATTCCCAAAAATGGACTGATTAGCATAGCAATTGCGAAGATTGATTTTTTTAATCTTTTCACGTGATTTTCAATTTATTAGCTGCTAAAATAGAGAAAGCATTCCTAAAAATGGTCAGATGCCGGTCAATTGTTAGCCTTGATTAGGGTAGATTATGTTGACAACAGCATGTTAGATTTTAACTAAAAAGAATAAATAAAAAATGAACTACAATATCCGCGCGGTGGGATGAAAGAACGGCGGGCCAGGTGTTTTGCCCTGTGCGGTGGAAGCAAAGCCTGCCCCGACCTTTAAGAGGGGTCATTTCTTGAAGTTACTCAGTATTTTTTATTGTTTTTTTATAGGTCTTCGTGGTCTCAGCGCTGAAGTGCGCTTCGGCATTGGTGCCTTTTGTTTCAAGACAAAAGACACAAATTATATTTGCCAAAGGCAAAAACCTAATTTTCATGAAATAACTAATTTCTCTTGTGCTTGGTGGTACCCACCAAGCATTTTATCATTTCAATCCGCTCATAGCCGCGGGGGCCTTACCTTTTTCTGTAGCAAAAAAGGACCAAGCCGAGGCGGCACGACGAGACCATGAGGGCCTTTAAAAAACAATAAACAAAAGCGAATAAACGCTACCGCTGCGCCTGCTGCTATGAAAGGTTCTGCGAGGGCTGGGGTTGTCATTGCCGCACCAGTCAATGCGTAAGAACGGATATTAAAGGTCTGTGCAAGCGTGGCGGATAAAAAAATTGTGTTTCACCGCATTGCGCGGCATTGGACAGGGCGGTAGTGCTAATAGCATCCTAAATACAAAAATCAAAGCCCTGTACGCAGCCGTTTGTGGATGAACGTTCATAACCCCCACAAACGTTAACCTTAGTACTCTGTCAGATTTTCACTAATGAAAATAACTATTAAATGAACTACAATACCCGCGCGGTGGGATGAAAGAACGGCGGGCCAGGTGTTTTGCCCTGTGCGGTGGAAGCATCGTTCTTTCTTGAACTTTTGGTGCCTTTTGTTTCAAGACAAAAGACACAAATACTCTTTGCCAAAGGCAAAAACCTAATTTTCATCAAATAACAAATTCTCTTGTGCTTGGTGTTACCCACCAAGCATTTATAATTTCATTCCGCTCATAGCCGCGGGGGCCTAGTCCTTTTTCTGTAGGAAAAAAGTACCAAAATCCCACCGCTGCGCCTGCTGCTATGAAAGGTTCTGCGAAGGCTAGGGCTGTAATTGCCGCACCAGTCAATGCGGAAGAGAGGTTATTAAAGGTCTGTGCAAGCGTGGCGGTTAAAAAAAATTGGATGAACCGTCTTGCGCGGCATTGCCTGCCTGGCGATAGGTGTGACAGGTGCGTAGCGATTTTAAAAAAATAAATTTCAATCAAAATCAAATGTCATCCCGAAACCTGCCCTTCA
>NZ_JBIKSU010000129.1:0-4339 GCF_044348475.1 Daejeonella sp. | reverse complement strand
TTATGCATAGGGTTATATATTTTATTGTTTTTCTAGGAATTATTAGTTTATCTGATTCATTAAAGGGTCAGGAAATAATTTCATTATATGATGGTATTATCCCAAATAGCAAGCCATCAATAGACAGAGAAGTGTCAGCACGTAATAAAGATGGTTTAATGATTACCCGCTACGTTTCAAATCCTACCCTAATTTGGTATAAACCAGCAAAAGTTTCTGATATACATAGCGCTGTAATTATTTGCCCAGGTGGTGGATATGGAGCATTAGCTTCAAGCAGTGAAGGCTCAGACGTTGCCCAAGCACTTAGCAAATTGGGTATTTCTGCATTTGTTCTAAAGTATCGTTTACCAGACGATCTAATTATGGTTGACAAATCTATAGGGCCATTACAAGATGCTCAAAGATCGATACAATTACTACGTGAAAATGCTAAGGAATGGAATATAGACCCCTCCAAAATAGGTATCATGGGTTTTTCTGCTGGCGGACATCTTGCGGCTAGCTTATCAACTAACTTCAGTCAATCGCTCATTTCAAACCCACTAAAAACTTCATTTCGCCCTGATTTTTCAGTTCTTATTTATCCGGTTATTAGTTTCACAGATAGCCTTGCAAATAAAGGTAGTAGAGATAACTTGATTGGTAATAATCCTTCAGAGGAAACTAAGCGAAAATTTTCGAATGAATTGCAGGTGAGTGCTCAAACACCACATGCATTCTTGGTTCACGCAAGTAATGATAGTCCTGTTCCTGTGGCTAACAGTATTGTTTATTATCAATCTTTATTAAAACTAAAGATTTACAGCTCCTTAATTCTATATCCGGGGGGTAATCATGGCTTTGGAATGAATAATAAAACTACTTCAAGCCGCTGGATGGATGATTTGAAATTCTGGCTCATTGACAATAAGTATCTTTAAGAGAATATATTTTTTTAGTTTTTAAAAATTCTTGAAGAGGAGTGAGTTGTTAAACTATTTCCGTATTCCCCATTCATTTCCTTATTTTGCATGATGATTGTTTATAATCCTAAAGATTGGTTCTATTCCACGTTTTATTTGCATCGCTCAGATACAGCACGCAAATTATTTCCGCTTTTGCTAGCATTGTCTGTGTACTCGGGTGGTATTGCTTATGTGGAACTTGAATATGTTAAGCTTTCGGATGTAGCTTGGGTCAAGAATATTACCATTGTTCACAACCTCTTGGGTTTTGTGATGTCAATTCTTTTGGTATTTCGAACCAATACGGCGTACGACCGCTGGTGGGAAGCCCGAAAGCAATGGGGTACATTGACTAATTCCAGTCGCAGCTTTGCCATCAAAATGAATGCGTTTCTTAGCCGAGAAGATCGGGTGAATCGTAGTTTTTATATCAAATCAATCCCTCTTTTTGCCGATACATTATTTGCTCATCTTCGTTCAAATAAAACAAAGTTCATGCTTGATTCCATCGAACATCCCGAATTTGAAACATTTGATGCAAAAAAACATGGACCTAATCAAGTAGCTTCCATGATCGTTGCACGTACCAACAGTTTGTATAAGGAAGGTTTGATCAGTGGAGATCAGCTGATTGTGATTAATAGTGAAATTTGTTCATTTACGGATGTGTGCGGTGCCTGCGAGCGCATTAAGAATACCCCCATCCCAATGTCATATAGCTCATTTATCAAGAAATTTATTTTTATTTATGTGCTTACTCTACCCGTTGGATTTGTTTTTTCTATGGGATATTTTGTGATTGCCGCCGTCCCCTTTATTTTCTATGTGATGGCCTCTTTGGAGCTGATAGCAGAGTCTATTGAAGATCCTTTCGGAACTGATCCTGATGACCTTCCCATCGATAAAATAGGGGAGAATATCCGTACTCATGTAATGGAGATCTTACATTGATCCGGCTTGAAATCGCTATCCAAATCCCATTTTTAATTGTTTTTTTCTAATTTAGATTGGTGGGAATAGCTGTTCACCTTTTGATTATGGTCTTATTTTGAAATATTTATTCCTGTTTGCTTTCCTCCTAACTGGTTTACCAGTTTTTGCACAGAAGATCAATAATGCCTATAAACTTCGAATTGCTGAAACTAGGGCTCCAGTTGTAATTGATGGGCTTTTGGAAGAAGATGCATGGAAAAATGCAGAGCCTGCAAAAGATTTTTTCATGGTTGGTCCTATGGATACCAGTTTTGCAAAGGTATTGACCGAGGTACGCATGAGCTACGATAAGGATAACCTCTACATCTCAGCTGTATGCTATCAGCCCAATGCCAAATTGTATGCTGTTGAATCGCTTAGACGTGATTTTGCCTATACCAAGAACGATAATTTTCTGTTGATACTTGACCCCTTTGATGATCAGACCAATGGATTTACTTTTGGGGTAAATGCCGCCGGCGCACAATGGGACGGCCTTATTTTCAACAGTAATGGATACGATCTGAGCTGGGATAATAAATGGTATTCTGAAGTTAAGCATTATGATGACCGTTGGGTATTTGAGGCCTCAATCCCTTTTAAATCTATACGTTATAAAAAAGGGATCAAAACCTGGGGTGTCAATTTTAGCAGACTTGATATAAAAGTTCCTGAGAAATCAGCCTGGGCTAAAATACCACGACAATTTAATGTTGCATCGCTGGCCTACACCGGGAATCTTCTTTGGGATAATCCACCACCTGATGCGGGCACCAATGTTTCTGTTATTCCTTACGTACTTGGCGGATTGACAAAAAATTATCAAACTAATACCAGTACAAAATTCAAGAAAGAAATCGGTGCGGATGCCAAAATCGGTATTACCTCTTCACTAAATCTAGATTTGACCATCAATCCTGATTTTTCACAAATTGAAGTAGACAGGCAGGTAACGAATCTGGATCGTTTCGAATTATTTTTCCCGGAACGCAGGCAATTCTTTCTAGAAAATGCCGACCTCTTTGCCAATTTTGGCTATTCAACAATTAGGCCTTTCTTTTCAAGAAGAATTGGACTGGGAGTGCCTATTGAGTTTGGCGCTAGGCTGAGCGGAAGCCTTGACAAGAATTGGCGGATAGGAGCAATGGACATGCAAACTAAAAGCATGGATGAAACGGGGCTTCCGGCTCAGAATTTTGCTGTTTTGGCTTTACAAAGACGTGTTTTTTCAAGGTCGAACATCCGTTTTATGTTTGTTAATAAGCAATCAGTTAATTATTCACCACTCGAAAATCCTGCTAAGCCAGCGTTTAGCTTGTATAATCGAAATGTTGGGCTTGAATATAACCTCGCTTCTTCCAATAATCGCTGGGTAGGAAAATCAATGTTTCTGAAGTCATTTAGCCCTCAGAAAAATAGTGATGATTTGGTTCATGCAGCCAACTTGCAATACACAACAAGAAAATGGCTTTTGAGCTGGCAGCATGAGTCTGTTGGTGAGAATTATACAGCAGAAGTGGGTTATGTTCCGCGTACAGATTATTTCAAAATTAATCCCAAACTGAATTATTTATTCTTTCCAAAGGCAGGTAAAGTATTAAATCATGGCCCTGTTTTTAGTTCCACCTATTTTTTTAATAGATCTTTCAGACGTACAGATAATGAAACAATGCTGGGTTATAAGTTCACGCAACGTAGTCAGAGCACCTTTGAGGTATGGACTTCTGATAATTACATTCGTTTGCAAAGGCCATTCGATCCGGTTAATACAGGAAAAGGAAGTTTAGCTTCTGGAACAGAGCATGTTTGGAAGGCCGGTGGATTCAATTATGCATCTAAACCTCAAAAGATGTATACCTATAGCCTTAGTGGGCAGTATGGTGGTTATTTTGCGAATGGGAACAGGTTAAATCTGGCTGGTGATCTAGGCTATCGCTTTCAGCCGTATGTCAATATTGCTATGAGCACCAGCTATAATCATATTGTATTGCCACAGCCATGGGGAGTGACTAATTTCTGGCTTGTAGGCCCCCGAACCGATTTTACTTTTAGTAATAAACTGTTTCTTACCACGTTTGTACAGTATAATAACCAGCAAAAGAATATCAATTTGAATACCCGTTTTCAATGGCGTTATAAACCAGCCAGTGATCTTTTTCTTGTTTTTACGGATAACTATTTTCCTTCTCCATTTGCTGTTAGAAATCGCGCTCTGGTTTTGAAGTTTACTTATTGGTGGAACTAGCCTTAATTTGAGGATTGAATAATCTAATTTCGGATTTTTAGATTGGGTTTCAGAAATATTATGGAGATGATTTCAAACATTCTAGGAGTAAAACTGCAGAATTTTTTCTACTAAAATGCCGGTCTTTTGTTTATCTATTTATTTATTAAAATTATAGCATATGTGCGGTAGAGTA
>NZ_JBIKSU010000014.1:0-52249 GCF_044348475.1 Daejeonella sp. | reverse complement strand
AGTACTATATTAATAAAAGTGATTTGTATTCCGGCAATATAACATTAAACTTTTCTCTTACCCTATCTATGCTATCGGTTGAAAATCCACCAGATGCATTTTTATGCCCTCCCCCATTGAAATACTTTTTGCAAATTTCATTTGCAGAAAAATCTCCGACCGAACGTAAGGATAATTTTACAACATCTGGGCGTTCAATAATCAATACTGCCAGGCGAATTCCACTAATTGAAAGTGCATAATTGACAATGCCTTCAGTATCGCCTGTTGAGATCTTAAATTGATCTAGCTCCTGAGCAGTGATTACAATTATTGCAGTGTTATATTCTGGTAAGACCTCCAGTTTATTCAAAAGGCAATTTCCCAGAAAACGAAGTCTGTTTAATGAGAAATCATCGTATACTAATTGATGGATCAGTGTATTATCAGCACCGCAATCAATCAGGTTAGCTACAATATGGTGCACATTGGAGGTAGTTGAGCGGAAACGGAACGATCCAGTATCTGTCATGATTCCGGTATATAAGCAGCTGGCAACATCTTTAGTTAAGAGATGTTTGTCGCCCATAATGTTTACAATGAATTCATAGACCAATTGTGCGGTTGCACAGGCACTAGTAGTCCAAAGACGATAATCTTCGAATCCCTCAGGTTCCAAATGATGATCGATCAAAACTTTTTTTGCCTTGGATTCACGAACATAAATACCTAATTCATTAATCCGAACAAGTGCATTGAAATCTAGGCAGAAAATTAAGTCTGCATCGGCTACATATTGTTTTGATTCTTCCTGCTTCTCAGTAAAAATGATCACCTCAGCATTGTTTGGCATCCACTGTAAAAAACTTGGGTAATCGGTAGGGGTAATCACCTGTACCTGATGACCTTTTTGAACCAAATAAGTATATAAACCCAATGAAGATCCCATTGCATCACCATCCGGTTTAGGATGAGTGGTGATAACAATACGCTTAGGTTCGATTAAAAACTCTTTTAAATGGGCTATTTCCAACATGTATGGTCAAAAGGAATGCAAATCTATTAAAAATACTGATTTACTCAGGCTGATTTTTTAAAATCCTTTAAGCTTTGATTTATTAGCTGTATTTTTGCACCAATTTTCAAATAATAAGATGGCAACGAACAGAACTTTTACAATGATTAAGCCCGATGCTGTAGCCAATGGCCACACCGGAGCTATTTTAGATGATATTATTAAGGGCGGATTTAAAGTTATAGCCTTAAAATACACTCGTTTGAGCAAGGATACTGCAGGACAGTTTTATGCTGTACACAGTGAGCGTCCTTTTTACAATGCGCTAGTCGACTTCATGTCTTCAGGCCCGATTGTAGCTGCTATTCTTGAAAAAGACAATGCAGTTGAAGATTTTCGTAAACTGATTGGAGCTACTGATCCTACAAAGGCAGAAGCTGGAACCATTCGTAATAAATATGCAAAATCAATTGATGCGAATGCAATACACGGATCTGATTCGGATGAAAATGCGCAGATAGAAGGAAGCTTTTTCTTCACTGCATTTGAGCGTTTCTAAAAGAACCTTAAAATCGTCCTGAAATGAGCTTTTTACGCTTGTTCAGGGCGATCTTTTTTACAAATAAATGAAGATATTACAAACCCGTTATCTGATCTTTTTTCTGGTAATGCTCATCGTTCCTGGTGCGGTTTCCTATTTTGGAGGCTGGGATCGTACTATTGATTATTTATTTGTATTGAAGGCATTTTCAATTGCCTTCTTTATTACCGTTCTATACTATCTCTTGGTAAAGAACTATAGCGAACGGGTGAACTAGTTTACAGGAATATTATCTCATCGATAATACTGGTTCCTGCATGTTCATTCATTTTTTCAATGATGTTTGAGCGCATCATCATCAATTCATTTTTAATTACCGCAGACTCCATTCTGATAAATAATTTACGGTCGCGTATAAAAATATCTTTGGTTCGGTTTGCAACAGCTTTGCCCATCATTTCTGGCCAGGCTACGATCAATGAGGTTTCATCAAACTTCCGTCTCAGTTTGTAAACCTGAAGCATCTGCTCTATTGCATCCTTTAATGATCTATCGTTTGTGCGCCCCATGTTTTTTATCACTTATTTTGGTTTTCAACGATGTTAAACAACAATAGTACCCTTTTCAATATCAAAAATACTGACCGGAACATCCAGTTCACTGAAAATAGCTTCAATTCTTTTTCTGCTGGTGTCTGTAATAAAAATTTGTCCAAAGTCTTTATCGGATACCATTTTCATCAACTTGGTTGTTCGGGCATCATCTAGCTTGTCGAAGATATCATCTAGTAGCAACAACGGTTCGAAGCCTTTCTGCCTGAATAGAAATGTATATTGTGCAAGTTTTAGTGCAATCAAGAAAGATTTTTGCTGTCCCTGTGATCCGAATTTTTTCAATACCATTCCATGTATGGTGAAATTCAATTCATCTTTATGTATTCCACTTGAAGTTCGTTCCAGAATACGATCGCGCTCCAGATTCTTTTTCAAGATGTCAGAAAAGTTATTCAAAAGTAAAGGTGAATCGTATACCAATTCCACTTGCTCAGCATCTTCACTCAGGTATTGATAATGTTTGTTGAAGATTTCAGTAAATTCAATCATAAAGGCCTTTCGCTTTTCGAAGATTTTATTTCCTGAAAGTATGAGCTGATCATCATAGATTTCCATCAATGCTGGATCATATTTCCCTGAAATGCCGATCTGCCTTAAGAGGGCATTTCTGTTCATCAGGCTTTTATTATAGCTGATCAATTCATCTAGATATTGGCTATCAGTTTGGGAAATTACATTGTCAATAAATTTTCTTCTTTCTTCGCTACCCTCTATAATCAGACTGATATCATTTGGAGAGATCATGACCAATGGGAAAATACCGATATGATCGGCCAGGCGTAGATACTCCTTTTTATTGCGTTTGAATTTCTTCTTTTGAGTACGCTTTAATCCGCAAAAGATCACTTCATCATTCTGGTCTTTTTCAAATGTTCCTTGAATCATAAAAAGATCTTCGCCCTGACGAATTTGTTGGCTGTCAATGGGATTGAAATAACTTTTGCAAAGAGAGAGGTAATGGATAGCATCAAGGATATTGGTTTTCCCGGCACCATTATTTCCTGTAAAGGCATTGACTGTATCCGAGAACACTAATTCAGCTTCAGAATAATTTTTGAAATTTATTACGGATAATTTTTGGAGCCACATATTCATGCCTATACTGAACGCTAATTAGCAAATTTACTCTTTTCGTTTCTTTAAGTTCGTAAAACTGAATGTTTTTTAGTTCAGCAAAATAGAAATGTTTTTTGAACAATAAATGCCACATACAAACGTATATACACAAAAATCAATGCATTTTAAAAGATCTCAAAATTATCATAGCCATATTTAGCTGTATCTTTATTAAAAAAAATCAATCTCTCTGATTTAAAAGTTGATACTTAGTCTGAAAAATGTATTTTTGCGGGATTGTTTAAGTGAGAAGGTTTACAATTTTTAAAATACCAATGTCAAAAGATCAAAAAGATATCGTAACAGAAACAGGCAATGAGCTTGGAAATACAGGCAAGTTTGTACAGGAAAATGCAAAGAGCTTAGCCGTAATTGGAGGTGCCATCATAGCTTTAGTGCTTTTATACTTTGGTTACCAGAATTTCTATCTTGCTCCACGCGCAGAGAAAGCAGCTAATGAAATGTTTAAAGCAGAAGAATATTTAGCTACCGACTCGCTAAAAGACAGAGCTATTTCAGGCGATGGTTCCTATCCTGGCTTTGAAAAGATTGTAGAGGAGTATTCAAATACAAAATCTGCTAATCTTGCAAATGCATATTTGGGTGGCTTATACTTACAGAAAGGTGAGTTTCAAAAAGCAACTGATGCATTGGGTAAATACAGTAGTACTGGAAGTCCAATCATTGATCCATTAGTTCTTGGAATGTTAGGTGATGCGTATAGTGAACTTAAAGATTATTCAAAGGCAATAACTTTTTACAAGAAAGCTGCCGATAAGAGTAAAAATTCATTTACAAGCCCGCTATTCCTTAAAAAACTAGGTTTAGTTTACGAGGAGCAGAAAGATTTTAAATCTGCTGCTGATGCCTACAACACGATCAGAACTGATTTTCCTGAAAGCGTTGAAGCATCTTCTATCGATACCTACATTGCACGTGCAGAAGCACAACAATAAAAATATTTCCTCAAATGGCTGTTACTAGATAATTAGGTAACAGCCATTTATTATTTTCAGCCATGGCTACAATCCTAAAGAGTTTATCAGATTTCTCTCATATTGATGTTCCATCAGCAGAGTCATACAGATTTGGGATTATTGTTTCTCAATGGAATGCTACGGTAACAGGAGCATTATATGAAGGTGCTTATACATCTCTCTTGAAGCATGGTGCTCTGGAACAAAACATTATGACCATAAAGGTTCCCGGAAGCTTTGAGCTGACTTCGGGTGCTGACATTTTACTTGGCTCTAAAAACCTGGATGCTGTTATTTGTCTTGGATGTGTGATACAGGGAGAAACCCCTCATTTTGGCTTTATTTGCAATGCTGTTGCCAATGGAGTGACAAAAGTTTCGATCAAACACAATAAACCGGTGATCTTTGGCGTATTAACAACTGATACTTTGCAGCAGGCTCTTGATAGAGCAGGTGGTAAGCATGGTAATAAGGGTGAAGAAGCTGCAGTCACTGCAATAATGATGGCTGGAATTAAGCCTTCACTGGATGTTTAAAATATTTTGATTAGTGGACTTATTTCAATAATTTTAAAAAAAAGTAAAAATGAAAAAAGTAGTTATCGGCATGATAGCCTTATTTATAGCCACAACAGTATTACAGGCATGTTCCTCAAAACTATGCCCTGCTTATGGAACTTATCCAAAGCCAAGACGTTAATCCTGCATTTTTCATTAATTCAATTTGACTGGAATTTGACCAGCCAGTCATCCTCTTTTAATACTTTTGTTTTTTCTTAAAAAGGTGTTTGATCATGAACTGGATTCCATTAACTAATCTCGAGCAATTAGAAAACATAGGTCAAGCTGATGGCTTTAGCGTAATTTTCAAGCATAGTACGCGTTGCTCTGTCAGTTTGATGGCAAAAAAGAAGTTTGAGCATGATTGGGATGCAATTCCTGCCGAAACTTCAATATACTTTCTTGACCTTATCAGTAACAGGGAAGTGTCTAATACTATTGCACAGAAATTCAGTGTGCATCATGAATCTCCTCAACTTCTTTTAATAAAAAATGGCGAATGTGTTTACGAAACTTCGCATGGAGAGATTTCTGCAGAAGAGCTTGCAGAACAGATGGCCTATCAGGCGTAAAAAACAATGCGCTTTTGGCTATTTAATCCTGAAAATTAAAGCTGATGTTTTGAATAAGATCAGGGTGGAGGCTCTTTGCAACCGGGCAATTTCTTGCCGCTCTTTCTAAAATTACTTGTTGCTTTTCGGTATATCTGATATCGGGAAAGTTGAAGCTGATTTGAATTTCACTCACTCTTCTTGGCTCAGCAGCCATAATTTTTGTGATTGAGCAGGTGCTACCGTCAATTTCAATTCCATGTTCTCTGGCTGCAATTCCCATAATCGTAAACATACAGCTTCCTAATGATGCCGACATGAGGTCGGTTGGTGAAAATGCTGCTCCCTTACCCTGATTATCAAGTGGTGCATCAGTAATTAGTTCATTACCGGATAAAACATGCGTTGCTTCAGTTCTAAGCTCGCCCAGGTAGGTAGTTTCAATTGTTGCCATTTTGCAGATCGTAAATGAGTGTATGGTCAAAAATAAAAAATTTTGAGTGTATAGCAATCATTTTCAAGATCCACTGGCATAATAACACTCCAATGTCAAAAAATTAGAACGGTGTATTTGACACTCAAATCTTACCAAAATTCTTTACTTTTGCTTCATGATCGAATTACCGGTTATCCCAGTTAATCAAATGCAGCGCAAGCCAAACTGGCTTCGTGTTAAACTTCCAGTTGGAAAAGAGTACGCTCATGTTCGCAGCCTGGTAGATACCCATAAACTACATACCATTTGTGAGAGTGGCAATTGCCCTAATATGGGTGAGTGCTGGGGGGCAGGAACAGCTACATTTATGATACTTGGGAATATTTGTACCCGTTCATGTTCTTTTTGTGCTGTTGCAACCGGCAGGCCCTTAGCGGTAGATACCGATGAGCCTAACCGTGTTGCCAATTCGGTAAAGTTAATGCAGGTTAAACATTGCGTGATCACTTCTGTTGATCGCGATGATCTGAAAGATGGTGGTTCTACTATCTGGGCTGAGACCATCAATACGATCAGAAGAGAAAGTCCCGATACTACTTTAGAGACTCTTATTCCTGATTTTAGGGGCATTTGGGATAATCTTGATCGCCTGTTGGCTACACGTCCTGAAGTGGTTTCGCATAATTTGGAGACTGTTCGTCGTTTAACAAAAGAAGTGCGTATTCAGGCAAAATATGACCGTAGTTTGGAATGTCTTCGCAGAATCAATGAAGCCGGTTTAAGAACAAAATCAGGCATTATGCTTGGATTGGGAGAAACGGAAGAAGATGTTCTTGAAGCAATGGCTGATTTACTTGCAGTTGGTGTTCATATCTTAACTTTAGGGCAATACCTGCAGCCATCACGGAGTCACCATCCTGTTATTGATTGGATCACTCCAGAGCAGTTTGAGAAGTATAAGCGTATCGGATTGGAGATGGGTTTTAAATATGTTGAAAGCGGGCCATTGGTGCGTTCTTCTTATCATGCAGAAAAGCACTTGTTCGAGTTTTAATTTCTAATTGCGGTTCAAAAATACCGGTATATTTATTTTTTAGGAGGATAAAAAGCTTCAATTCTTATGCTTTTTTTAGAGCCAGATTTACCTGATCCTACCAGAATTTGGATGGGCCAAAAAGACGATCAAATTCTTTAAGATGCCGAGAAATGATAATCTTTAGGGCTTAGAAAATCTCTTGTATTATTGCATCACCTGAACCCATTAAAACTCAACAATAAATCCGATGGTAGGTGTAAACTGGGCTTCATCATTTTTTAATAAAGTTGGTATTGCATTACTACCATCTGCTTTAATCAATGAACCATCAGTTGTAGCAAATGCATTATTGTCTGCAGTTCTTTTAAACGTGTATGTTGGTACTGCAACGCTTTTTGCAGCATACCAATTGTTTACATCTAAAAACAAATCAATAGTGGTTTTCTTGAAATTCCATTTCTTGTCTATACGAATATCACTGCCATTATAGCCACCTAATCGAAGTGTGTTCAATTTTGTGAAATCAAATATTCCTTGTCCTTGAGATAAATAATTTATTCTTGATTCGGATTCATTATATGGTGTGTACGGGGCCCCACCCTGGTAACGGAATTTTAAACCCAATTCCCAATTGCGTTGAAATTTATAGCCAAGAGTAACACTCAATAATTGTTCATTATCCCAACTGCTGGGTATCAATACATTGTTTGCTCCGCTGTATTTACTTCTGTATAAGGTATAGGATAACAGACCAAAAAATTGGTCTGTCAGTTTCTTTTGTGCAAATACTTCAAAGCCATAAGTATTACCTTTTCCGTTTGTAATTACAGCTTCGTTACCCAATACATTAAAATCACTACCAAGATTGGCTAATGAAATTCCATTGCGTACAGAAACAGGGACATTATTGTATTTTTTATAAAAGCCTTCTAAGGTGAACCGAAGTCCATCATTCGGTAAATATTCAATTCCTGTTACGTAATGGTCGCTCTTTAGGTACTTGCTGTTTTTATTCAACAGATTATTATTATTATCTGCAAAACCTAAAATAGTGTAAGGTGCTATTTTATAATAGCTACCTATTGAGGCATTTGCCGTCCATTCGTTTGCCAATACATAGCTCAATGAAATTCGTGGCGAAAGTGTTTTCAAGGGATTATTTCCGTCGGTCGTAAAGCTGTTCATATCGGCACGCAAACCTCCACTTACGCCTAAGCGGTTATCAAAAAGGCGCTTACCTACTTGTAAAAATGCGCCATATTTTAAAAAGTTATTCAACGGGCTTTCGAAATTGATGGAAACATTAGGTTGTATTAGTGCCCCCTTGCTGTCTTTAATCTCTTTTCTTAAAACTGTATAGGTATTGTTGTCGTATTCTGCTAACTGCAACATTCCACCGTAGGCAATCTTCCAGCCATTATAAGTTTTGTTTACATCAACGCGTAGTTTATTTTCAGCTTCGGTTGAGTTTATAGATAGTATTCGTTGAGATGGTAATTGTAGTTTGTTATCCTCATATTGTTTAATATCATTATTAAACCAATTCCGACTTACAGCTATATTGAGAAAACCATTATTGAGTAACCTCTTTAAAGTAAATCCTGAAGTATAAGTATTTTGAAATATAAATGGATTAGAATTTATTATGTACAATTTTTCAGGACTTGCGCTCTTTATTTCTGCAAATTCAAATTCATCAATTGCTCCAATACCAATGAACGACAGGGTCGTTTTTTTATCAAATTGATGAGTGATTTTTGTTTGAAAATCCCAATAATTAGGACGTATTGGTAAATCAATTAGAGAGAAAAGTAATTGTAAATACGAACGCCTTGCCGAAGCCAAGAATGTTGTTTTTTTGTTTTTAGAAAGTGGCCCTTCAAAAGTTGTAGCTAATTCGCTGGCACTTAGCCTTACGTTTCCTTGAAAATTATTTGGATTCCCATTCTTTTGCTTGAACTGAAATACAGAACTCAATGCATTATCATATCTGGCATCAAATGCACTTGAATTTAATTTTACATCTTCAATAAATGATACATTTAATATTCCCTGCGGACCACCTGAACTTCCTTGAGTTTGAAAATGATTAATTACAGGAACCTCAATTCCATCTAAATAAAAAACATTTTCACCGGGGCCACCGCCTCGAATAATGATATCATTTCTAAAGCCACCACCGCCAACTCCGCCACCCACACCGGGCAAAGACTGAATAACTTTGCTAATATCAAAATTGCCCCCTGGATTGGCTTTAATCTCTTCAGTTGTTAATCGCTGCACACTTAAAGGTGTTTCTAAAGTTGCAGCTACAACGGTGCGTTTATTTGATTTAAATACCACCTCTGTTAATGCACTCGTTGTGGGTTCTAATTCTATGGTTACGTAATTTTCGTTTCCTGCATTTATAGCAATATTGTAAAGTGTTTCAGTTTTATACCCAATAGAAGTAAAAATTATATTATAAGTTCTTAATGTAATACCTGATATCTTGAATATTCCGTTTGTATCAGCCATTGCTACCTTGTTTGTACCTTCCAAGGCTATATTTACATTAAATAAAGGTTTTTGGGTTGATTTATCAATTACTTTACCCGCAATGCTGCCATTAGTTTGAGAAAATGCGCTTTGCGAGAAAATTATAATGGAAAGTGCTAAAAGAAAAAAAAATTTCATATTAGAATAATATAGTCCTATTTTTAAGTATTTAGACAAATATAGTCCTATTTTATATAAATTAATCTAAGGCTAAATAATGACAGTACTGGCGCAGGTGTGTTGCGTATGTCTTAATTCTATTGGTTATTTAGTGCTTGATCCAGTACGCAACTCCATTTCCAAAAACCGTCCCGTATGGCTATCCTTAACTTTAATCAGCTCTTCTGGTGTACCTTCAAATAAGATCTGCCCACCCCCTGAACCGCCTTCTGGGCCAAGGTCAATCACCCAATCAGAAACTTTGACCACATCCAGGTTATGCTCAATTACCAGAATGGTATTTCCATGGTCAACTAACCTGTTCAATACGCCTAATAGTACATTGATATCTTCAAAATGGAGTCCTGTGGTTGGCTCATCCAATATGTAAAACGTGTTACCGGTATCTTTTTTAGAAAGTTCTGTGGCAAGTTTAACCCGTTGCGCTTCGCCTCCTGATAAAGTAGTAGATGATTGTCCGAGGCGAATATAACCCAGCCCGACTTCCTGCAAGGTTTTGATTTTACGGTAAATTGCAGGGATAGGTTCAAAGAATGCCACAGCCTCTTCAATACTCATGTCTAATACATCACTGATTGATTTTCCGCGGTAGCGAACTTCGAGCGTCTCACGGTTATATCGCTTGCCACTACATTCTTCGCATGGAACTTGTACATCTGGAAGAAAATTCATTTCGATGAGCTTCATGCCCGCACCCTGGCATGTTTCGCAGCGCCCGCCTTTCACATTGAATGAAAATCTACCGGGTTTGTAACCTCTGATCTTTGCCTCCGGAAGCATAACATAGAGGTTTCGGATATCTGAAAAAACACCGGTATAAGTTGATGGATTAGATCTAGGAGTACGTCCGATGGGGGTTTGGTCAATTTCTATGACCTTATCGATATGCTCAAGCCCTTCAATTTTTTTATAGGGCATTGGCTTTTTCTTAGCTCTAAAAAAGTGATGGTTAAGAATAGGGTAGAGTGTTTCGGCGATCAGGGTAGATTTGCCACTTCCTGAAACTCCGCTCACGCAGATCAGTTTTCCCAATGGAAATTCAACAGAAACATCACGAAGGTTATTGCCACTTGCATTTTTCAGGATGAGCGATTTTCCATTACCTTTTCTTCTAGCAGCAGGTATGGCTATTGCTTTCCTTCCGCTGATATAGTCGTTGGTTAAGGTTTGAGCTTTTGAAAATTCTTCAGGAGTGCCTTGCCCAACAACTTCGCCACCATGCTCACCCGCTGCTGGGCCCATGTCAATCACATGATCAGCGTTCATGATCATATCTTTATCATGCTCCACAACGAGTACCGTATTTCCGATATCGCGCAGATTTTTTAATGCAGAGATCAATCGGGCATTATCCCGTTGATGCAATCCGATACTGGGTTCATCTAGGATATAAAGAACATTTACTAATTGCGATCCAATCTGTGTTGCCAAACGAATTCGCTGTGCTTCACCGCCAGATAATGTTTTGGCGGTACGGTCTAGGGTAAGGTAATTCAGCCCAACATCTAGTAGGAATCCAATTCTGGAGCGTATCTCTTTTAAAATTTCTCTGGCTATGGTATTTTGCCGCTCTGTTAATCGGCTTTCTAGCCCTTCAAACCACTTGCTCAGGCTGGCAATATCCATGCAGGCAAGCTCGTAAATATTTTTCTCGTCAACCTTAATGTGCAGTGATTCCTTTTTAAGGCGTGCGCCAAAACATTCCGGGCAAGTTTTCAGAACTCTAAAATTCTCTAGATCTTCACCAACATCATCGCCACGACGCTCGGTCTGTTCTTCTAGCATCTTAATGATACCATCAAAAGAAATCTGATAGTTCTGTACATTCCATTTATTGTACTCCACAGGAACACTAATGATATCTTCCGATCCATTTAAAATTACCTCAATAAGCTCTTCAGGAATTTTTTCTAGTGGGGTGGAGAGTAAGAAATTATATTTTTTAGCTAGTGCCTTCAGAATCTGAAAAACCCAGGTTTCACGGTATTCACCCAGAGGTGCCAAACCTCCCTGCATGATGCTGAGCTTTGGGTTTGGGATAACTGAATGACGATCTACTTCAAAAATATAACCTAGTCCGCTGCATCGTTCACAAGCACCATAAGGCGAATTAAATGAAAATGTATTGGGCTGAGGCTCATCATAGGATATCCCTGAAACAGGATCCATCAAATATTTACTGTAGAAAAATTCCTTGTTTTCTTTATCGCTGATCTTGATGATCCCTTTAGAGACCTTCAATGCCGACTGGATGGAGTCATAAAGCCGCTTTTTATCTTCGGTGCTGACCAGTAATCTGTCAATAACCATCTCAATATCATGGATTTTATAGCGGTCGAGTTGCATTTTAGGCGATAGGTCTAAAATTTCTCCGTCAACCCTAACTTTGAGATAACCCTGTTTACGTATCTGTTCAAATAGCTCACGGTAATGTCCTTTTCGCCCTTTTACTACCGGAGCAAGAATGTTTACCGCTTGACCTTCAAATTTTTCGAGAATGCTTTTCAGGATCTGGTCCTCGGTCATGCGTTCCATTTTAAGTCCATTGACATAGGAATAGGCTTCGCCTGTACGCGCATAAAGTAGGCGCATAAAATCATAGATCTCTGTAATGGTTCCTACCGTTGAGCGAGGATTTTTACTGGTCGTTTTTTGTTCAATCGCAATCACCGGACTTAATCCAGAGATTTTATCTACATCTGGACGTTCCATTCCACCCAGAAACTGACGAGAATAGGCGCTGAAAGTTTCCATATACCGGCGCTGTCCTTCGGCGTATATGGTATCGAATGCCAATGATGATTTCCCGCTCCCGCTTAATCCGGTTATAACAACCAGTTTATTTCGAGGGAAGGAAACATCAATATTTTTTAAATTATGAACCCTGGCACCAAATACTTCTACTTCACTTTGCTCGCCAAGATCGGGATTAGATTTGTTCATAAATTATTAGCGCTCTGAATTTTTGCAAATATGCGATTTTTTCAGGTAGGGATTATTTTTTAAGAGTCACAAATGAATGGAGATTTGCTGCTTATTAGGATAAGTCTTACAAATTTACATAGGCGTCATAAAAATAAATTTGTCAGTCATTTTATTTTTAGTGAGATGACTTACAAAATTAATTTTTCGATCTTCTAGAAGATTAGCCAATCAATTCGTTTTAAAACAGAAAAGGGCCGAATCATTCAGCCCTTTTCTGTCCAGTTTATAATTGTTAGTTTTTAAAAATTTGCGGCGTCTTATAACTATTTTGAGGTTCAAATGGAAAATGCTCTTCCTGATAGGTCACATTTTTTGCCAAGAGCCTGCTTGCTCTGCTGGTGTAACCATGGCGGGAAGGATTTTCAATAATCTCTTTCATAGAGATCAGTTTGTAAACGTAGGATGCTGTTTCTCTGTTCAGCCTCATTTTAAAATAGTTGTCTTGATTTTGTCTATTAATCTGTTTCCTTAAACCTCCCTCACCTATGTTATAGGCGGCTGCAGCTAAGGTCCAGCTTCCAAATTCATGATACAATGATTTTAAATATTTCGCAGCTGCAACGGTTGACCTTTGCATATTATGGCGCTCATCCATTTCAGAATTAACACGTAAACCAAAATCGCGGGCAGTTTCAGGCATAAATTGCCAGTAACCAGAGGCTCCCTTTGGTGAGGTACCAGACTTTAGTCCGCTTTCAACTAAGGGCATGTATTTAAAATCAGCAGGTACACCGTATTTTTTCAAAATAGGCTCAATGATAGGAAACCATTTTTCTGCTTGATTATGAAGTTTCGAAGTTTGTAATTTTTGGTATGAATGAGCACGAAGTGAGGCGTTCATTCTGGAGTCAATTCTTTGGTCTCCGAGCGGTACATTCTCGTTTGCGAAGCTTAAGGTATCAAAGTAAGGTTCGACCGTATTTATGCTTTTTTGAGGCTCTAAACGATAATTTAAGAAGGTATCAAACTCAACAGGTGTACTAAAAATAAACAACCTAGCGGTTAGTAGTAAGCCAAAGATTCCAGAACACATTGTGATGTGTTTCCTTATCATTTTAGCCTCTTTTTTTAATTCCAAATGGTAAAATTTTAACAAAGATACAAATATATATCTAATTATCAAACGGTTATGGAATGTCCCGTGTCAACTACCTATTTTTAAATAAAAATTCTTGGGCTATGTTTTCAGGCGTATTTCTCGATTTTCCAGCTCTGGTTCGGTATTTTTGATTAGATTTGTGGTCCTCTTTAAAAGGGATTAAAAGTTTATCATGCCATTCAAAAACAACAGGAACAGTCGGGACGACAAATCCGAAAAATCAAAACGCACTTCTGGTTCGTCTGCAAAAAGTAATTCTTTTAAATCTGACCGAACTGAAAGTACAAACCACACAAAAAAGAAATTGTTTTCGGATGATTCAAAAAAATCGTTTAAAAGCGGTTTTAAAAAGTCGGATGATAAATCAGGATCAAATTTCTCTTCCGAGAAAAGAAGTCCGAAAAGCTTTGGCCGATCTGCTGGGGCTGAAGAAAGACCTTCAGGAGAGCGTTCATATAACAGAAAGCCTTTAGGCGAAAAGTCATACGGCGACAAACCACAAAGTGACAAACCATTCGCTAGCAGACCATCACGAGAGAAAAGGCCATTTGGTGACAAACCGCAGGGTGACAAGCCATATGGTAACAGACCTTCTGGTGAGAAAAGACCATTCGGCGACAAATCTTACACTGAAAAACCACAGGGCGATAAGCCACAAGGTGGCAGGCCATTCGCAGCCCGCGAAAATAAATACTCAGATAAAAAGGCTCCGACAAAGAGATTTAACGATAAGCCTTTCAAGTCAAGGGTTAAAGAAGAATATTCTTCATCTGATCGTTCTAAAGTAAGATCAGATGATCAAAAATGGAGCTCCGAAGAACGTTTTGTAAATAAACGCAGCAAAAAACCGACACCACTTAAGGAAGATGACGGCCTTATTCGCTTAAACCGTTTCATTGCAAATGCAGGCATCTGCTCCAGGCGTAAAGCCGATGAGTTGATTGCGGCAGGAGTGGTTTCTGTAAATGGCGAGCCCGTAACTGAACTTGGATTTAAGGTAGATCCTGCAAAAGATTCTGTTCGCTATAATGGTGAGTCGTTGAAGCGTGAAAGAAATGTTTATGTATTATTAAATAAACCTAAGGATTATATCACGACCACAGACGATCCGCAAGAGCGTAAAACAGTGATGAGTTTGGTTGAAAAAGCATCCCGTGAACGGATTTATCCTGTAGGGCGACTAGACCGCAATACAACCGGTTTGCTCTTGATGACCAATGATGGCGACCTTGCTGAGAAATTATCTCATCCCCGAAATAACATCACTAAACTTTATCAGGTTGAACTAAATAAGAGTTTATCGCAAGGTGATATGAATAAGATTGCATTTGGTGTTGAACTGGAAGACGGATTGATTAAGCCTGATCAGGTAAGTTATGTGGCTGGAGGAAGTAAGAAAGAGGTTGGGATTCAGATCCATAGTGGGAAAAATAGAGTGGTACGCAGGATCTTCGAAAGTCTTGGTTATGAGGTTGTGAAGCTTGACCGCGTGGTGTATTCACACTTGACCAAAAAGGATCTTCCAAGAGGAAGATGGAGATACCTAGAGGAAAAAGAAATTATTCAGCTTAAACACCTGATCAAATAAGATTGCATGCCTTCAGCTAAACCTGAAGGCATTTTTGTTAATTTTGTACCATGATCTTAACCGACACGCACACTCATTTATATTACGAAACAGATCCAGAAAAATTGTCCGATCTGATGCAAAGAAGCCTTGATAATAAGGTTTTCAGGCTGTTTCTTCCTAATGTAGATTCTGAATCTATTCCTTTAGTTTTTGGTTTATCAGAACTATATCCCGACCATTGTTTTCCGATGCTCGGACTTCATCCCTGCGATGTAAAGGCGAACTATAAAGAAGAGCTAGATAGTATCAGCAAGGAAATTGCTCAACGAAAGATCTATGCAATAGGTGAGATAGGTATTGATCTTCATTGGGATAAATCGACATTAAGTATACAGCAGGAAGCTTTCCGGATCCAAATCAATTGGGCAAAGAATTTAGGTCTGCCCATTGTGATACATTGCCGTGAAGCTTTTGATGAGATCTTTGAAATTCTGAACGAATTGAAAGATGATAAGCTCAGGGGAATTTTTCATTGCTTCTCAGGCACTATAGAACAGGCAAATAAAGTAATTGGTCTTGGATTTTATTTGGGAATTGGCGGAGTGCTTACTTATAAAAACTCTGGTTTGGATAAAGTGGTACAGGATGTTTCATTGGAGCATCTCGTTCTTGAAACCGATTCTCCATACCTAACGCCTGTTCCCTTTCGGGGAAAACCGAATGAAAGTAGCTATCTGGTTTATATTGCGCAAAAATTGGCTGATTTGAAGCAGGTTAGTTTGGAGCAGATTGCTGAAGTTACAACGCGGAATTCCAGAATGGTGTTTGGGGTTTAGATTTTATTGGGTTTGGTTTTGCTTGGTGGTACCCACCAAGCATTTTATAATTTCATTCCGCTCATAGCCGCGGGGGCTTTACCTTTTTCTGTAGCAAAAAAGGACCAAGCCGAGACGGTACGACGAGACCATGAGGGCCTTTAAAAAACAATAAACTACACCGAATAAATGCTACCGCTGCGCCTGCCTGGCGATAGGTATGACAGGTGCGTAGCGATTTTTAAAAATAACTTTCAATCAAAATCTAATGTCATCCCGAAACCTGGCCTTCAGCTGGTGAGGGACCTTCGTAGTTCTTAGTATAATTTTGCTTTCGTAGCAGCTAAGTTCCTTCACTTTGTTCAGGATGACACGTGCATAACGATTTAAAAAATCAAATACGACATGCTTAATTTCCCTTGTGCTTGGTGGTACCCACCAAGCATTCATGATTTCATTCCGCTCATAGCCGCGGGGGCCTAGTCCTTTTTCTGTAGGAAAAAAGTACCAAAAATCCCACCGCTGCGCCTGCTGCTATGAAAGTCAGTGGGTTGGCTAATTAAGTAATTGCCGCACCAGTCAATGCGGAAGAGAGGTGAACGGAGGTTCAGTGATTGGACGATTTGTTTAAGATTGATATAAGTTTTCCTGTAATTGGAGTTAGCTAGCTTTCATTCATAATTTCACTCCGCTCATAGCCGCGGGGGCTTAGTCCTTTTTCTGTAGCAAAAAAGGACCAAGCCGAGACGGCACGACGAGACCATGAGGGCCTTTAAAAAACAATAAACTACACCGAATAAACGCTACCGCTGCGCCTGCTGCTATGAAAGGTTCTGCGAAGGCTAAGACTGTAATTGCCGCACCAGTCAATGCGGAAGAGAAGTGAACGGAGGTTCAGTGAATGGACGATTTGTTTGAGATTGATATGAGTTTTCCTGTTCCTGGAGTTGAGTGCCTTTAAAAAACAATAAACTACACCGAATAAACGCTACCGCTGCGCCTGCTGCTATTAAAGACGGTGGGTTGGCTAATTGTTGCGTGCCGCACCAGTCAATGCGGAAGAGAGGTGAACGGGGGTTCAGTGAATGGATGATTTGTTTGAGATTGAATAAATTTTCCTGTACTAAGTGTTGTTCACCAAGCACTCCTACTTTTTACATTTTCAGCCCAATTTCTCTTAAACGTTCATCCAGATATTCGCCTGCAGTGATGTTTGTATACAATTTAGGGTGCTTTTCGTCAATACATGAAGCTAAAGTAGTTAGATCCATTTCACCTTTAGGATGCAAAAAGAATGGAACAGAGAAGCGGGAATGTTTCATAAGTTCACGAGGTGGGTTTACCACTCGATGTGTAGTAGATTTAAGTTTATTATTGGTTAAACGTTGCAGCATATCGCCCACATTCACAACAATATCTTCTGCGTTCGGTTTAACTGCATACCATTTACCTTCGCGCGTTAAAACTTCAAGCCCGTCGGCACTAGCACCAATCAACAGGGTAATGAGGTTGATATCCTCATGTGCACCTGCACGAACGGCATCATCAGGCAAACTATCTGGATCTACAATCGGGAAATAATGTATGGCACGTAAAATAGAATTACCGTTGTGCACTTTATCATCGAAATAGTTTTCTGGAAGATTAAGATATATTGAAATAGCATGCAATAAATGTTTACCCGCATCCTCTAAACGCTGATAAACTTCGCGGGTTATTTGATTGAATGCCGGTAACTCATCTACCAAAACATTATCAGGGTATTCGCTTTTTATTGGATCACCGTCAGTAACTACTTGTCCGCTTTGCCAAAATTCTTTAAGATCAGGAGTTTTAGAATCTTTTGCCTTCTCTCTTCCCTTACTTGTATACCCACGCTGACCAGCAAGGCCGGCTATTTCATATTTTAGTTTTTGCTCTTCAGTCATGCTAAAAAACCGCTTCACCTCAGCATAAAGCTCATCCATGAGCTCTCTAGTCATTCCATGATTGGCGATGGTTACAAAACCTGTTTCATTAAACGCTCTGCCAATATCATCAGAAAATCTCTTTTTCTGTTCAGCGGTGCCCTTGATATAATCGTTTAAATCAAGACGGGGAATATTTACTTCAGCAGACATAGTTAAGGTATTAGTATAGGAAGCGAATATACAATCAAATGTTAATATGCTATAATATAGGGTCTAGCGTATTAAACTTTCTTTGGAGGAAGATCAAATGCGATGGCTTCATGCTCAAAGTGACCATTATGAGCGCCATCGCAAAATGGCTTATTCTTTGATAATCCGCAGCGGCAAATTGAAAGTATGGTTCTTCCCTGAAGTCCGTATGCGTTTCCGTTCCTGTCAACGATCTCAAAATCGCCCTCTATCTTTACAGAACCGTTATTATTAATGGTAAGTTTTGTCTTTGACATAATCTGTTTATTTTTTTAAAGCTAAAAAAAACGATTGACAGAAGGCATATCTAAACTAAAGAAAATTAATACTCATTGCATTGGTATTGTTCTCAAGCTAGCATAACCAGCACAATCTGTCTTATTACTGCCTGGTTAAACAGCAAGTAGTAGGATCTAACAAAGAAAACATTGCCCTTAAATAAATGGATAATTAATTGCCTTTATGTTTGTTATAGAGCATTTGGCAAACTTTATCCATTGCTTTAAAAATCTTAACATCAAAATCAGGTGATTTCGAAATGCTTGTTAAAGTTAGTACAGCATGGAATAGCATGTCATTTTCTTGCCGTTTTATTCGTTCAACAAAATCAATACGATTAGTGCCCTTAGGAGATTCTGAAACTATAATTTCTTCTTTATCAATGTCTATTGCAAACAATAAATCCATATCTATTTTTTTCTTTATTTGTTTATCAATTATTAATGTAAATAACAACGGCCATTAGCACTGTTTGTTCTATTTCTACATCTTGCACCTTTTTTTGTTGTTCCAGTACATTGCGATGCAGTGCTTGTTGATTTCCTGCTTGTTGATGCAGATGATCCAGTTCTAGATACGCTACTATCACAACAATTAACACCCACAATTCTATTATGTATTTTGCAAGTACAACTATTTGATTTACTTCGATTGCATCTTTTGCAAAGCAACTGAATATTTGAAACATCATTACCACCACCGCAAGAAAATGGGGTAATATGATCATATTCTAAGTTTAAGGAACTTCCACAGCAACGACATGAACCTCCATCTCTGGCATAAACTATCTTTTTTGTGGTAACTGAAACATAACGGCTCTGGGCAAAAGAACAAATACTGAATAAAAGCAGGAACAGTATTAGGCATAATTTTTTCATATTTATTTTGGGGATAATAGCTTGTATGAAAAGATTAGTGAAATATTAATACCCAGGCAACTATTTTACTCTTGAAGCCTGAATGATTGATAGTATGTTTCTCTAAAGGTAGGTTATATTGGAGGTAAAACCGATAGCATATCGATTGATTTTAAAGTAAATGATATAGATAAAATACATTTCTCTAAAATAAAAAAATCCCGAAATTTCTTTCGGGATTCGTGGTAGATAAGAGTTCGAACCTTGACCCTCCCGACTGTTAGTCGGGATGCTCTGAACCAGCTCTTTATGACTCAGAGATAAGTATTTCAATCATAAGTCTACTCTTCCAACCTTTTATTTTTCGCTCAAATTGAAGCGCCTGCATCTTACTCTCGAACTCTTTACTCCACCTTAGATCCCAATCCGGCGCACAGCCGGTAAACCCTTTATGGTTTGAAAGATGCCTGTAAAAGGTCTCACTCATGTAGGTCTTATTGAGCTTCAAATCAGCTGCAGTCCAAAGGTATCCTCTATCATTACCACTGCCGTTGAAACTAACTAATAATTATGTATTTTTATTATAGGACATTACAGGTTAAGAATAGACTGGGCTTGAACCTTACATAGCTAGTCATATAATCCGTCCCGGATAAGTGCACCCTATAAAAAAACAGAAACTGCCGCAAAAAGCTGTTAAAAATTATTAAACTATGCTAAAAAAGATCCTGTTACTACTCCTCACTCTCTGCTTATCAGCTGAGACCTATGCTCAAATAACCAACATAGACAGCCTTGAAGCAGTGCTACGAAATGAAAAGCAGGATACCACACGTATCTTGCTTATGAATGAACTGGCCTATTCTTATGTAATGACTAAGCCTGAAAAAAGTGGGCCCTTAGTCTTTGAAGCGCTGGAATTATCTCGTCGTATCGGCTATTTAAAAGGCGAAGCAAAGAGTTTAAACATGATTGCCTATGAATATAGAAGAAAAGGTAATACTCTAAAAGCAATGGAACAACTTCTCCAGGCTTTAAAGATTAATGAAAAGAACAATTATTTAGATGGACTTTCAAATAATTTAGGAGTTATGGGAGATATGTTAAATGGTTTAGGAGATTACCGTCAGGCATTACGCTATCATTTTAAATCTAAAGCTATAAGAGAAAAGCTAAATTGGAAGCAGGAGATTTGTATTGCCGATTTGGTTATCGGAGGGGTATACAAAAATTTAAATATTCTAGATTCTGCCAGGATATTTACTCAACAGGCCTATGATTTAGCGCGCCAGATTAATTATGACAGAATAATTGGTGGCTCATTAGTTCAAATGGGCGATATCAATCTTTTATCTGGGCAATACACAGTGGCTTTAGAGTATTACCGCTTAAGTATTCCTTTAATGAAAAAAGGAGGAAATGGCTTAAGTTGGTCATCATTCGCAATGGCCACTGTCTTCAAAAAAACAGGCCAACTAGATTCTTCTCTGAATTATGCTAATAAGGCGATAGCAATTCGCCGTAAAAGAGGAGAAATTATAGCACCTAATTTAAGTACTTTATTGTATACCATTCATAAGAGCAAAGGGAATGTAGACAGCGCATTATTTTATCTGGAAATGGCTAAAGCTGCCACTGATTCGGGGTTAACTAAAGAAAAAACGCAGCAATTACAAAACCTGATTTTTGATGAACAGCTTCGACAGCAGGAACTAGCCACAGCAGAATTTAAAGCCAAAGAAGAACGGAAACATGATCTACAATATGCCGCCATAGCCATTGGATTGATATGTTTTATTATCTTATTTTTTGCCCTCAGCCGCAGCATTATCGTAAAAACAAAGTTCATTGAGTTTTTTGGCATTCTCGGTTTGTTAGCTGTATTTGAGTTCATTAATTTATTTATTCATCCCTACCTAGAAAAAGCAACAAATCACTTACCTGTATTAATGCTACTTGTATTGATTAGTATCGGAGCCTTACTTATACCAGTGCATCATCGGCTGGAAAAATGGATGACCGATATTATGGTGGAGAAAAATAAAAAGATTCGATTGGAAGCTGCTAGAAAGACCATCAATCAATTAGAAGGAGCAAATTGATCATCCATCCGTAGAGTTAAGTGCAACGTCTCTACGGATTATTTAATATTCAAGAATCTTCAGACTCGTTTTAAATTTAAAAACCAGATGTAATCGGTTACTAATTACCTGTAAAAGTATCAAAATTTTAAATCAAGAAGATTTTTTTCAATAAGGAGTCAGAAGACTCCTCATCATTGGACAATCCGTAGAGGTGCTGCGCTAAACTCTACGGATAGTGTGTTAAGGTGAACTCACATAGTTTATTCAAGCTACGATCTATTCCGTGCCAAAAGTAATGTAGATATCAAGAATATTCGTGTATTCGGGAAAGCGGCAGTACGATAAGCTTTCATAGGATTTGTAGTCGCTTTTATGCACTGTTGTTTTTTATTTACTAATCCCCTTCAATTCTAAATTAGATAGATGGATCAATAAAATGTAGGATTTATCTTTTACTCTGCCTTCTAAAAAAGCACGATATGTTTTGCCACCATCTTTAAATACTAATGGCTCATTGCCTTTTGCACCGCCTGCTAACATCATCATTGAATCGTTTTCATGCAGATCCTTAGCCATTTCATATAAAAAATCAAAAGTTAAACCATTGATATGTGTTAGCTGATATTTTTTTGAAAATACAAATTTGTTATACACTTCTATTTTCGGCAATAATTTCCCTGCTGGTTTTATGGGATGTTCTGCTAGAATATTTGCAATGGTTTCTTTTGGAGTACGTTCTTCTTTTAATGTACCATCGGGTAAATAAACAGCCTCTGTTTTGTGAATTCTAAACACTGGTTTCAAATCTGAATTAATATAAACCTTACTAGTTTCTTCAACAAAGAGGCCAGTCATTGAATTGTCAAATTCAGGATCGGCTGTTATCAGTAATTGTGCAACTGCCTCATCGCTTTCATTTGCTTTTAATAAATTTTCGTATGAATTTTGTGCGACTGATTTTAACACGCGCACAGTTTGCGTTGCCTCACCTTTTGGTGTTACCGTTTTTACAAATGGTTTTTTTGTGAAACTTTTAAAAATCACTTCCGCATTGCGGCCTTTGTTATCCGCTAAATTTATTTGTGTTGACATCTCTTTTATTTTTTATAACATTCCAAAATCCATTGCTTCTTCTTCCATCGTTTCCTCAACTAAGTTTGCAGCTACTTGCGCTAATTTATTTTCTAAATAAGGAAAATCAATGATACGACCAGTTAAAGCAAAAATACCATCTGCATTAGCAATTAATATGGCATCTGCACCTTCGTAATCAGCACGGTAATTAAATACAAAACGTGCTACTTTTCCATCAGCTAAATAATCACTAACTGATTTTTTTTGTGATGCATCTTCAAAATCTAATTGATACACACTAGTGATTTCTAAATTAAATAAATCATCTAAGCTAGTTTTAGTTAAATTCACCTCAACTTCATAACTCGAAGCAACAAGCACTGCATCGCTACCATCTTGATAAATAACTTTTAATTCCTTTTTATCAAGTTCATTATGTGATGCATCAACTGTTTTAAGGGCAGTTGCGCCATTTAAAACTAATGTTCTCCCATCATCCAATAAACTGCCCATTATACACGGGTCTCCTTTATCGTCATTTACTTTTACTTCAATAAAACCGTATACTTTATCTCGGTCTATTTTGGTGAGAGCTGCTGCAAACTTTAGTTTACCTGCTACAAATTGAATTGCTTTTGCCATACGTGTTGTCTAAATTTTTTCCCAACCTTTTTTAATATTTTCTTCTATCAATTGCGCCATTTTTATTTCCATGTCTTTGCTTGTTGCACATAAAAAAATGTCTTGTTCCAATGGTGTTTTTCTGCCTGTACTAAAATCTGTGTACAACACAATAAAGGGTGAGTATTTCCCAGTTTTTTCTTTATGAGTTTGTATACCCAAAAATTTGCGAACGGCTGTGCCTCCTTTACCCGATTTGGTATACACTTCGCGTAACTTAATAGTTGAAGGTTTTAAATCCGCACTTTCCTCTTTTGCGTTTTCCTCAATTAAATAACTAAACTGTTTTTCTCCAGCATCGGCTGAAGTTGCTTTTTTATCATCACGAAAACGCTCAAATACTGGCGAAATACAACTGATGGTTGCAGCTTGTTCTTTAAAGGTATAACCTTCTTTTTTAGAATAATTTAAAACACTTTTGTGAATGGAACCTTTAGTAGTTTCTGAAATAACATCTAAACAAGAAAGCTCCATTACCAAAGATGGTTCCACCATTACGAAAGCAGTTTTAGCACCTGAAACTTCGGTGTATTCGCTCGCAACCGTTAGTGGTTTTAATTTTTTTACCAATTCTTGACGATCTTTATTAGAGAAACCATTACCGCATTTTGTAACTATTTGAAAATCAAAATTATCTAAAGCTACGCCAAGTAATAATTCGCGTAATATTTCATCTTCGCCCGAACTCATGGCATAACCAAGCACTACTAAATCTAAAGTAATGGATGGTTTTATTTTATAAATTATGCCATCAGCCGAACGCACAACAGCGCCTTCTTCTTTGCCTGCTATATCCTTATAAAAAGCAATAATGTCTTTTCTACTTTCCATCAAGGTTTGCTCAATGGCAAATACTTCATTTGAAATAGCTAATTTTTTTATCAAGGCTGTTTTTTCTTTTTCATCCAAAGTTGGTTCTTCGCCTTTGTATGAAATAATATCAAACACACCAAAACGTATATCATGTTTTTCAGGTTCATATAACGCTGCGGCCACTTCGCGATTGTTGGAAGATTTGCCATTTTTAAAAACACAAATTTCGCCCGCTAACATAACATCCTCTTTAATAGATTTAGCAGCAGTAGTGATGGCATTTATTTCTTTTGCATTACCATTACGATCATACAATGTGGCTTTGCCATTTTTAATTTCTAAAGCTGCAAAATAACCATCGTGTTTTATGGATGTAAAATAATAATCGGCCTCCATTATTTTTAGCCCTATTTGCTCAGGATCTAATGGCAAATAGTGCGAGGCAACTTTTGTTTTGTATTGTGATATGTTCATAATTTATTTTTTATTACTAATTCCACCCCTTTTAAGTATACAATTTTGATCTGTATTTTTAAATCCGGATTTATTTTCTTGCACTTATTTGTTGGCGGAATTTTACCATCCCATCCCAATTATGATTTCCTTTCCAATATGGAGTTTCAGGGTTTATTTTTTAGTTAAGTGTGCACTTCCTTTGTTAATATTGGATCAAATTTTTTTCAATAACATATGAATTTTACTTTTAGATGGTTAAATTTCCTTGAACATGATTTAAACAATTGTAATCGGCCATAAGTTCACCGTAGATTTTTTAAAATTGTGATTCATTTAAACATACAAAAGGCATATTTCCAAAATCATTAGTTTCTTTTGAACTTTTAGATTTTTCTGGCGCAGATTTCTTAGGCACAGCTTTTTTAGGTGATGCCGCTTTTTAGGAACCTGAATGCATCATTTTCAAAAATTCTTTTTCATGCAAAATAGTAACCGTTCCTAAAGCTTCGGCTTTTGCTAATTTACTGCCCGCGTCTTCGCCAACAACTAAGTAATTTAGTTTGGCACTAACGCCGCTTAATACTTTACCGCCTTCAGCTTTTACATGTGCTTCTGCATCTTCGCGCTTAAATTCATTTAATTTGCCGGTAAACAAAAAGGTATTGCCAGCGATAGTTGTTGTTTTTGCCATTTTGATTTTATTTGTTTATTTTTTTAAGTTTTGAATATAATTATTTTTTGGGCTTGTGCATAACAAAAATATACCTGTAACAAAATTTCTTCCACTCAACCAAATCAAGTTCGCTTTGCGAAATTGTGTTTCGGGTTTAGTAAAGTTTCATAGAAGATATAGTATCAAAAGAACTTTTAATGTTCTGGAGATTTTTCTCGCACAAATGGGGGTATAGATTTCTCTCGTTCTGCTGCTGCTATAACGCAGATGTTCTTCGATGTATTCCCCTCTATCTGGAGATTTAATTGATTATATATACCCACATTTGAGCGAAAACTCTTGTTTTCAATATTAAATATGGCTAGGAATAGTGTAAACTGAACGTTTTGGACAGGCACAGAATCAAGGTCAGAATCAAAGAACAGCCCCTCAAGAACGTCAGACACCTGCTCCGGAAAGAATTGATAGAAGTGAACAACAACGACATAACCCTGTACTAGAAAGGGTTCAGAGAACCGAACCACAACAACGCCAAGCACCGGAACCTGAACGCATAGAGATATTTATATACATAATTCAAAGCGTGAAAACTAATTTGCAGGAATACCCCTCAGTAAAACCTTAAGTAACTTCCGATTTTTTGGCAATTATATAATCTATTATTTGAACAATGAAGTCTTTACATATAAATCGTCAATTTTAAGCTGACAACTTGCATATTATAGTGCAAAATATTATAAATAAAATTAAAACACTTTTTAAAAATCCCCTGGACTTAATTCGTCAATTTCAGGAATACTCGGAATAAGCTCTCTGAGTATTTCTATCTCTTCATTCATCTCATTGATAAGACCATCTCGTACTTCTTCATCATCTGTGTAACATGAGTCTTCGTGAAGTGAACCAATTTCTTCAAAACGATTCATAATTCTTTTTATTAAATTCGCATAATCATATTGAGTAAATGTATTCAATTGTTTCTCATTTAGAGATGTCAAGTGAGTTTTTTTATTATTTTTGAAATTTAGCCCAACAGTAAAAATTCTGTCTTTTCTACCCAATCCCAATGCAATAAGTTCTTGACTACCAGCATTATAAATCCCTATGGTAGGTCTATGAAGAAATTCTGGGTAAACAACATTTTGCCAGTCTTTATTTCCAAATTCGACATTAAAAAAAGTAGTAAGTTCTTCTTTGATATCTAGCTCGCTTGATTTGGCAGGAATTCCCACTACAAAACAGTCTTCATTAAATTCGGAAATTGATGAATATGAATATTCTGACAAAAGGACACCATCTGAGTTCATTATTGCCCAGTTATCATCCTTCTTTACTTTAGTAAATCCATTACAGAAATCAGAAACCTCATCAAATATACAATCAATAATAAGTTTTCCTTTCTTATCTATGAATCCCCACATAATATTCAGCCCATAAATATCTGCCTTTGAAACAGCTGCTAGATTATTATTAAATGAATTTATATCTACATAATCATCGCATGAAATTACATTTTCGCCTTTGATATTAATGAAATAGTCATCATAATCTTTTCTTACTAATGCAAGCCCATTTGAGAAATCAGACGCTTGCTCAAATGCACAGGTGATTATAATTTTACCATTATAATCTATATAACCCCATTTGCCTTCTATTTTAACTCTAGCAAATCCGTCCTTGAAATTTCCAGCCCAATCGTACTGAAATGGAATTTTCACATTTCCTTTTTTATCTAAATACCCATATTTATTATTAGAATCACTATGACAAATAAGACCTTCTTTAACTGATTCAATAAATTCATCATGCTTAAGTGGAATTATCTCTTCGCCTTTTTCATTAATAAACCCATAAACTCTATCTGACCAACCTCCGTGTCCCACTTTTGCCAATCCTTCAGAAAAAGAATCAGCATTATCGTATTTGCATTTTATTATTTCTATGCCATCTTCATTAATATATCCATATTTACCCTCCTCATTCATTACAACTGCTAAACCTTCACTGAAAAAGGATACATTTTCATACTTAACTTCTTTAAAAATATTTTCTTTTACTTTTAGTATGAACCATTTATTTGATTTTTTTACAACGGATATTCCATTTACTATTTTTGAAGCAGAATCAAATTTCATCTCCAATAGTTCTTCGCCTTTTTCGTTTATAAACCCAAAATCAAACTCTGAATCGCTTTTAGATTTTACACTTGGAAATACAAAGCCATAATAATTATTTCTGTAATCAATATTTTTATTTTTATGTATACTATCCCAATCTTTAAAATTCTCTGCATCGTAATCCCAATAATCACTTACTAATTCAGGTTTATACAAATTGAAAAAAAAATTCTTGTCTATAAATTCTATTATCTTTTCCATAATTCTTTATCATTTGACAAATTAAATTAAATTATTACTACGTACAAAATAAAAAAGTAAACATACAATTATAGATTGTAAACTTCCCTATTGTTCGGGCCAATCAAAAGTATAATTTTAAATTTCAAAGCTTTTGCTTTATACTGTTGGAGCTTTATTATTTTAAACCCATTTATACCTAAATCAAGGATTATAATAGACTAAAGCTATATATATAAGATATAACAGGTGAATAAGGCGATTAGTAACTTAAGGGACAATTATCTGTAGGGGTAGGCACACCATCTCTCTTTTTCATAAAGATCACATCTGCCAATCAGACAGATCCGCCAGGGTACAACTTTATGATTTAGGCTAAGCATTTAGGGAGAATTAAAGTTAAGAAGCATAGGAGCAAATACAGGGTTTGTGTAAACCAATGTGTAAACCACATAAAAAAAGGCGCTTACAATTGAATGTAAACGCCTGATTTTCAGTGTGGGAGATACTGGGTTCGAACCAGTGACCCCCTGCTTGTAAGGCAGGTGCTCTGAACCAGCTGAGCTAATCTCCCTTTTTTTTTAACTTACTGAGTCAGTGACCCTCCCGATGTAATCGGGATACTCTGAACCAGCTGAGCTAATCTCCCTGATTGGGAGTGCAAATATAGACGTATCGTTTACTTTCACAAAATTAATTTCAAAATATATTTAATTAGCTATAAACTAGTGCATTATAATTATTATAGCTTGTTTGAATGCGAAAACCAGCCCCTTTTTATTCCCCCGCTCCAATGGAGGCCTTTAAACCAGCGGCAGACACTGGGTGGATAGTGAATTTGCGGTAAACTTGAAAATTCCAATATTGATTGCAATTTTTATCAATTATGCTATTCAATGTTGATAGAACCAATCCTCTCTCTCTACTAACTCAACACCTCCTCCAATACCTCATGCGACCTGATCTGACCAAACCCTTCAATATGGTTCCGGTAATAATCCAGAATCTTCTCGAGCAAGAATTTTCTGTCTGAAGACGAAATCTTTAAGTTATCCAGATCATCAAAATTTGAATTCAGAATACTTGTCCACACAGCTGCAAATTGAGGTTCCAAAATTTGAGCATGCGGTGGCTGCATTCTAGTATATCCCCCATCCCTAAGGTCAAAATAAGTGCCTGTATCGGCCAAGGTCATATCCGGATAAAACCCCAAAAAGCGAGTCAAGCGTAATAAAAAATAGAGATGGAAATTTGCTAATCCATTACTGATACTATCAAGAATCTCGATGGCATGAAACAAAAATTCAAACAAAACCTCATCGGCCTCATGCTGCTTCAATGATTTGTAAAGAACCTCATTCAAAAACATCGTAATCGAACTTTTTACAATATCATAAGGTATGCTTAAAAATACCGGCTGATGCCTGAGCTCCGAAACGCGCTGAATATTCCCAGATGTTTTATGATACACCACCATATCCAGCAAATGCAAAGGCTGCAAGCTATTTAGCCTGATTTTTGATTTGGGCCTCTTGATTCCGTTAATCAGGTACGACTGCAGACCGAATGTTTCAGTAAAAACCTGCACAACCACACTGCTTTCAGAGTAATCAGTAATTTTAAAAACTATACCCCTGGTCTTATACAGCATCGATGATTTTTGGTAAAAATATCAAAACTCCAATTATCAGAGCCATGAAGGCAGCAATCAGAACTGCTGCTGCTGAAATATCCTTGATAAGACCCGCCTTGGGATTGAAATCTGGCGAAACTAAATTCACCAGGGTTTCTATGGCCGTATTAAAAAGCTCGGCAATAAATACCACAGCGGTTGCTGCAATGATCCATAACCATTCAACAGAATTCAGGGCAAAGTAAAATCCTGCATTGATAACAAATAATGCAATTAGACAATGAATTCTGAAGTTCAGCTGCGTGCCGAACGAATAGCTGATTCCCTTACATGCAAAACAAAATCCTTTAAAAAACTTCTTCATGCTTAATTTTAAATTACCCTTAGGATGTATAATTTATCAGAATCAAGGTCAAAAATGGTATTATTACGGTATAAATACTGAAATAAAAGATTATTGAAAGTCCAAATTAAGAATTTTTGTAGTTTTACGCTCTGGCTTTCGCATTTATCCTAAAACGTGCAGTATGTGGAATAACTTTTCCAAATTTATACTTTCTAACCGTATAGCTATTCTCGTAGTTTTCTTTCTAATTACAGTGTTCATGGCATGGAAAGCTAGTTATGTCAAGCTATCTTTCATGGGAAGTAAAATTCTTCCTTTAACAGACTCTGCTTTCATCAAGTATAATAATTTCAAAAGCCAGTTTGGCGAAGATGGAAACATGATGGTTTTGGGGGTAAGTTCTCCTGATCTATTGAAAAAAGAACAATTTAATGAATGGCAAGCACTGGCTGCAGACATCCAAAAGATTGAAGGAATTAAACAGGTTCTTTCTATTGGAAATCTATACGACTTACAGAAAGACACCAGCAATCAGCGGTTTGTATTAAAACAGCTGAGTGGAACCACCGTGCTGAGCGATACTGAAATGGACAGTATCAAGCAACGAATTTATGAGCTTCCGTTTTATGAGGGTTTACTCTACAACAAAGAAAGCCATGCTACTTTAATGGCGATTAATATTGACTTCAAAATACTGAACACCAAAAAAAGGGCTCCGATTATTCAATCTATCCTTGATAAAGCTGGTGCTTTCAGTAAAAGGAATAAGTTGGAAGTGCATTACTCCGGACTACCCTTCATACGCACCGCAGTAAGTCGATTGGTATCTAAAGAGTTTGTACTTTTCCTTGGTCTATCTATTTTAGTTGCGGCCGTGATCTTGTTTATATTTTTCCGCCGGCTTTACCCTGTAATTTTCCCAATTCTGCTGGTGATCGTTGGCGTAATCTGGAGTTTGGCAACATTGGTTATGTTCGGGTATGAGATTACCATCCTCACCGGACTGATCCCACCTTTGATTGTGATCATTGGCATTCCGAATAGTATTTTGCTGCTGAATAAATATCATAATGAACTTCGTAAACATGGCGACAAAGCCAAAGCGCTGCATGTTACTATCCTGCGCATCTCTGAAACTACCCTAATCGCCAATATTACCGCCGCTATTGGATTTGGTGTATTATTTTTCACGGGTAGTGCCCTACTGGTTGAATTTGGAGTAGTTGCTGCCTTGAATGTGATGGCTACCTGGTTTATTTGCCTGTGCCTGATCCCAATTATTTTCAGCTATTTGCCAGTACCGGCATTGAAAGCTCAAGAAGAGCATGATAACAGCATTTTGCATAAATTATTGGTGAAAACCGACTATCTGGTACATCATCGCAGCAAGCTAATTTATAGTGTTACGATGATCATCACCCTGATCTCTATGATTGGAGTATTAAAGATCAATGTGAATGGCTATGTGGTAGATGATCTTCCGCAGAACTCTCCCATTATCCGCGACCTTAATTTCTTTGAAACGAACTTCGAAGGAATTTTACCCCTAGAGGTAAGCATTGATACACGTAAAAAGAATGGTATCCTGAACTTATCGACTATTAAAAAAGTTGATAGAATGGAAGAAATGATCTCTGAATACCCTGAATTCTCACGTTCAGTATCTTTGAATAAAGCATTAAAGTACGCATCGCAAGCATTTTATAACGGCGATCCACAGTTTTTCCGAATACCCAATGACATGGAGAAGAACTTCGTTTTGAGTTACCTAGGAAATTCGGGAGGAAACAATGACATGCTGAAAGGTTTTGTGGATAGCAATAAGCAGGTTACACGAGTCAGTTTCCAGATGGCTGATGTTGGTTCAAAACGTATGAATGAGCTACTTAAAGAGTTAAAACCTCGTATCGACTCTATTTTAAAACCTGAGCGTTATGATGTACTGCTAACTGGATCGAGTATTATTTTTTCTAAAGGAACCGATTACATGCTGATGCACCTGATGGAAAGTATTCTATTGGCAATTGCTCTGATCTCGCTGCTGCGCCTTGCACAATTTAAAGATGTGAGGATCATGTTCATCTCATTGCTTCCTAATGTTATTCCATTGATTATTACGGCAGGGCTAATGGGATTTTTCAATATCCCACTTAAGCCTTCAACGATTCTGATATTTACAATCGCTTTCGGACTTGCATCCGACCAAACCATTTATTTTCTAACCAGGTATCAACAGGAATTACTGTCGACAGATTTTAGCACATCAAAAGTTATTTCTGATACCATAATAGAAACCGGCATTAGCATGACACACATTGCATTGGTTCTGTTCTTCGGGTTTGGAATATTTACAGCCAGCACCTTTGGCGGCACCATGATATTGGGATTACTACTTTCTATCACGCTGATTATCGCACTGGTATCAAACCTGACCCTGCTGCCTGCTTTACTGTTATTGCTCGATAAAAGAAAAAGAAAAAAGATTGCTAAGGCCAATGGAGATACCTGGGATATTTAAGATAGAGTTCTATAGCTACTAAATCCGTCATTTCGAACACGCAGGCATTATATTTAATATTGCACAGTCTTTAATGCGTGGAGAAATCTGTTGAGTGAAAAGAGAATTTCGATTGAAATAATATGCTTTGGTGAACAGATTTCTCCACCTTGTACTAATTATTTTCTTTGAAAACTAGTTTTTAGGTGTTCGAAATGACGTTAATTTCGTCGCCATAGAAAAAATACAAACAATAATCAACCTACTACTCTTCTGCCCGTTCTTTCAAAATAGCTTTTCGGTCCATTTTACGTATCAAGCTATAAATTACCGATAAAAAGCCAAAACCAAATGCAAGGGTACCACTTACCATGGCCCAGCCATACTTGTATATCTCCTCTCCCATCAGGTAATATCCCAATAAATTTAAGGCTATCCCTAAAAATAGCAGCCAGATGCCACGGCGCATATATATATTTCTCATAATCTAAAAACTTAGAGGCTAATTTACACAAAATACGGGCCTTACTTGTTTGGCAAATTTTCGCGGATGAATGATTCCAAAAAACTGCATTATAAGACTTAAAATTCTTAACTTTGCATCCTTAAATTTGGGAGTTAAAGCACTGATGTACAAAGAATATAAGCAACTTGATCTATCAAAAACCGGTAAAGAGATATTAGAATACTGGAAAAAAAACCAGGTATTTGAAAAAAGTATTTCTAACCGGCCTGCTTCTAAACCTTATATATTTTATGAGGGGCCACCATCTGCGAACGGGATGCCGGGAATCCATCATGTTATGGCCCGCTCCATTAAGGATATTTTTTGTCGTTATAAAACCCTCAAAGGCTTTCGAGTAAATCGTAAAGGAGGATGGGATACGCATGGGCTACCTATTGAACTGGCTGTAGAAAAGAAGCTGGGTATTACCAAAGACGATATCGGTAAAAGCATTACCGTTGAAGAATATAATGCTGCCTGCCGTACCGAGGTTATGAAATATACCGATGTATGGAACGACCTGACCGAGAAAATGGGCTATTGGGTTGACCTAGAGAATCCATATATCACCTATGAAAATGAGTATATAGAAACCCTCTGGTGGATCTTGAAGCAGTTTCATGAAAAAGGACTTTTATACAAAGGATATACTGTTCAGCCTTATTCTCCTGCAGCAGGAACCGGACTAAGCTCACATGAGCTAAACCAGCCCGGGACGTATCAAATGCTAAAAGATACCTCCATAGTTGCCCAGTTCCACATAAAAAAGGATCAGGACCATCCATTAATGAAGATTCTTTTTGACAAAGAAACTGAAGATACCACTATTCTGGCCTGGACCACTACACCATGGACCTTACCATCAAACTGTGCGCTGGCTGTTGGTGCATCCATCAAGTATGTAAAAATTAAAACATTTAATCCGTATACGTTCAGGCCCGTGAGTGTGGTTCTAGCAAAGGATCTTGTTTCAAAATATTTTAAAGAAGAGGCAAAAACCATCCAGTTTTCAGATTACAAGGAAGGCGACAAACTGATTCCATGGCAAATGGAGGCCGAATTCAAGGGATCAGACCTTATTGATCTGCATTACCATCAGCTAATGCCCTATGTAACCAATGCTGATCTTGAAAAGAATGCATTCCGCGTTATTCCTGCCGATTTTGTAACCACAGAAGATGGTACCGGTATCGTACATACCGCATCTGTTTTTGGCGCCGACGATTTTAGGGCCTGCCGCGAAAACAATGTACCATCGGTTATGATCAGGGATGAAAAAGGCAACGAATTCCCGCTGGTTGACAGAAAGGGGAAATTTGTTCAAGAGGTCAGTGACTTTGCCGGTAAATACGTAAAAGAAGAATATTATAGCGATGAAGAACGTAAAGATCCTGATTTCAGGCCTACTGATGTGTTAATCGCCATCAAATTAAAGGAAGAGAACAAAGCCTTTGATGTTAAGAAATACGAACACAGTTACCCGCATTGCTGGAGAACAGATAAACCTGTTTTATATTATCCGCTAGATAGCTGGTTTATCAAAACTACAGCTGTTAAAGAACGCCTAGTTGCACTCAATAAAACCATCAACTGGAAGCCTGAATCAACGGGTACCGGGCGTTTTGGAAACTGGCTAGAAAATCTGGTTGACTGGAATTTATCCAGATCACGATACTGGGGTACTCCTTTGCCAATCTGGCGTACTGAAGATGGTTCAGAAGAAAAATGTATCGGGTCAGTTAATGAATTGAGAGCCGAGATCAAGAAATCTGCAGATGCTGGTTTTATGGATCCTACATTTGTGATTAATGATATGCATCGCCCTTTTGTGGATGATGTGGTTTTACTTTCTCCATCCGGCAAAAAAATGTTTCGTGAACCCGACCTCATTGATGTCTGGTTCGATTCAGGTGCTATGCCTTATGCGCAATGGGGTCTTCCCCCAACCGAAGAAGGTAAAAATGGAAACATTAGTGCAAAAGATTTTTTAGATTATTGGAACACTCATTCGGGGTCTGATTCTGAAGCTGGATCAATATATCCTGCCGATTTCATTGCCGAAGGAGTAGATCAAACTCGCGGATGGTTTTTTACCCTGCATGCCATTGGTGTAATGCTCAATGATAGCGTGTCCTTTAAAAATGTGGTATCTAACGGGCTGGTATTAGACAAAAGCGGCAATAAAATGTCGAAACGTTTGGGCAATGCAGTTGATCCATTTGAAACCATTGAAAAATACGGCGCAGATCCTACTCGCTGGTACATGATCAGCAATGCATCGCCATGGGATAATTTAAAATTCAATATCGAAGGAATTGATGAGGTACGCCGCAAGTTCTTTGGAACATTACATAACACCTATGCATTTTTTGTGCTTTATGCAAATATAGACGGCTTTAGGTATCAGGAAGAGAATGTCAAAGACCGCCCAGAAATTGATCGTTGGATTATTTCATTATTAAATTCATTAATTCTGGAAGTTGATAAACACTATGCCGACTTTGAACCAACCCGCGCCACTCGTGCTATCCAGAACTTTGTGGATGAGCACTTGAGCAACTGGTATGTTCGCTTATGCCGTCGCCGTTTCTGGAAGGGTGAATATTCTGAAGATAAAATATCAGCTTATCAAACACTTTACACATGTTTGAATACCATTGCAAAGCTTATGTCACCGGTTGCGCCATTTTTCAGTGATCGCTTATACATTGACCTAAACAATGCTACTGGTAAAGAACAGGCTCTTTCTGTACACCTGGCCAATTTTCCGGAATACAATGAAGGCTTGGTAGACAAAGCCTTGGAAGAACGCATGGGGCTTGCTCAGGATATTTCTTCACTAATCCTTTCGCTGCGAAAAAAAGTTGGTATTAATGTAAGACAGCCATTAGGTAAAGCACTTATACCAGTTTTGGATAAAACTTTCAAAGCAAGGGTTGAAAAAATAAAAGATCTGATCCTTTCAGAAACAAACATTAAAGATATTGAGTACATTACAGATACCTCTGGCATTATCAGCAAAAAAATAAAGCCAAACTTTAAAGCTTTAGGCCCAAAAGTTGGTAAGGATATGAAAATTGTGGCAGAAGCATTAAACACCTTAACCCAACAGGAAATTAGCCGGTTTGAAAACGAGGGCAAAATAAATATCCGCGACACTGCTTATCAGGTTCTTGTTGAAGATGTAGAAATCTTAGCTGAGGATGTTCCAGGATGGCAGGTTGCAAATCTTGGAGCCTTAACTGTAGCACTAGATATTACCATTACCGAAGATTTAAAGCAAGAGGGTATTTCAAGAGAGCTGGTTAACCGCATCCAGAACATGCGAAAAGATCAGGGTTTTGAGGTTACAGATAAGATTAGGGTACAGGTTAAAGACCATCCGTATATTTCGGAAGCCCTAAAAAATAATTTATCATATATTTGCGCCGAAATCCTGGCCAACTCCTTAGAGCTTGTAAATGAGCTAAATGAGGGAGAATTGGTAAGTATTGATGAGCATAATTTAATGATACTAATAAATAAAGGATAGAAATGGATAAGCACGTAAAAACAAGATATTCTGATGCAGAATTGCAGGAATTCAAAACCCTTATTACCGATAAATTACGTAGTTCAAGAGAAGAATTAGCTGCTTTAAGCCAATCATTAAGTAATCCAAATATGAACGGAACTGATGATACCGCAGGTACTTACAAGACTCTTGAAGATGGATCAGCTACCCTTGAAAAGGAATCAATCAATCAGCTGGCTGCCCGTCAGCGCAAATTCATAGATAACCTAGAGAATGCCTTGGTGCGTATTGAAAATAAGACCTACGGTATTTGCAGAGAAACCGGAAAATTAATACCGAAAGAACGTTTGCGTGCAGTTCCTCATGCAACATTAAGTATGGAAGCTAAAATGAAACAGGCCTAAATGAAAGCTTATACTAAGCCCTTTTTTGCGATTTTCTTCATATTAATTGCTGACCAGGTTTTAAAATTCTGGATCAAGCTGAACATGTCTTTAGGGCAGGAGTATAAAATTATTGGCAACTGGGCGATCATTCATTTTACTGAAAATAATGGAATGGCATTCGGCATGGAGTTTGGCGGCGAAACCGGAAAACTGGTATTAACCTTATTCCGGATTGTGGCTGTTTTAGGAATAGGTTACGGATTGGTATATATGATTAAACATAAATACCACCGCGGGCTGATCATGAATTTATCACTCATCTTTGCTGGTGCAATGGGAAATATCATCGATTCAACCTTTTATGGCGTACTATTTAACGAAAGTTCTTATTATGAACCCGCAAAATTATTTCCTGTTGAAGGCGGCTATTCTAGCCTGTTTCATGGTAAAGTAGTTGACATGTTCTATGTTCCCATAATCCAAGGGGCATACCCTTCATGGTTTCCATTTTGGGGCGGGCAAGAACTTATTTTTTTCAGACCCGTATTTAACCTAGCCGACTCTGCGATATCCATTGGAGTGATTATGATTTTATTGTATCAAAAAAGATATTTCAAAGAAGAGAAAGAAGAGGTAGTATACACCCACAGCGAAGTTGTTGAAGAATAGAAATTGAGGCCTGAGAGGGCCTTTTTTTATACCTTTATTTTAGGAGGCATGAGATATGACTAGAGTACTTAAACTGATAACTGAAATGTGTTGTCTGGCTGCCGTACCCAAACTGTTAACCCGATAGCTATCGGGTGATAACAGATAACAGATAACTGATAACAGACAACTGATAACAGATAACTGACAACTGATAACAGATAACTGACAACTGACAACCGAATAAAATGCATTCACACCAAAAAGAGCCAAGAGATGTTGTTCCCTCTAAAAAGAAACAGCATTATGCCATAAGGCCTGAGCTTCGTGATTATCTTTTAAAATTCGACCGTGAGGTGAAGCTTCCGGTACAGTATTCAGACTTGATGCGTTTTAACCTGAAAACTCCATTAAGAGATAAAGAAGGTCGCGATACGCTTTGGTATACCGTCTATTATGATGAAAGTGAAATGAAGGAACTTTTCCCAAATCTTACTTACATCTATGCACTGATGAATACAGATGGTGATACCGCGGTTATGGAACACCTTTCGGTAGCGCGTATCGACTATTGCACCTTTGCCAATACCAGGCCATTTCGGGTTCGCATCATCAACCGCCTGAATGATAATTATGATCATTTTTACGTCAAAGTGGCCGATGCTTCGCGGGTTTACGGACTGGAGCTGGAGCATATTCTCTCACCCAACAGGATCAGTTATTTAACGGATGGCAATACCCTGATCGAAGAACATATTCCTGGTTTACCTGGCGATGAATTTATCAGCAGACGCTTAGGTACTTCCAAATTTAATCAGATTCGAATTTGTAAGGAGTTTGTGAAATTCAATGAACGCTGTTTTGTTAGGTTACTTGGAGATATGCGTTCTTATAATTTTGTTGTCGATATCACTCCAGATATTGAAGGAAATCAATACCGCTTTCGGGCCATCGACTTTGACCAGCAATCGTATGAAGGTAGACTGAAAATGTACCTGCCACATTATTTCAAAGAGAACCTGGCTCTGGTACAGCTTGGAATGCAACATATGGACTTAACCACCATGAGGCAGTATCAGGAGGAAGAAAGAAGCCTGATCGCAAACCGTTTTCGTACAGGGAATTACCGTATCGAAGAACTTTTTAGGGTAATGGACATTGATACCATTGCACCGGATGAAAAAGTCAGGCAATTAGGCAAAGAGCTTTCCTCTTACCATAAAAACCCGGCATTTAAAACTTGTACCACCATGGGGCAGCTAGTATTTGAATACCTGAGCCAGATCGTTGGAAAACGACAGGGGTAAAAATGCAGGGATTTTAATGTAATATCAAAAACCACCCCCTTTTATTCCCCCGCCTGCGGTGGACACTGGTCGGCTAAGAAAATTTTGCTATAAACTAACCTGCAATTTCCTTATCCGTCATACAACCGCGTCTCTGCGTCTTTGCGAGAAAATCTTTAAATACAATGACAGAATCCCATGAAATTAAAATAGAAGAGCTCGCAAAGACGCCAAGACGCAAAGGGTTATAGATTATAATTTATGAGTAACTCCATTATTAATCACATTCTGGCAAGCGAACCGATATCCTTTAAGCGCTGCGAGGGGTGGTTTTTAGCTGCTTTCAAGAGCCCGTTAGCGCACGCGTGTCGCGTGTGCTGCTTTCTTTAAACAAATCATTCAGTGCTGCTTTCTTTAAAAAAATCATTCTGTCCGATTATGAATATTTTTTTGAAACTTTTATACTCACTATCTAAACTCCAGTACCAGATCATCTGTATTAACCAATGTTCCAGGAGATAATATAATATCACCTACAATACCATCCGCACTCGCAGCAATATTGGTTTCCATTTTCATAGCTTCAACCATAAACAATGGCTGATTTTTTTTCACTTCATCGCCCTGCTTGACAAAAACCTTTGAAAGCATGCCCTGCAAAGGAGAGCCAATATGATGCGCACTTGCCTTATCGGCCTTACGATTTTCTTGACGGGTTACTTTGATAGACCTATCCTGAACCTCAATATTACGGGTCTGTCCATTCAGCTTAAAGAAAGCAGTTCGCATACCTTTATCATCAGCAGGCCCCATAGACTGAAGCCTCACCAGTAATGTTTTACCGGGAGCGATCTCAATGGTGGTTTCCTCACCCTGTTTCATACCAAAAAAGAAATATTTGGTTGGGACCACATCAACATCTCCATATTTACGGAACATATGCAGATAATCCTCTGTCACCTTTGGATAAAACTTATATGATAAATAAGTTGTATAAGGAAGATCATCACCGAACTGTTTCTTAAAATCCTTGAAGTCCTGATCCAAATCAAGCGCTGGCAAACTCTTACCGGCACGTTCAGTCATGGCAGTTTTACCTTTCAATACTATCCGCTGAAGCTCTTGGGGGAACCCTCCTTCTGGCTGACCTATCTCACCCATAAAATAAGAAACTACCGATTCCGGGAAAGATATATGATCGCCTTTGGTAAATATATCCTCCTTGCTTATGTTGTTTGCTACCATATACTGGGCCATATCGCCAACAACTTTTGAACTAGGAGTTACCTTTACGATATCTCCAAACAGCTCATTCACATCAGCATAGCGTTCTTTTATCTCTTCAAACTGATCTCCAAGCCCAAGTGCGATCGCCTGCGGCTTAAGGTTTGAATACTGTCCACCAGGTATTTCATGCTGAAAAACTTCTGCAGAACTTGATTTCATACCTGACTCAAAAGGATGATAATAATCACGAACCGTTTCCCAATAATTGCTAAACTGATTCAGTGATTTTACATTATATGGATTCTCACGTTCATGAAAACGCATCATCTCCACTATAGAATTAAAATTCGGCTGAGAAGTCATTCCCGACATGGAACCAAGCGCGCAATCAATCACATCCACACCAGCTTCAATAGCCATGAGGTAAGTTGCCGACTGAAGGGAGGAAGTATCATGAGTATGAAGATGTATAGGAATCTTTACAGTGTCTTTTAATGCTTCAATCAGCAATTTGGCTGCATGGGGTTTTAAAAGCCCTGACATGTCCTTAACGCCTAAAATATGAGATCCTGCATTTTCAAGATCTTTTGCCATGCGCAAGTAATAATCAAGATTATATTTAGTTCGCTTTGGATCGAGAATATCGCCGGTATAACATAAAGAACCCTCGGCAATTCCTCCGGTTTTACGCACCATATCAATACATGGGGCTATATTTTCCATCCAGTTTAATGAGTCAAAGATGCGGAATACATCCACACCATTCTCCCAGCTCTTTTGAACAAATGACTCAACCAGATTATCGGGATAGGCAGAATATCCAACTCCATTACACCCTCTTATCAGCATCTGAATAAGAATATTAGGCATGGCAGCCCTTAATTTCTGTAATCTAACCCATGGATCTTCATGCAGAAACCTTAAACAAACATCAAATGTAGCACCACCCCATGCCTCCATACTGAATGTTTGAGGATGATCTTTGGCATAAGCTTCAGCAACCTTAAGCATATCATAAGTACGCATGCGTGTTGCCAGCAATGATTGGTGGCCATCCCTAAACGTGGTATCAGTATAATAAATCTTCTTTTCATTCTTTAACCAGGTACAAAAGGCCTCTGCACCCATATCATTCAGCATATCCTTTGTTCCTCTAGGATAGCTAGATGTATGGTCAAACTCGGGCACAATGGGTTTCTCAAGTCGAATTTCAGGATCAAAGTTCTTAACATCCGGATTTCCATTCAATGAAATATCACCAAGAAATGATAAAACACGAGTACCGCGATCCAAACCTTTTGTAATAGCAAATAACTCAGGATACTCCTGTATAAAATTAACTGTAGCTTTTCCTTCAACAAAAACAGGATGATTAATAAGATTCTCCAGAAACTGAATATTATTTTTTACCCCTCTAATCCTGAACTCACGTAAGGCGCGATTCATCTTACGTGCCGCATCGAGTAAAGTTGCCCCCTGAGTACTAACCTTCACAAGCATAGAGTCGAAAAACGGGCTGATCTTCATTCCCGGATAAGTACTTCCCTCATCCAGACGCACACCAAATCCGGTAGCATTTCTATAGGTAATTAATGTGCCATAATCAGGCTTAAAGTCATTAGATGGATCTTCGGTGGTAATTCTGCATTGCATGGCAAAGCCATTTTTCATCACCTTCGACTGATCAGAAAGACCAATTTCAGGGTCAGAAAGCTTGTACCCATCAGCAATATAGATCTGAGTTTTTATGAGGTCAATTCCAGTTATCATTTCTGTAACCGTATGTTCAACCTGAATTCTAGGATTAACTTCTATAAAATAAATACGCTCATCAGAATCAACCAGGAACTCCACAGTACCGACATTATTATAATTAACAGCTTTTGCAATGCTAACCGCATAATGATATAGTTTTTCGCGAGTCTGATCTTTCAAATTAAGAGAAGGCGCAACTTCCACTACCTTTTGAAAACGCCGCTGCACTGAACAATCGCGTTCATAAAGGTGCATCACCTGCTGATGGTTATCCGCTACAATCTGTACCTCAATATGGCGCGGACGCTCAATGAATTTTTCAAGAAATACCGTATCGTCACCAAATGCATTTTTAGCCTCACTCTTGGCTTCAGGAAATACTTTTCTAAGCTCTTCATCGGTTCTAACCACACGCATACCACGACCACCACCACCCGAAGCAGCCTTTAATATCATGGGGAAACCAATTCTTTGTGCCTCAGAAAGTGCTATTTCAAGCGTATTAAGATCAGGCACATTACTTTCTATAATAGGAATCTGAGCTTGTTTTGCGACTGTTTTTGCTTGAATCTTATCTCCCAACGCAATCATAACGTCAGGTCTGGGACCGATAAATACGATGCCATTCTCGGCACATTGACGTGCGAACTCCGGATTTTCAGATAAAAAGCCATATCCAGGATGAATAGCGTCTGCTTTGCAGTATTTAGCCATTTTTATGATGGCCTGAATATCAAGATATGGCTTTAAAGGGTTATTATCCTCACCAATCTGATAGGCCTCATCGGCCTTATAACGGTGAAGTGAATAACGATCTTCGTAGGTATAAATTGCTGCTGTCCGGATATTCAGCTCATTACACGCTCGGCTAATTCTGATCGCAATCTCCCCTCTGTTTGCGATCAGTATTTTCTTAATATTCATAACTCTAAACAATTAATTTCTAAGATAGAAAAATATATACCAAAATACGATTCGGTTCAAAATCTATTTATAATCACTATATAAAGCAATAATCGACTATGAGATTTCGAAAAAATAAAGAATTGGAAATAATAATGTGCTGAAATTCAGAAACGCAAAATTAAAATGCGCAGAATATATTATTTACCCAATGGATGAAAATTGTAACCTCTAAAATGAAAAAAAATGATATGAAACAACAACCTGACCTAACCAAATATGATAGCAGAAATTGAAAAATCAATTCTCTTTTTATTATTATCCAGACCGTTATTCAGAAGACAAACATGATCACACTAGTTGATCCACTCAAAACCCGTATATGGAACCAATGCTGCTGGAATTCTAATCCCATTTTCTGTCTGATTGTTTTCCAGTAAAGAAGCTACTATCCTGGGTAATGCAAGCGCACTCCCATTTAAAGTATGTGCAAGCTGAGACTTGCCTTCCTTGCTTTTGAAACGTAGTTTCAGGCGGTTACTCTGATAGGTTTCAAAATTTGACACTGAGGATACTTCAAGCCAACGAGCCTGTGCGGCACACCATACTTCCATATCATACGTTTTAGCTGAAGTAAATCCCATATCGCCTCCGCATAAACTTAATACACGGTAAGGAAGTTCTAAGGCCTGTAGGAGTGACTGAACATACGCACTCATATCTTCAAGAACCTGATAAGAATGAGATGGATGAACAACCTGCACGATCTCAACTTTATCAAACTGATGCAATCTATTCAAACCACGAACATGCGCACCGTATGAACCTGCTTCTCTGCGAAAACAAGGAGTATATGCACAGTTTTTTACCGGCAACTCATCTTCCTTCAAAATCACATCACGATATAAATTAGTAATCGGAACCTCTGCAGTTGGAATCAGGTATAGATTATCAATGCCAATATGGTACATCTGCCCTTCCTTATCTGGAAGCTGTCCGGTTCCAAAACCTGAGGCTTCATTTACCACGATAGGTGGCTGCATTTCACGGTATCCAGCTACGCCGGCACGATCCATAAAGAAATTGATCAGCGCACGCTGAAGTTTAGCGCCTTTACCTTTATAAACAGGAAATCCGGCACCGGCTATCTTGTTTCCAAGTTCAAAATCAATAATATCATATTTTGTTGCCAGCTCCCAATGGGGCAGCGCATTTTGCATCAGCTTAGGAATCTTTCCGTTTTCTAAAGCCACCACATTTTCTTCTGGGGTTTTGCCTTTGGGAACTGAAATATGAGGTAAATTGGGAAGCAAGACGAGCTCATTCTGCAATAGAATTTCAATAGCGCTTAACTTATCACTCAGAATTTTAGACTGCTCCTTATTGGTATTTGACTGTAATTTTATGCTTTCTGCTTCATCTTTGAGACCCTGGCGCATCAAATCGCCAATTTTTTTTGCAGATGCATTGGCCTCAGCAGCAATAGAGTCTAATTGCGTCTGTGTTTGCCGGCGGTCATCATCTAATTTAATGATATTATCAACCAGCTCAGGATGTTTAAAATTCTTTACCGATAAACGATTTAAAACTTCATCCCTATTTTCACGGATATAACTAACTTGCAGCATCTTTAATAAATTTAGACAAAGATATAAACAGTTTGGAGTTTGGGCTTTGATTTTGGAGTTTTTCCTCAATTTTTGCCCAAATAAAATAAGAAACCATGAGCGGTAAACTCTACCTTGTACCAACACCGATTGGAAATCTTGAGGACATGAGCTTCAGGGCTATCCGCATTTTGAAAGAGGTAGACCTCATTCTTGCAGAAGATACCCGCACCAGTGCACCTTTACTGAAACATTTTGGCATTGATAAAAAGCTTTTTTCTCATCATCAGCACAATGAGCATAAATCAGTTACCGAGGTTATTCGCTTTTTAAAAGAAGGCAAACAAATAGCCCTGATCTCTGATGCAGGAACACCAGCCATTTCAGATCCCGGATTTTTACTTGTGCGTGAAGCCATCCGAAATGAAATACCATTAGAATGCCTTCCAGGAGCTACGGCATTTGTACCGGCATTGGTCAATTCAGGATTAGCTGCCGACAGATTTACTTTTGAAGGTTTTTTACCGGTTAAGAAAGGTAGACAAACACGCATGAAGGAGCTTGCAAACGAAACACGTACCATGATTTTTTATGAATCTCCGCATCGATTGCTGAAAACCCTGGATGAGCTAGGGCAATATCTGGGTACAGATCGGCAGGCTTCCGTATCAAGAGAACTGACTAAGATGTTTGAAGAAACAGTCAGGGGAACTTTAAACGAAATAAAAATGCATTATGAAATTCATACCTTAAAAGGTGAAATAGTAATTTGCGTTGCAGGCAAATAGAACCATTAAAAAATAAAATTATGTTAAGCGAACACTATTTATCTGATGATCAGGATCCAAAAACTGCTGAAAAGGTTTTAGGGAAATTAAGCGATATGCTTACCTCGGGCGAGGCTGTAATTTATCTGGCTATTCAGAAAAGACCAGCTGTAACTCTCATTCCAGATTGTATTGCGGTAACCAATAAACGGATTGTATTCTGTATTCCAGAAAACCTTGGACTTACCACCAATTATATCACATTTACTTGGGCAGAGGTCAAAGAAGTATCTTTTAAAGAAGAATTTTTTGGATCAAAGTTTATCACCATCCCTCAAAGAGGTGAAAATATAAGCATTGATTATATACCCAAAGTTCAGGCAAGAAAACTATTTCAATACTGCAATGAGCAACTTGAAAAGCATAAATTAATTCCTTCAGGGCCAGAAACTGCATTACAAAATGAAAATTTAAGTGATGATTATGCCTCTTACATTGAAGTTAAAGATGAAGATTCAACAGTAAAAAGTACAATAAAAGATATGGAAGATGATCTTACTCAAAAATTAAAAAAATTAAAAATTTTATTTGAGAAGCAACTCATCAGTCAGGACGAATACGAACGTAAAAAAGCAGATATTTTATCTCAATTATAAATGAAAAAAAATTACCAGCTCGCATTACTTAGCGCATTTCTGCTGTGGCTGGCATGGCCGCCAATCCCATTCACTGCCCTTATCCTGCTTGTGGCATTAGTGCCGCTACTTCAGGCCGCAGAAAACATTATTCAATCAAAAGAAAAAAAGAAAGGCCGACTAATCTGGAGAATTGCTATTATTTGTTTTTTTATTTGGAATACTACCTGTATATATTGGGTTTTCAACTCTCTAAACGCAGTAATGCCTGCATGGCTGGCAATTATTATTGCACAGATCCCTTTTTGTCTTGGCGCAGTGCTGATGACCCTTGCCTTTTGGCTTTACTACCGCCTGAGACTGATAACAAGCAAAATATGGAGTTATGCCGGACTAATCTGTTTCTGGATAGGGTATGAATACCTGCATCAAACATGGGATTTGGCATTCCCCTGGATGAATCTTGGAAATGGCTTTGCAGAAGCGCACTATCTCATTCAATGGTATGAATATACTGGAGTATATGGTGGAACACTGTGGGTCTTATTATGTAATATTTTTGTTTTTGAAACACTGCTTGCTATAAAAAGTAAGTCAACAAAAACACAACAGATCAAACTTCAGATTTCAACCGCTGCATTGGTGTTGATTCCAATACTATGCTCCATTCTCATCTACGTTAATTATGAGGAAAAGGCCAATCCTGCGAATATAGTTGCAGTTCAGCCTAATATTGATCCTTATGAGAAATTCGGAAAATTATCTGCTTCTGATCAAGTAGCAAAACTGATTAAGCTATCAGAATCAATAGGTCAGACCAATACGGAATTTTTTATTTGGCCTGAAACTGCCATTTCAAGAGGCACAGAAGAAAGAAGTTTCAGAGGAGATGAGAATTTTATCCAAATACAGAAATTCTTAAAGAATTATAAAAACGGAAACCTCGTAACAGGAATAGAAAGTTTTGCCATTTATGATACAGCAATAACAGCAACTGCTAGATATGACAGTAGATCAAATATCTATTATGATGTTTTCAATGCAGCTGTGCTGATTGAGAATTCTGCAAAACTTCAATTCTATCATAAATCGAAACTCGTTCCGGGAGTAGAACAAACTCCATTCTCAAATTCAATGGCATTTTTAAAGCCTGCATTCGCAGCCTTTGGTGGATCATCGGGAAGTTATGGTAAACAGAGTGAACCATCTGTATTCTATTCACAAAGCGGAATTGGATTAGCCCCTGTAATTTGTTATGAATCAATCTGGGGAGAATATGTTGCTGATTACATTAAGAAAGATGCACAGTTCATCGCAATTATTACCAATGATGGCTGGTGGGGTAATACCTCAGGTAAAGACCAGCATTTGCAATATGCCAAACTCAGAGCAATTGAAACAAGAAGATGGGTAGCTCGCTCTGCCAATACAGGAATATCAGCTTTTATTGATCAGCGCGGTACCATTATACAACGTACAAAATGGTGGATGCCCAGCGTTTTGAAACAGGATATTAATTTGAATGCGGAAATTACATTCTATGTAAAGCATGGCGATTATATCGCAAAAGCCGGAACTGCAGGAAGTGCTCTGTTTGCATTATTTCTAATGATAGGGATTTTTAAGTTTAGGTTGTAAGTCGTAAGTTATAGGTTGTAGGTCGTAAGTTATAGGTTGTAGGTTATAAGTTGAAAGGGGAAAGCTGAAAGGGGAAAGGAGAAAGTTGAAAGGGGAAAGTTGAAAGCAAAAAGGGGAAAGCTGAAAGCAAAAAGTAGAGAAGAGCAATCAATTGAAATGAGGTAGTATAAAGCAATTCTAACTAACCAACCAACATCAGATAACAGATAACAGACAACTGATAACTACTAACTAACCAACTAACTACTAACTAACTAACTAACCAACTAAATAGTATTGAGTAGAGAGTATTGAGTACTAACTAGCCGATAACTGATAACAGACAACTGATAACAGATAACTGATAACAGATAACTGACAACAGATAACTGATAACAGACAACTGATAACAGATACCTGCTAACTCAAATATTTCCCCACAATAGGCATCCTTCTTCCAATTCCGAAGGCCTTTGGAGATACCCTTAATATTGGCGGTGCTTGATTTCGTTTGAATTCGGCAACATTAACCATACGCAAAATACGTTTTACTAAAGCCTCATCATATCCCATTGCAATTAGTTCTGCAGCGCTCTTTTTAAGCTCAATGTACTGATACAATACCCCATCAAGTATATCGTATTCTGGCAAGGAATCAGAATCTTTCTGCCCTGGCCTAAGCTCTGCAGAGGGAGGTTTAACGATGCTATTCTCAGGAATAATTGTCCTTTCCCGGTTCATATAATGAGCAAGCTTGTAAACCTGTGTTTTATATAAATCGCCAAGCACGCCAATGGCACCCGCCATATCACCATATAAGGTTCCATACCCAACAGCACACTCACTTTTATTAGATGTATTGAGAAGTATATAACCAAATTTATTCGACATCGCCATCACAATAATTGCTCTGCTCCTAGCCTGAATATTTTCTTCTGCCACATTAAATGGAAGATCTTTAAATGCAGGTTTCATCATATTCTCGAATGCGGCGGCGGCTTCTTTAATTGGTATTATTTCATGTTTACATCCCAAATTACTAACCAGATCTAATGCATCCTGAATGGAATGATCACTTGAATATTCTGAAGGCATCAATACTGCCATCACATTATCAGGGCCCAGTGCTTTGGCAGCAAGTGCACAAACGAGTGCAGAGTCAATGCCTCCTGATAACCCTAGAATAGCTTTGCTGAATCCAGATTTTTCAAAATAATCCCGTATCCCAAGAATCAATGCATCATGTATTTGCTGAATATCGTTTTGAGAATCATGAGCTATTGGTTTATGGCCAATTATTCTTCCGTATTCAAACGAATAAATTTTTAGGCTTTCAGAGAAATAAGGAAATTCATCAAGCAAAGAACCATCCTGATCAAAGACCAATGAGCCCCCATCAAAAATAATTTCGGTTTGAGCCCCAACCTGATTAACATAAAAGAGTGGTAGGCGATACTTTCTGCAATTATCTCCTAATATCTGCACCCTTTCTTCATCATGATTATACGCAAAAGGAGATGCTGCAATATTGATCATCAGATCGGGATTCTCATTAATTAGCATATCCATTGGCGAAATAACATACATCGGATTATCGTTGATATTCCACATATCTTCGCAGATTGTTAGGGCTATTCGATGCCCCATAAACTCAATACAAGCAAAATTTACTGCCGGCTCAAAATAGCGATACTCATCAAAAACATCGTAATTAGGTAGTAATGCTTTATTGACAATAGATTTTATTTGAGTATCCTCAATAAAATAAGCCGAGTTATAGAGATCCTTACCCTTAATGGTTGGATTCTTTGTTGGTAAACCAATGATACAGGCAATACCCTTACATGCGGCCGCAATTTTTTGTGCAGATAATTCACACCGATCAATAAACTCAGTAAATTCCAGAAAATCACGTGGCGAATAGCCACAAACAGACAATTCGGCAAACACAACCAAATCGGCACCCTGCAGTTTTGCAGACTGAATAGCATCAATTATCTTGTTTGTATTGTAATCAAAATCACCAATAATGTAATTAAGTTGCGCAAGGGCTATTTTCATTCTCTAATTCTTTAACATCAAAGGCTCAATTACCTATTTAAAAGCTTAATACCTAATTTACTAGGCATTTTCATAATTTAGCAGTTAATCTGTACCTATGAGACCCAAGCAAATTTACCTGTTTTTTTTAATATGCCTGATCTTCCTGTCTTGTAATGACAAAAAGGCTCCAGATATCAGCAACATTAAGCTGAATATGAAGATTGAACGATTTGATCAAGAGCTTGGCAGTATTCAACCCGATGAAATTTCAGAAAAGGTTCCTGCTCTGAGAAAAAAATATACCTGGTTCTTTGATGACTACATGGAAAAAATAATCAGTGTAGGTTTGGTAAATGACACTGTTTATTACACTAATCTAAAGTCAATAATTCAAAATAAAGACTACTTAGAACTTAAATCGACTGTCGATAAAACCTTTCCTAACCTCAAACAGCAGGAAGAAGAAATCAATAGGGCTTTTAAATACATTCGATACTATTATCCAAAGCAAAAATTACCGCGATTGATCAGTTTCTTGTCTGGATTTGCGGTACAAACTCCCATTGGCAACGACTATATTGGAATAGGGCTTGACATGTTTCTAGGCGAAAGCGGATCGCGCTTCTACCCTGCCTTGAGGCAAAGTATACCTGGTTATATTGCCAGAAGATTTAATCCTCAAAATATTAGTCCGAGGGTTATTGAATCGTTTATCCGTGAAGAGATGTTTCCAGATCAGGACAGCGACCGAAATCTATTATCTAAAATGATCTACAATGGCAAGATTCTTTATCTGATGGATGCAGTAATGCCTCAAACAAATGACTCACTGAAGATCGGCTATACCAAAGAACAGTTGGAATGGTGTAGTGAAAATGAGGCTAGCATTTGGGCATATTTGCTGCAAAACGAACTTTTGTTTGAGTCAGATTACATGAAGATCCAGAAATATCTGGCTGAGGCCCCTTTCACACCTGGAGTAGGCGAAAATTCGTCATCTGCCCCTAAATTAGGGATTTGGACCGGTTGGCAGATTGTCAGAAAATACATGGAAAAAAATCCGGAGATTAGTCTTCAACAATTGATGCTTGAAAAAGACTCGCAAAAAATATTGACAGATTCCAACTATAAACCAAGGAATTAATCTTATTATCTCACAAGCCTGTAATCAATACGTATGAAAATCGGACTAGTATTATCTGGCGGAGGCATCCGTGGAATTGCCCATTTAGGTGTTTTACAAGCTCTATCTGAGGCCGGAATCAAATTCAATAGGATTAGTGGAACGAGCGCTGGCTCAATAGTGGGTGCATTGTTTGCTCAGGGAATGGAACCTGCCGAAATTCTAAAGGTTTTTATGAAGACCCACCTTTATAAGTATATCAGACCAGCTTTTAGAGCTAAAGGGCTCATGTCATTGGATAAAATCAGAGCTCTTCTTTTGGAATATATCCCTCATAATTCATTTGAGGGCCTGAAAACACCCATGATTATTACCGCTACCAATTTCAATGAATGTAAAGTAAAGTACTTCAGTTCTGGCGAATTAATTAATCCCATTTTAGCTTCTAGTGCTATACCTGTGTTTTTTAAACCGATTGAAATTGATGGGAAAATTTACATAGATGGGGGTATCCTAAATAATTTTCCGGTAGAACCGCTCAGGTCGGATTGCGACTTTATTATCGGATCATCTTGTAACCATCTTCCTGATACTGATACTATAGAAAGCTATCGTAGGCTCATTGAACGATCGATAATTATGTCTATCAATTCGGATATGGCCGTAAAAGCAGAATATTGCGATGTAATAATTGAACCTCATGGTATGGGTGCAACTAGTGTGTTTGATGTGAAAAAAACTGAAGAAATCTACTGGCTTGCTTACGAAGCTGCATTAAGGAAATTACAGACAGATCAAAAGCTTCAGCAATTGATCGTAAAAAAATGACATTCTAAAAAAAAGCTCATAACCATCAAGTGGTTATGAGCCTTCATTGATATAATAAATTACTTATTTCAATATTTTAACCACTGCTCTCAGGCAGATTACTGCTCCTAATACCCATAAAACATTGGATACAGTACTAATCATAGGCCATGAACCTGTGAAACGTAGAAATATACCAATCAAACCAATTACTATACCTACTATAATAGTACTGTAATGAGCAGGATTGTTAGCTTCAGCAGTTGCGTTATTTTTATTTAATGAATCTTCCATTTCTGTTTATTGAGAAGGTATAAATTTACAAATCTATTTTTCAGTTCAAAATTAATTATCCATTAGATAACGCTGCCGCACCACTCACAATCTCAGTAAGCTCGGTTGTAATTGCAGCCTGTCTTGCCTGGTTGTATGAAAGTTTAAGAGCTTTCAACAGATCACCTGCATTCTCAGTTGCTTTATCCATAGCCGTCATACGAGCACCATGCTCTGAAGCATGTGAGTCTAAAACAGCCTTAAATACCTGAGTTTTTATTGACTTAGGGATCAATTGTTCTACGATTTCTTCCTGAGTAGGCTCTAAAATATAATCAGTTTGCGTACTGCTCACATTCAGATTATCTGACTTTGGAACTGGCAATAGTTGTTCTGTAGTCAGGATCTGAACAGCGGCATTTCTAAATTGATTATATACCAGTTCAACCCTGTCATATTCACCCTTAGCAAAGCCAGCCATAACGGTTTCGGTAATTTTCGAAGTGTTTTCGAAGCTCAGATTGGCGTATAGTTCATTGTTATTCCCTATCACATTGTATTTACGCTTCTCGTAAAAATCCTGAACCTTCTTACCAATAGCTACGATCTGGACATTCCCTTTACGGTATTGTTCAGCGTACTTCTCGGCGATCAAATTATTTGTAGTCTTGATCACATTCATGTTGAATGCACCTGCAAGACCCCGATTTGAAGAAACGGCAATGATCAACACTTTATTCGGCTCGCGTTCCTGAGTAAAAGGAGAGTTAGATCCATCCATACTTGCAGATAAATTCGACAAGATTTCTCTCATCTTATTTGCATAAGGACGCAACTGAACAATTGCACTGGTAGCTCTTTTCAACTTTGCTGCAGAAACCATTTTCATGGCCTTGGTAATCTGCTGAGTTGAAGAGACAGATGCTATACGATTTCTTACTTCTTTTAAATTAGCCATTGTTATTAGATGCAAGATGTGAGCCTTGAGATATAAGACCAATGTCTTTTCTCAAATCTCAAATCTAATGTCTGATATCTCAATTAATATTTATCACCCAACTCCTTAGCTACTGTTTCAAGAGCTGTTGTAATGGTGTCATCCAATTTACCTGCTTTTAGCCCCTGTAATACTTCAGGGTAGCGCTGATCTAATTGCTGGATAAACTCATGTTCAAATGCTTTAACCTTGTTTACAGGTACATTTCTCATTAAGTTTTTAGTTCCAACATAAA
>NZ_JBIKSU010000128.1:0-4377 GCF_044348475.1 Daejeonella sp. | reverse complement strand
TCAAAAAAATCAACTGTTCTCATCCAAATGAATAATTTAGCCAATCTTTATATTCATTCAAATGATTACAAACCTGATCACCCAGTACCAATTATTACCGCATCCTGAGGGTGGATATTACAAAGAAACCTATAGATCTACAGAACATATTCCGCTTGCTGCGTTACATGAGCACTTTTCAGGTTCGCGTTCTTTTAGCACAGCCATCTATTTTTTATTGTTAAAGGATCTGTTTTCTGCTTTTCACCGAATAAAAAGTGATGAATGCTGGCATTTTTATGAAGGTGCTAGTTTACATGTTCATGTACTTCATCCTAATGGAAACCATGAGTTGATCAGCCTGGGTAGGAATAGTGCCAAAGGAGAAGTTTATCAGGCCGTAGTTCCGGCAGGAGCATGGTTTGCTTCAGAAAGTATAGGCGAATACTCCTTTGTTGGCTGCACGGTAGCACCAGGCTTTGACTTTGCCGATTTTGAACTGGCAAGAGCAGCTAGCTTGAAAGCTGATTACCCAGATCATGAAAAGCTAATAGAACGTCTTTGCCGACAATAAATAAAATCTTTAATTGCCATTTCAATTTCTATCTTAAGCATTAAATTATTAACCCTGATTTGATCTATGAGAGTTCTGCCAATCATACTAGCTGCACTTATAATTTCGAATAGTGCTGTAGCACAACAAAAAATTCCAAGGGCAAAAAATATACTGATCATCTATTCAGACGATCATAGCTACCATGCCTTAGGTGCTGCCGGAAATAAGGATGTTTTAACACCTAACCTAGATAAACTTGCCAAATCAGGATTGATGTTTACCCAAGCCCATGTAATGGGTGGCCATCAGGGTGCAGTTTGTATTCCAAGTAGGGCCATGCTGCTTACCGGGCGGTATGTAAACCGATTACCCGGCGATGGCAGTACCATTCCCGATAGCATTGTTAGTTTGCCTGAAATACTAAGAGCTAAGGGTTACAATACCTACCATACCGGTAAATGGCATAGCGATAAAGCATCGCATAGCCGAATGTTCAGTACAGGGGGCGATATTTTTTTTGGTGGAATGCATTTCCCAAAATTCGGCGGTCAGGAACATCCCACGGTATATCTTTATGATAGCACCGGAGTGTATGATGAAAAACGCAAACGGACCAGTGATACTTACAGTACAACGCTTTACGCTGATCATGCCATCCAGTTCTTGAGTAGCACAACAGCCAAAACAACACCATTTTTCTGTTATGTGGCCTTTACTTCACCACATGATCCAAGAACCCCACCCGATAAATTTTCAAGGATGTATGAGCCTGCAAAAATTCCATTGCCTGCCAATTTTCTGATCAAACATCCATTTGACAATGGCGATCTAAATGTGAGAGATGAACAATTGTTGCCTGTACCCCGTGATCCGGATGCCATTAAAAAAGACATTGCTCTTTATTATGGTATGGTCAGTGAAATGGATGCACAAGTAGGACGGATTTTAGAAACACTTGAAAAAAGTGGGCTTAAAGAAAATACCTTCATTGTTTTTGCCGGCGATAACGGCCTGGCAGTTGGGCAACATGGTTTACTTGGCAAACAAAATCTATATGAACATAGCATCAGAGTACCCATGATACTATCAGGCCCCGGTGTACCTATGAACAAGAAAACCGACGGTTTTACCTACCTCAGTGATATTACTCCAACAATAATCGATTATTTTCAATTACCAAGACCATCAAGTGTTGAAGGGCGCTCATTATTACCTGTTATTCAGGACCCATCAAAGAAAGTAAGATCATCTATTTATAATGTGTATGGCCATTGGAGCAGAAGTATTAAATCTGAGGATGGATTTAAACTGATTGTTTATAATGTAGATGGTATTGCAACTACTCAGTTGTTCAATCTCAAAATAGATCCATTTGAGATCAAAGACCTTTCGAAAGAACCAGCATACCGTGAAAAAATCATGCAAATGAGACAACTGTTGAAACAACAAATGGCAGCTGCATTCGACAACCTTAATATTGACCTGCCAAATTGGGGTAGAACAAAAAGCCAAAAATCAAGGGGGAGCTGATGAATACCAAATACTGTGAAAATGAAATTTAAGCAATCAAAGCATTACGTCACTTTAATTATTGCTTGTTTGGTACTTTTGCTATCAAACAATGCCATTGGTCAAAAAACCATTCCGCTTCCTAAAGCTAACCAGCTTACCTGGCAGGATGCAGAGCTTACTGCATTAATTTCATATGATCTGCATGTTTTTGACGGGAAAAGGTATAATCAGGCATACAACAGGATCAATCCCATTGCCGATTATTCTATTTTTAATCCTGTAAAACTGGACACTGATCAATGGATTAGGGCAGTTAAAGATATGGGCGGGAAAATTGCTATTTTAACGGCAACGCATGAAACGGGGTTTGCACTTTACCAGTCAGATGTTAACCCCTATTCTATGAAAGCACTTAAATTTCAGGATGGAAAGGGAGATATAGTTCGTGATTTTGTTGCTTCATGCCGAAAATATGGAATTTTACCTGGCATTTATATTGGTATCCGATGGAATTCCAATTATGGAATTTATGATTTCAAGGTTCTTGATGACAATTCTCCTTTTGCAAAAAACAGACAGCAGCATTATAACAAGCTCTGCGAAAAAATGACTGAAGAACTGATGTCAAGATATGGTGAACTGGCCATGGTCTGGTTTGACGGGGGTGCTCATGGTCCTGAACTAGGTGGGCCTAACATTCTACCTATGGTAGAAAAATATCAGCCCAATATCATTTTCTATCATAATACACAGCGTGCCGATATCCGTTGGGGAGGTAGTGAAACAGGAATGGTCAATTATCCATGCTATGGAACTTTTCCATTCCCATACTCCCACTCCACGAACCAAAAAGTAATCTTCAAAAATGATTTCCAGCTACTTAAGGAGGGCGATCCAGAGGGTCAGTATTATATGCCGGCAATGAGTGATGCCCCATTGCGCGGTTATAAGGGCCGTCATGAATGGTTTTGGGAGCCTGGCGATGAAGATCATATAGAACCACTTGAAAACCTGATGGAGATGTATTATGGCTCTGTTGGCAGAAATTCAACACTTATTCTTGGCATCACCCCAAATGCTGAAGGCCTAATTCCAGAACCTGATGTGAACCGATTGAAGGAATTTGGTAAAGAGATCAAAACGCGTTTCTCTTCAGCAATTGCACAGGGTGCCGGGAAGGGTAACAGCCTTGCATTAAATTTAAAAACGTACAAAAAAATCGATCATCTGATACTCATGGAAGATATTACCCAAGGTGAGCGAATCAGAGAATTTAAGATCGAGGGCAAAACAAAAAATGGCTGGCAATTGATCAGTAAAGGCTCAAATGTAGGTCATAAGTTCATATCCAGATTTAAAGAATTGGAAGTTTCGGCTTTGAGGCTAAGTATCAGTAAAAGCCTTGCAGAGCCAATTATCAAAGATTTTTCGACTTATTACTCTTTAAAAAAATAAAAATTTAATTCCTCTAAATTTAGTGAATCTAGTTTTTTGGTGAATTGACCAGAAAATGAAGAATTCTGCATGCATTGCCTTTGCTGTTTGTGTTCTTCTCAGAACTGGTCCGGATGGTGATTGAATGTTTTTTATCCTGTAATTCATCATTAAGCATAATATACCATGGAAGGTGAATCCCCCCGCTCCATTGAGTATAGAGGTCTGTCTTTTTAAATGCTGCGCCATCAATACTGTATTCAATTATACCCGCATCAGGACCAGCAACCAGGCAGATACCAATGGCTGTACCAGAAAAATTAAGCTTCATTTCTGCTCCGGCCTGATCAGCAATTAATGCAGGAAGATTAACATATTGTTTTCGTGTAGTAACACCATCTGTAGGTTTCCAATTCACAACTTGTGTCCAATTTTTTAATTCAAATGCATTTTTAACCGAAAAATACTGCCCTGATGCATAACTAAATTTATCAAGAGCTGCGGGCAAGGCATGCGCAGATGGTATTCCACCAGATGCCAAAATGCCGAAAGAGTGATCAAGAAAAGCACTGATGGAGCGTGTGTAGATTTCATGGCCAAATGGGGATGGATGAAGGTCTTTAAAATCGTCTTTCCAATTAAATTCTGCTGCCTGAATTCGATCACATACCTCTTTGGCTAAATTTATTGTTCCAATACCATAGCGCTCTGCAACTTTTTCATGGTTACGAATTACTGCTGGTACCTGCCCCTTATTGTAAACCTCAATTTTAGAAGGATCTGCAAAGTGCAGCATAACAATATCCATTAATTTATTTGCCTGTAAGGCATGCCTTACAATACCTTCCATCCCTCTTATTTGGGCTTGATCATTAAAATTATTGGTTTCATCATTC
>NZ_JBIKSU010000142.1:0-3658 GCF_044348475.1 Daejeonella sp. | reverse complement strand
CTCTGCGAGATCCTATTCTAAAACCCTGTCAGCCTTTTTTATTACTTCACTACCATGTCCGAGAACGGTATGACATAGGCCTGTAGGAATACAAATAAACCTACTAATGCTGCAAGGGCTATGCTGTGGAAGAATACATATCTTAAAATCTGACCTTCATGTCCGTACCAGTTGGTAGCTGTGCTTGCCACTACAATGCTCTGAGCGTCTACCATTTTACCCATTACGCCGCCTGAACTGTTAGCTGCTGCCATTAAAATTGGACTTACACCGGTTTGTTTTGCTGTAATGGTCTGTAAGCTTCCAAATAATACATTTGAGGCAGTATCCGAACCAGTGAGTGCTACACCTAACCAGCCAAGCATCGTTCCAAAAAATGGATATAATACACCTGTTTTCGCTAATGCGAGTCCTAGCGTAGCATCAGCACCTGAGTATTTGGTAACATAACCTAGAGCAAGCATCGCCGCAATGGTAATCAATGAAAATCGTACTTTCCATAGGGTTTGGATATATACCTTAAACATTTCTTTTATAGAGTAGCCTATGGCAAATCCTGCAATTATGGCCGAAAGTAATATTCCTGTTCCTGTTGCTGAAATCCAGTTTAATTTAAATACTGCTTCTTCTGTTTTTGCTGGTTTGTCTAAAGTTGGTACCGGTGCAATAGGGGCCGACCGTTTTACAAGATTATGAAGATAGGCCACCTTATATTCAGGAGCAGAAACAGAGTTGAGGGAGCTTTTAACAGTAGGTATTCCCCATGCAAAAATGAAAATTGTTAGAATAACCCATGGTGTCCATGCACGAACCATGTCTTTAGTACTGACACTTTCAGGATCAGCTTGCAATGGAAGGGTATCCTCATCTTTTGGAAGTTGCCAAATTGTTTTTGGTTGCCAGAATTTTAAAAGAACAATTATTGAAATAATTGAAGCAATTGAAGCAAAAATATCGACCAACCATGGGCCATGAAAATTTGAAACTAGAAATTGAGTGATAGCAAATGATAAACCTGCAGTTAATGCGGCTGGCCATACACTGATCATTCCACGGAAGCCCGCCATTGCCCAGATTACCCAAAAAGGAACAATAAATGAAAATAATGGCAATTGCCTTCCAACCATCGCCGATAGTTTGAGCACGTCTATGTCTGTAACTGCTGCCAAGGCAATTATAGGCGTTCCAAGGGCTCCAAATGCAACAGGTGCGGTATTTGCTATAAGTGATAGTCCGCATGCCGCAAGGGGCCTAAAACCTAGCTGAATAAGGATAGCCGCAGTTATGGCTACTGGAGTTCCAAATCCGGCTGCACCTTCAAAAAATGCTCCAAATGCAAAGGCAATGAGTATTACCTGTATTCTAGGGTCAGGTGCTATAGTAGAAAGGTGCATCCTGATCAAGGTAAAAAGCCCTTTATTTACAGTTAACTGATAAAGAAAGATCAGATTCAATACAATCCAGCCAATAGGAAACAAACCATAGGCACCACCATACAAGGTGGTTGCAGCAACTGCAGTAACTGGCATATTGAATGCGAATAGCGCAACTCCAATAGCAACAATTAATCCGAATACTGCTGCTAGATGAATTCGGATATGAAAAATGGCAATTGATCCAAGTAATACTAGGATGGGAAGTGCTGCAAGTACTGTTGATAAAAGCGCATTATTAAATGGGTCATAATTTTGCGGCCAGATTTGTTCCATTTTTAAGATTTTTTAGTAATTATTGGATTACAATTTAGAAATAATGTTGACTATAAAATACCCGAAATAGATTAAATCAATGCCGGGATTTAAATGTCTTACATAAATTATTTTTTAGGAAGTGTTATTTTCCATATTCTTCCACCCTCCGAATTTGCAGTGCCATGCTCCATTACATAAATTTTATTATCAATCATTATTGCATCAACAGGAGCGTTGAAATTATTGACAATTGTAGTTGTTTTCATGTAATAATTATCTGCAGCAGCATTATAACTCATATCTAAATGCATCAGATCTTTTCCGGTTTTTCTTAATAGGTTAGTGCCGGGCCGATCAGAACCTCCACCATATCTAAAAACAAAACCATCGCCACTGAATTCATTAGAAAGCGCATTTTTTGTGTCAAAAACTAATCCTAATGGTACAGAATGGGCATTGAATGTGCTAACCGCTTTTCCTGTAATGTCGCCATCAACTATTTTTCCGGTTGCAATATCTCTATATTCATTTGCGTCAGGCCCTAAATTTTGTACACCAGCAGAGAATTTTACTCCATCTGGTATTTTTGGAAAATTTGGGTCATTACGGAAATATTTTACAACCCATGCATGTGCTCCCGGACTTATAAAAGGGTCTTTTGCCGGATCAGGTACCCATGTTGGATATTGCTGCGGATTTTCAATCCCTGACATTTGCCATGGGAATCCATAATGATGACCCTGTCTGATCCAGAACATTTCTTCCGATTGATCATAATCTCCTGAATTTACTACCCCAAATAGATTGCCTTTGCCATCAAATGTCATGTCGTAGGCATTTCTTATCCCTTGAGCGTATAAATAACCATCTGCTTTAAGTTTTGCTTCATCAGTGGTCAATAATATATTTTCTGCATTTACTGGAAACCTAAATACATTAGCAGTTAATGCATTATCCCGAGCATCTGGATAGGCCCCTTTGTTGTCTTGTACTTCTCCATGATCTGTACGGGCTCCAGAATTCACATAAATAAATTTTTTATCCTTACTAATTACTAGTGCATTCCAGCCATGGTCAAAAGTTGTAGCATTTGTTCCATATTCAACAGTATTGAAAACTTCAGTTAATAGTGGCTTAGACTTTGAAAGATCATATTTGACCATTCTGCCCTTGGTTCCTTTACCGCCATTAGCACTAATATTTCCACATAAAAAAAGTGTATTGTTTAAAAATGCTGCACCTTGGAGTCTGGTAATTCCGTGATCTTCTGCTGAAAATATCTGATCTTCTGTGGCATTAGGCGTGTCGAAGTTTAATATTTTAAAAACATTGCCATCAAAAGTTGAATACCAGAATTCGCCTGTTTTTTCATTTTTTAAAAATCTGACACCTAGTTTGCCAATATCCATGACTTTTTCAACTTGGATATCAGAACGTAAGGATACAGGTGTCTTTATAGGAGCAAGGGGCCTTTGGCTTGTGCCAGAACTACTTGTCTGTTGCCCGTAGCTTAATGTGGAATATGAAAAAAACAGGGCTAATAGCCCTGTTTTTTTAAATGTGCAACCGATACTGGCCATATTTTAAATTAAATTAATTACTTGCAGGTCTTGGTGTAGCATTTGCAGGCCTTTGTCTAGGTGGATTTGGCAATATATTAGGTTCTGCGATTGCATTTAAATTGTAAACAATTTTTCCGGCTCTGATTGTCATTTCTGTTTCAAGTCTTTGCTTTCCTGCAATTTTTCCATCTCTTGCATAATAGCCAAAATTTCCGTTCCGAACAGTAAAAATAGCAATATCTGCCTCAGCCCCAATTGAAAGATTGCCCAATTCTGGTCTCTTGATTTGCTGAGCCGGGTTCCAAGTACTAGCCTTAATCACACTTTGAAGGTCCATTCCCATAGCCATAAACAATGACATGATGTTTGGCATATTCTTCATGGCATTGTTCATACTGCCCGTAT
>NZ_JBIKSU010000127.1:0-4401 GCF_044348475.1 Daejeonella sp. | reverse complement strand
TGATGGTTGAAGGCCGGCCCGATCTTAAGGTTGAAGAGCAGGTAGCCCAGCCCGACATTATTCATGACATCAAAAACTACGGTATGCACCGCCACTTTACCGATGGATGTTCGATATTAATGTTTGGCGGAGGAATAAAAAAAGGAAGCGTTTATGGTAAAACAGCCGATGAACGCCCATGCAAAACCGTTGAAAAGCCTATCATGATTGAACAAATACATCAAACAATCTATCATGCTTTGGGCATTGCTGAAGATGCGCATTATGTGGTAGAGAAGCGGCCATTTTATTCCACTCCCGACGGGTTAGGAAAAGCTGAAATGAGATTGTTCGGATAATTGATAAGCCTTGAGGATAGTAGCAAGACATACCATTTGTATCTTACTGATTTTTAAAAAGCCTGACAGGTAAGGACAGACAGTTAAAATTTAATCTATATTTTGCATTTGGTATCAATCACCTGATATTGTTTTCCCAATTTATTCTATATTTAATTATATAAAAAAACAAATACTTAAAATTCAATACATTTTACCTGCGAATGTTTGGCAATCAAAACCAATATTCAAAAAACGATAGTTAGAAAACACGAATAAATAATTCAATTAATACGAATAATTTCAGCTTTGATGGCTTCAGGAAGATTTTTTCATTTTATAAAAGTTTGTATTGGTATAGGTATTATGCCATTACTTTCTTTTCAAGCTGTTTCTGAACTCAAATTCAAAAAGCAACTGATTGCATCAGAAAGTGCAGAATCTGTTGGTGTTTTTGATGTGAATGGAGATCAAAATAGTGATATTGTTTCAGGAAGTTATTGGTATGAGGGGCCATCATTCTTAAATCGTCATTTTATTGGGAAGATAGAACGGGTAGGTGAATATTACGATGATTTTTCGACCATACCACTTGATGTTGACGGTGATGGAAAAATAGATTTTATAACCGGTGGGTGGTTTAGTAAAACACTTCGATGGAGAAAAAATCCGGGTAATGACCAGGAATGGGCACAAGTAGACATAGCACTAACCGGCAATATAGAAACTACTCGGGCTTGGGATGTAGATGGAGATGGATTTGATGAAATTGTGCCCAATACTCCAGGAAGCCCCTTGGTTTATTACACCTTAAAACGGGATAAAAATAAAAAAGCATTAGGCCAGTTTATAAAAACACAAGTTGCTGAAAAGCATGGCCATGGCTTAGGTTTTGGCGATATCAATGGTGATGGAAGGGGTGATTTTATTGTTGCTGAGGGTTGGTTTGAAGCTCCTGAGGATCGGGAAAATAAAGCATGGACATTTCATCCTGACTTTAATTTAATGGATGCCTCAATTCCAATTATCGTTGCAGATGTAAACCAGGATGGATTAAATGATTTAATTGCAGGGCATGGTCATTCCTATGGACTTTATTGGTATGAACAGAAAAAAGATGGAAAATCATTTAAATTTATCAAGCATTCAATTGACCCATACCATTCACAGTTTCATACAATGGAATGGGTAGATATTGACAATGACAATCAGCCAGAGCTGATTACCGGTAAGCGTTACCGTGCACACAATGGTAAAGATGCAGGCGACAATGAGTCGCCAGGTCTTTATTTTTTTAAATGGAATGGTGAATCATTTACAAAAAACGTGATTAGTTACGGCCCATTTGGTGAAGGTAAGGGCACAGGAATTTATTTCGCCATTGCTGATATGCATAAAACTGGCAGAAAAGATATTGTGGTTGCGGGCAAGGATGGCTTATATATATTTTTTAACGAGAAACCATAATCAAAGTAATTTGAGTGCTATCTCAAAAATCAATTTTATATTTAAAATACTTTAAAATAATAGTAGACAAAATTATGAATCGGAACACGTATTTAAAATTGGCAGGATTGCTGGTGATCGTCTTTTTTTTGGGGATCTCTTTTATTGACAATGTTAAGGAAACTACCAAGGAACGGATCAGAGAATTAGATCCAAAAGTTGAAAAGCTAAAGCTGCAGCCAAATTTTAATGCAGAACACCTTTATAGCCCTTCTGAGAGCAAAAATGGATCGTGGGTTGCCATGACCTTTGATAATAAGGGAAGAATGATCGCTTGTGATCAATATGGATATTTATACCGATTAACCATTCCTCCAATTGGAACAGATGCTGTAAAATCAAAAGTAATAGTCGAAAAATTAGAGCTAAAAATTGCCGGCGATACCTCTTCAGCAAAAATAAAAATGGGATATGCTCAAGGCTTATTGTATGCATTTAACAGTCTTTACGTAATGGTGAACCATAAAAGCGATACCTCAATGGCCAAAGGAAGTGGCCTTTATCGCCTTCAGGATACCAATAATGATGATCAATACGATAAAATCTCCTTACTAAAAGATCTGGTTACACCCGGTGGTGAACATGGGCCGCACAGTATGGTAATTTCACCTGATAAGAAATCGATTCATCTAATTGCTGGAAATCATGTGGATGTTCCAAAAATGGAAGCCTATCGCCTACCCGAAACCTGGCAGGAAGATAATTTATTCCCTTTAATAAAAGATCCGAACGGACATGCAAATGATCGTATGGCGCCAGGAGGTTTCGTCGTAAAAATTAATCCTGAAGGAACAAACTGGGAATTAATTAGTGCCGGCTACAGAAATGCATTCGATCTTGCCTTTAATGAAGTTGGCGATATGTTTGTATATGACGCAGACATGGAATGGGATTTTGGTATGCCATGGTACAGACCTACCCGTATTAGTCATTCTACAAGCGGGAGCGAATTTGGATGGCGCACAGGAAATAGCAAATGGTCGCCAGCGTATCCGGATAATTTACCTGCTATATTAAATATCGGACAAGGCTCTCCTACCAGCCTTTTCAGTGGTAATAATGCACGTTTCCCAGAAAAATACCGTAAAGGCCTATTTGCTTTTGACTGGAGTTTTGGTATAATTTATGCCGTTCAACTTAATCCTAGTGGATCTTCCTACAAGGCAACGGCCGAAGAATTTATTTCAGGCGCACCACTCCCTTTAACCGATGGCATCATCGGTCCAGATGGAGCGATGTACTTTTTAACCGGTGGCCGAAAACTTGATTCAGACCTGTATCGTGTATATTATGGCGATAACAAATTGCCTAATGATCCAATAATTTCAAAACCCGCAGCCGATATTTTACAGGCACGAAATTTAAGAAGACAATTAGAAACCTTCCATGGAGCACCCAATGCAAAAGCAATAGCCCTTGCCTGGCCAAACCTAAAAAATACTGATCGTTATATTCGCTATGCTGCCCGCATTGCCATGGAGCACCAGCCTATTAGTCAATGGCAAGAAAAAGCATTCAGTGAAAAAGACCCGCAGATACGTACTCAAGCCATGATTGCTTTGGCCAGAACTGGCAACAGAGGTTTACAAGTTAGAATGATCAATGCGTTGATGAATATAAACTTCAATGGATTGCCAGAATCTCAAAAAATAGATATTTTAAGAGCCTATGAGTTACTCATTTCAAGAATGGGCAAACCCCATGATGCTGAAAAAATTAAATTAAGTTCTTATCTGAATCAATTTTATCCTGCAAAAAGCAATGAATTGAACCGCTCCTTCAGTAAGGTTTTGGTAGCATTAGATGACCCTTTAGTTGTTCAAAAAACTCTGGCATTGCTTGACGGAGTTGTACTAGATGTGGATGACCAAAAAACTTTCATGCAATCTTCAGACTTAATTCTACGTAATCCTCAATACGGACTTGATATTGCAGGTATGTTAGCTAAAACACCGCCTGCACAACAGATCTATTACATAACCGCATTAAGTGAAGCAAAAAATGGCTGGACAACCGAATTAAGAGGGAAATATTTTAAATGGTATTATACCGCATTTGGTTATAAAGGGGGAAATAGTTTTATTGGCTTTATCGATAAAGCGCGTAAAATGGCTTTAGCTAATCTGCCTCAAAATCAATTTGAATACTATAATAAAATTTCGGGTAATGAATTACTCACTACTAATGGCATGAAACTAGCCAGTGCCGGAAGCCCTAAAGGCCCTGGAAGAGCCTGGAAAATAGAGGAAGCCTTAAAATTTGTACAGAACGACTCCACAGACAGAAACTTCGAGCAAGGAAAAATGCTGTTTAGCGCAACTCAATGTATTTCATGCCATAATATGAAAGGCGAAGGTGGTGCTGTTGGCCCTTCACTTACTCAATTGGGAACACGTTTTTCTGCCAGAGATATTTTAGAGTCGATTCTTGAACCCAATAAAGTAATATCTGATCAATATGCATACACCGCTTTCTATCAGAAAGATGGAAGTGTAGCCATCGGTAGACTTAAAAATGAAGACTCAGAAAAATATTATATCTCTCAGAATCCATTTGCTCCACAAACCTTGCGCGAGGT
>NZ_JBIKSU010000126.1:0-4411 GCF_044348475.1 Daejeonella sp. | reverse complement strand
TTCTAATTTCTTTAACGCGGCAACATGCGCCTTTGCAAGGTCAACTACATGGATATAATCTCGGATACAAGTACCATCGATCGTATCGTAATCATCACCAAAAACAATGATATTACCCCTTTTACCAATTGCAGCTTGTGTAATGAAAGGAACCAAATTCTGAGGAACACCAATGGGAAGCTCACCGATCAATGCCGAAGAATGAGCCCCTACCGGATTAAAATAACGAAGTGCAATTACCTTAAAGTTTTGGTTTACCCGAGCAGTTTCACTTAAAATCTCTTCAGCAATCTGCTTCGTATTTCCGTAGGTTGATTCGGCTTTTTTTACTGCGGCCAGCTCATTTACAGGCAGGCTATCCGGCTCTCCATAAACAGTACAGCTCGAAGAAAAAACAATATTCATCTTTCGATCAGAAGCAGCCAAAAGTAGATTGACAAGTGAGTAAATATTATTTTTATAATACTTTAAAGGTTCTTTTTCTGATTCACCAACACTTTTAAATGCTGCGAAATGTACTATCCCTTCTATATCCGGGTGCGTATCCAGAAATTGACGAGTTAACTTTTCATCGCACAGATCAAAATTAAAGAAATCGGGCTTTTTGCCAGTAATCTTCATGATTTGATCAATGATTTGAGGGCTTGAATTAGAAAGATTGTCGACAATTACTGGAACATAGCCAGCATTGATCAATTCAACAACGGTATGCGAGCCTATATAACCTGTACCACCTGTGACTAAAATTTTCTTTCCGGGCATTATTTAGTATTGTAATATGTAAAATCTTTATGCTTTATTTCATGCTCTGGCAGTGATTTAAAGTAATCATAAGTGATCTTTAAACCTTCTGCCCGGTTAACTTTAGGCTCCCAGGAAAGTATTTTTCTGGCTTTAGTAATATCGGGCCTCCGTTGTTTAGGATCGTCGGTAGGCAGAGGGTTATAAATCATTTTTTGCTTTGTTCCTGTGAGTTTGATGATCTCTTCACCAAATTCTTTTATAGTGATTTCATCAGGATTGCCAATATTTACAGGCATGGAATAATCTGAGAATAGCAAGCGATAAATTCCTTCAACCAGATCATCAACATAACAGAATGAACGGGTTTGAGAGCCATCACCAAACACGGTTAGGTCTTCACCTCTTAAGGCTTGACCAATAAATGCAGGCAATACCCTGCCATCATTCAGGCGCATCCGCGGGCCATAAGTATTGAATATTCTGACAATTCGAGTCTCTAAACCGTGAAATGTATGATAAGCCATGGTCATTGCTTCCTGAAAACGCTTGGCTTCATCATAAACTCCTCGTGGTCCTACGGGGTTAACATTGCCCCAATACTCTTCAGGTTGAGGGTTTACGGTTGGATCACCATAAACCTCAGAAGTTGAAGCAATCAGAATCCTAGATTTCTTAGACCGTGCTAAACCCAGCAGATTATGAATACCAAGAGAACCAACCTTTAGGGTTTGTATTGGAATTTTAAGATAATCGATAGGGCTTGCTGGAGAGGCGAAGTGAAGAATATAATCGAGGTTACCTGCTACATAAACAAATTTAGATACGTCATGATTATAGAATTCAAAATTCTCAAGGGGAAATAAATGTTCAATATTACGGAGATCGCCGGTAATCAGATTGTCCATGCCAATCACATGAAAACCTTCCTTAATAAACCGGTCGGATAAGTGTGAGCCAAGAAATCCGGCTGCTCCTGTTATTAAAATACGTTTTCTTGGGATCATATGCTGATGGTTTTTCTACCTATACTGTTATAATAATAGCCACTGTCAATCATTTTTTGCAAATCATATAAGTTCCGGCCATCAAAAATAACTTTACTTTTCAAAAGTGACCCAACCCTATCAAAATCAGGAGTTCTGAAAACCGACCACTCTGTTACAATTACAAGTGCATCTGCATCTTTCAAAATATCATACTGATTCTCTCCATAGTGAATTTTATCACCCACAACCTTTTTTACATTGCTTATTGCCTCGGGATCAAATGCGCTTATGACCGCACCGTCTTTGAGTAACTCTTCTATAATGTAAAGAGCAGGAGCTTCGCGGATATCATCTGTTTCAGGTTTAAATGCAAGACCCCAAATAGCAATTTTCTTTCCTTTAAGCTGCCCGCCATAGTACTTCCTCATTTTCTCAACCAATACCTTCCTCTGGATATCATTGACTTCCATGACAGATTCGAGAATTTTAAAATCATACTTGTTCTCTCTGGCTGAATGCGCTAAAGCCTGAACATCTTTGGGAAAGCAGCTGCCTCCATACCCTACACCAGGAAATAAAAAGCGCTTCCCAATACGGTCATCAGAGCCTATTCCTTTTCTAACGGCGTCTACATCAGCCCCAACAAGCTCACACAGATTCGCAATTTCATTCATAAAGGTAATTTTTGTGGCTAGGAATGAATTTGCCGCATATTTAGTTAGTTCTGATGAACGGGCATCCATGAATATAATTGGATTTCCCTGTCTTACATATGGGCCATACAACTCGGCCATTAGCTTTTGTGCTCTAACACTTTCTGTACCTACAACAACACGATCTGGTTTCATAAAATCTTCAACTGCAACCCCTTCGCGCAGAAATTCAGGATTTGAAACTACATCAACCTCAACTGAGGTATTGTCTTTGAAAACCTTAATCACTTTATCTGCCGTACCAACTGGTACAGTTGATTTGGTAACTATGACCTTATATTCTGTAATCAATTTTGCAATATCTTTAGCAGCGCCTAAAACATAACTGAGATCTGCTGCTCCATCGCCATTTGGCGGTGTAGGCAAGGCTAAATAAATGATCTGTGCATCTGAAATGGCATCTGCTAGATTGGTAGTAAATTTCAACCTTCCCTGGTCAATGTTTCTATGAAAAAGCAAATCTAGGCCGGGTTCATATATGGGCAATTTAAATGCCTGCATCATTTTTACCTTTTCCTCATTAACATCGACACAGGTAACTGTATTTCCTGTTTCTGCCAGGCATGTACCCGTTACCAAACCAACATATCCTGTACCTACAACTGCAATTTTCATACGTATTTTTTGTTTGTTATGCCCATGAATTTATGTCCGGCACCAGATTGGAAGACCTCCATTACCCATTTTGTTTTTAAATTGAGTTTTACAGCCATTGAATAGATAAACTGCTGTTTCTCTCATCTAAAACAGAGCGACAAAAATAAAAAATTAAATATTAACTTCGATGAAGAATTAATTTAATTAAAAAATGCTTTTTTTATACAATGCTGGAATCTGCTTTTATACCCTACTGATCACACTTGTATCACTCAAAAATAAAAAAGCTGCCCAGTGGTTAAATGGACGAAAAGGAATTCTAGAACGAATTGAAAGTAGTATTGATAAAAATAAACGATACGCCTGGTTTCATTTTGCTTCATTAGGCGAGTTTGAACAAGGCAGATCCGTTTTGGAAAAACTAAAGGCTGATTATCCAGGCACATCTATAGTTATAACTTTCTTTTCGCCATCAGGATACGAGATCAGAAAAAACTACGCTTTAGCTGATCATGTTTTTTACCTACCCATAGATACTAGAAACAATGCCAGGAAGTTTGTAAGCCTGATAAACCCCACGATTGCTGTTTTTACAAAATATGAATACTGGTACCACTATTTTGAAGCACTCCATGATCATAAAACCCCTCATTACATCATATCAGGAATATTCAGGAAGGATCAGGCGTTTTTTAAATGGTACGGGAGTTTACATCGCAAAATGTTAGGCTGGGTTTCACATGTATTTGTTCAGAATAAAGAAAGTAGAGAACTATTAGGGCAGATTGGCATTAAGCAAGTAACGGTAAGCGGTGACACCCGATTCGACCGGGTAGAGTTTAATGCAAAAAACCCGATTCAAATTAAGGTTGTTGAAGAATTCTGTGGAAGCGCACCTGTTTTTATTGGTGGAAGCACTTGGCCAGACGATGAAAAGATAATTTTAAATTTAGTACTGACTTATCCGGATTGGAAATTTATTATTGCTCCTCATGAAGTAAATACTGCCCGGATCGAGGGTATTGAGAAACAATTTCCAAACTCAGTTAAATTATCATCGATTCAAAAGCAGGATATTGAAACACAAACTAATGAAATTCCACAAGTTTTAATCATTGATAACATTGGATTACTTTCTTCTATTTATCAATATGGGCATATAGCTTATGTAGGAGGAGGATTTGGAGTGGGCATCCATAATACACTTGAAGCTGCAGCATTTGGCTTACCCCTTATTTTTGGGCCAAATTATTCAACATTTTTAGAAGCAGTTGAACTAATCAAAAATGGATCTGCATTTTCAGTAAATGACTCAAAAGAATTAAATGCCCAAATGGAAATACTTTCAAAGGAGAGCAACCGTATAAAAAG
>NZ_JBIKSU010000125.1:0-4494 GCF_044348475.1 Daejeonella sp. | reverse complement strand
TAGCTCAAAATCTACCGTATTGAGGCTTACTGTTTGTGGAAATAAACTTTGCTGACTGGCGCCCTGTCTGCTTTCGAGGTGCTCCAGGAAACGCTCGAACAGAATTCGTTCATGGGCTGCTTGCTGGTCTATTAACATAAAGCCAGACTTGATCTGCGAAATGATGAACCGATTATGGAGCTGAAATAGCTGTTTACCAATACTCTTGAATACCTGGTTTCCAATCTCAACCTGTCGATTCCCGTCAAGCTCCATCCCACTTTGCTGGGCTTCGGGCTGAACAATTTCGTATAATGAACCCCAGTTTTTTGCAAGGGTGTTTCTTTCTTGCTCACTATTTCTTAGAAAGGGAATCTCTCGTTCCTTTTTTTCTGAGCTGAAAGGATTGAAATTAGGATTAAATGCAATACTAGGTGGCACAATGTCTTCAAATGCTTTTGGACTGATCATTTGGCTGAAGCCGGTCTCCTGATTAAAATCTAGTGTCGGACTAATGTTATACCTTCCTAGAGATCGTTTTACTGCTGATCGTATAATGGCATAAATTGATTTTTCGTCCTGGTATTTGATTTCTGTTTTTGTTGGATGCACATTGATATCAATCTTAGAAGGATCAATCTCAATAAACAGAACATAAAGCGGGTAGCTGTCGGCGCTTAATACCTCTTCAAAGGCATTCATGACCGCATGGTTAAGGTAAGGGTCTTTTATAAAGCGATTATTGACAAAGAAGAACTGTTCGCCCCGTGTTTTTTTTGCGAACTCAGGTTTGCCAATATATCCTTTCAGTTCAATGATGGACGTTGTTTCTTCAACCGGCACTAATTTTTGATTATAGGCATTGCCAAAAAGATGGGTAATGCGCTGCCTTAAACTTCCCTTTGGCAAATGGAATACTTCAATCGCATCTTGGTGCAGGGTAAAAAATATTTCTGGATTGGCCAGAGCAACACGTTGAAACTCATCATTTAGGTGACGGATCTCAACCGGATTCCCTTTCAGGAAATTACGGCGTGCCGGAGTATTATAAAATAGATTTTTTATACTTATGCTGGTCCCAGGCATGGTAGAAATGGGCTCTTGACTGATAATCTCTGACCCTTCGATGCGCACAGAGGTTCCCAATTCATCTTCAAGGCGGCGAGTTTTTAACTCAACTTGTGCAATGGCAGCGATTGAGGCCATTGCTTCTCCTCTGAAACCCATGGTGCGTATAGCAAACAAATCTTCGGCTTTACGAATTTTAGAAGTGGCATGACGTTCAAAGCACATGCGTGCATCTGTCGGGCTCATCCCACATCCATTATCAATAACCTGGATAAGAGATTTTCCGGCATCCTTGATCAATATCTGGATTTTATCAGCACCCGAATCAATGGCATTTTCAATAAGTTCTTTTAGTGCCGAGGCTGGCCTTTGCACCACTTCACCTGCTGCAATCTGATTGGCGACCGAATCGGGTAAAAGCTTGATGATATCAGTCAAAATAGTTCAGTTTATTTCTTTATTGAATACACCCTTAGGTGGTTTGTAACATAATAAAATTCTACTGAAAACACATAGAAAATTGTCAGATTTCTGAGGTGTTGTTTTCAATCTTCAAAGATAAGTTCTTTTACCCTTATGGTACGTATAATGTGGATAATGCGGGGCTAAAAAAATAAAGGAATTTAATTCTATTGCTGCATTCATGTTTTTTAATTGATTATTTAAATTGTTTAATTAAAGGTCATATTCTCTGCACATGATTTATATTTGCCAATCAATTGATTACCTGATTTCAAAACTATATGGCAAGGAATATTCTTTGGTTAATTATCTCTGTTTTTTTATTTTCATGCAAGTCTCAAAAGGAGGCCGATCTTATTGTTCATAACGCACTTGTTTATACGGTTGATGAACAGTTTTCTACGGTTGAGGCTTTTGCCGTTAAGGGTGGAAAGATCCTTGAACTGGGAACTTCTGAAGATATTTTGAAAAAATATCAGGGTGAAAAAATTGATGCTGAAGGCAAAACAATCTTTCCTGGATTTATTGATGGGCATGCTCATTTTTATGGTTATGGAAAAGGATTGCAAGATGCAGACCTAGTGGGTACAAAAAGTTGGGAAGAGATCCTTGAAAAGCTAAAAACATTTAGTGTTGAAAATAAGGAGGGCTGGATCATTGGCCGAGGCTGGGATCAAAATGACTGGGCCCTGAAAGAGTTTCCTAACAACCAAAAGCTTAATGATCTGTTTCCAAACAGACCGGTTATACTTACTCGGGTTGATGGACATGCAGCCATTGCTAATTCATTTGCCTTAAATCTTGCCAGGCTAAAACCTGGGCAGCAGATTGTAGGTGGTGAAATTGAGACTATCAATGGAAAATTAACCGGGATATTAGTGGATAATGCAGAGGGGCTGGTTTTTTCGAAGGTTCCACCTCCATCAGCAAAGCAGCTTAGCGAATCACTATTAGATGCACAAAAGAATTGTTTTGCTGTGGGTCTAACCACCGTAGCAGACTGTGGTATCAGTCATGAACTTATACCGGTAATAACAGATTTACAAAAAAGTGATCAGCTTAAAATGCGGATCTATGCAATGCTTTCTGACCAGGAGGCCAATTATGACTATCTGTTCAGAACTGGTGCGATAAAAACGGATCGATTAAATGTAAGGTCTTTCAAAGTTTATATGGATGGGGCTTTGGGTTCTCGTGGCGCTAGTCTTTTACAGCCGTATTCTGATAAGCCAAGTACTTCAGGCTTTCTTTTGAGTGATAAAAAACATTTTGAGGAGGTGGCAATTAAAATAGCTGCAAAGGGCTTTCAGATGAATACTCACGCCATTGGCGATTCTGCAAACCGTGAAATCTTACAGGTATACGAAAGAGTTTTAAAGGGAAAGAATGATGCCAGATGGCGTATAGAGCATGCTCAGGTAGTAAATAAAGCCGATTTTAAATTATTTGGTAATAATAATGTGATTCCCTCTGTTCAAAGCACTCATGCTACTTCAGATATGTATTGGGCTGCCGATAGGCTAGGCCCTGAGCGGGTAATAGGTGCGTATGCCTTTAAACAATTACTTGATCAAAATGGCTGGCTAATTTTGGGTACCGATTTTCCTGTCGAAGACATTAATCCGATGTTAACCTTTTATGCTGCAGTTGTAAGAAAGGATACAAAAAGTTACCCTGAAAAAGGATATCAGATAGAAAACGCACTTAGCCGGGAAGAGGCCATCAGAGGCATGACTATTTGGGCAGCAAAAGGAAATTTTGAGGAAAAAGAAAAGGGTAGTTTGGAAGCTGGTAAGTTTGCAGATTTTGTGATCCTGGATCAGGATTTAATGAAAGCCGATGCGGCCTCACTCTTTAAGGCTAAAGTTTTAAAAACCTATTTAAATGGTGAAAATGTTTATTCTAAATAAATTATTGAGGTTAGGCCCTGGGTTTTTCTCTTTGTGGCTTCTAGTTTTATTTTCTGTAAGCACCTGTGCGCAACCTGCGGAGCATCTTCAAAACGAGGCTTTCTTGAAAGAAGAGAAAAATATTGAAAGATCAACAGTATTACTAAATAATGAAGGTAAACTGATTCCGCTAAAAGGTTTACAGGATCTAGCTATAGCCAGTGTCAATATCGGTTCAGCATATGCATCAGAGTTTGATAGTATATTGAATAAATATACTCAGATCAAGCGATTTGAATCTTCGGCATATAATTATGATATGCAAACCTTCAATGAGCTAAACGATGACCTTAAGTTTTACAATACAGTTATTATTCAGGTTACAGATCAGTCTTTAAATGATCCGCGAACCATTCCTTTATTGCTGGATCTTCAATTGAATAAACAAATTGTTGTTTGCCTTTCTGGCGATGTTCAAAGTTTGAAATTGTTGAATTTTTTAAAATCACCTCTGATCTGGTCAGAAAAGAAATCTTCTGGATATGCTAATTTTGCTGCTCAGCTTATTTTTGGCGGAGTAAGAGCAACAGCAAAACTAAAAGAGGATGTTTCTTTAAAATATTTGTCGGGATTGGGTTTTGAAAGTAGTATAACTAGATTAAAATATACCGTTCCGGAAGAAGTAGGAATCAACAGTGCAGCCCTCAAGAAAATAGATGATATTGCTGCCGAAGCCATTCAATCAAAGGCGGCTCCCGGTGCAGTTGTGATGGTGGTACTTGACGGTAAAGTGATCTACAATAAGGCCTTTGGTACCAGAACTTATACAGACAACACACCTACACATATCAATGATATCTATGATCTGGCATCGGTTACAAAAACTTCAGCTACAACAATGGCAGTAATGCGACTTTTTGAGCAGGAAAAATTAAAGCTTGATACCAATGTTGGAGCCTATATTCCAAAGGCTCGCAATACGAATAAAACGGATATCTCTGTACGTGAAGTGATGCTTCATCAGGCAGGTTTTATTCCGTTCATACCCTTTTACAGGAACCTGTTAGCAAGTGATTATAGTCGCGATTCAACAGCA
>NZ_JBIKSU010000042.1:0-17366 GCF_044348475.1 Daejeonella sp. | reverse complement strand
ATTAATTCACATGTTTTATTAACATAAATTATTTATTTAATGTGGATATTCTAAAAAATCTTCCTTTAAATAGGTTTTATCCTAGTGTTAATAAATTTTTTTGATGTTGATAAACTATTTTTCTATTCTAATAAACCTTCTTATTTCTATGAAAAGGGAAATTATATCTAACTTGGCAAATAAATAGTATATATAAATGAACGGCAGCCCTTTTAAACGAAAACGCGAGTTTGAAACACATGAATCAAATCAAATGGTTTTTGGAATACGTGCAATCATTGAGGCAATTAAAAGTGGTAAAGAGATTGAAAATCTTTTCTTACAAAGAGGCCTAACGGGAGGAATAATTCTTGAATTACGTAGTTTATTAAAAGATCAAGAGATTGGTTTTCAACTGGTTCCAATAGAAAAACTCAACCGTTTAACTACAAAAAATCATCAGGGTGCGGTTGCATTTATTTCACCAATTAGTTATGATAAGATAGAAAATATCATACCATTGATCTATGAAAAAGGAGAGGTTCCTTTGATTTTGATATTAGATGGTATTACTGATGTACGTAATTTCGGGGCTATTGCTAGAACTGCCGAATGTGCTGGAGTACATGCCATCATCGTTCCGGCAAAAGGTTCGGCACAAATCAATCCTGATGCAATTAAAACATCTGCTGGAGCCCTTTATAAAATCCCGGTTTGTAGGCACGATAGTCTTTTGAAAACTGCAAAATTTTTACAGGAATCAGGCTTACAATTAATAGCATGTACAGAAAAAACAAATGATTACCTCTATCAGCCAGATTATACTGTTCCTTCTGCTATTATTATGGGTTCTGAAGAAACAGGAATTTCAACCGATCTGATCCGTATTGCAGACCATTTAGCTAAAATTCCAATGTATGGTGAAATTGAGTCTTTAAATGTTTCGGTTTCAGCCGGTATATTGCTGTATGAAGCTGTAAGACAAAAAATGTCTGCTAAATAAATTCGCTACCGAATCGTTGTTTTACATCAGCTACAATTTGCTTGATTTCTTGTTCTCGTTCTCTTGGACAAACTAATAGAGAATTGTTGTCTTCAATTACTATAAAATCATGTAAGCCTTGAAGTACTACTAGTTTATCTTTTGGAACATTGACCATACAATTAGAAGAATCATACATGATTACTCTTTCAGAAGGTATTACTACGTTTCCTACATAGTCTTTTTCAGATAGCTCATAGATTGAAGCCCAGGTGCCCAAGTCTGACCATCCAAATTCGGTTGGTAAAACATAGACATTATCTGCTTTCTCCATAATCCCGTAATCAATAGAAATATTTGTACACTGTGAAAAGGCAGATTGTATAAATTCCTGTTCTTGAGGAGTATTATAAGCCATATCTCCTTCTTTGAATATGTCATTCATTTCAGGAAGGTATTTTTCAAAAGATTTTAATATATTTTTTGCAGACCAGACAAAAATTCCTGCATTCCAAAGAAAATCACCACTTTGTAGAAATGTTTTTGCTAATTCAACATTTGGCTTTTCTGTAAAGGTCTTAACTTTGAAAAAATCTTCTCCAATCTTTTTTGTATTGTATTGGATATAACCATAGCCGGTATCAGGTCTTGATGGTTTAATTCCAAGAGTGATCAAGCAATCATTTTCAAGTGCTGTATCAAGTGATTTTTTAATGCAACGTGTGAACTCGTCAGAGTCCATGATTAAATGATCAGATGGTGCTACAACAATTGATGCATCTGGGTTAATTTTAAATATTTTATGACTGCCATATGCTATGCATGGGGCAGTATTGCGCATAATTGGTTCAGCTAGTATTTGTTCTTTATCAATGCCAGTTAATTGCTCTTTAACCAGCTCTATATAGTTTTCATTTGTTAAAATAAAAATATTTTCTTGAGGTACGATCTTTAAGAAACGATCATAGGTTTGCTGGATCAGAGTTTTTCCAGTTCCTAATATATCAAGAAACTGTTTTGGATATGCAGTACGACTTAAAGGCCAAAATCTGCTACCAATACCACCCGCCATTATAAGGACGTAATAATTTTTCATGCTTTATAAAACTTAAATTATTCCTTCTTTCAAAAGATCATGAAGATGGATAAAACCTTCAAACTTGCTTTCTGTGCCTACAAGTATCTGGGTAATATTATTAACGCGTAATATTTCAAGTGCGTTAACGGCAAGTTCGTTTTTATCGATGTATTTAGGCGATTTAGTCATGATATTTGCAGCTGTTAGTCCATCAATGGTACTATTATTATTCAGCATTCTACGAATATCGCCGTCTGTAATTATACCGTTTAGTTTTCCTTCATCTACAACTGCTACCGCACCAAGTCTATTTCTAGTTATTTCAATGATTACTTCTTTTACTGTTGCATCAGAAGCAACAAAGGGCTTTTCATTTTGTGCAGCAAGATCGCCAACAGTTAAATATAAACGTTTCCCTAAAGAACCTCCTGGATGATATTTGGCAAAATCAGCACTACTAAATTCACGACACTCAAGCAAACATACTGCCAAAGCGTCACCCATAGCCAATTGAGCTGTGGTACTGGTAGTTGGAGCAAGGTTATGTGGACATGCTTCATGATCAATGGTTGTATCGAGTAACCAATCTGCTTGTTTTGCCAGAAAGGAATCCTTATCGCCTGCCATTGCGACAAGTTTATTTCCACCTTGTTTTAATAAAGGTACAAGTACCTTGATCTCGGGTGTATTTCCACTTTTTGAAATACAAATGACCAGATCATTTTGTTGAATCATGCCTAAATCGCCGTGAATGGCATCTGCCGCATGCATAAATATTGCTGGAGTACCTGTAGAATTAAAAGTAGCAACTATCTTTTGAGCAATTATTGCACTTTTTCCAATACCTGTTATTATAACACGGGCTTTTAGGTATAAAATTTGATGTACTATTTCTGAAAAACCATCGTTTAACTTACTTGAAATATTTCTTATACCTTCAGCTTCAGTATGCAGCGCTTGTCGTGCTATTTCTAATATTTCAACGTTATTTTTCAACTTGTTTTTTTTAAAATAAATAAATATTTAATCGCAAAAATATGTTATTTTGACTATTATTATGACCTATTTTCAATTTTTTCCAGTTATATAATGGAAATAAACAAATCATTATTCGATAATTTACAGAATTTTTTCGGCTTCGATAACTTTAAAGGTGATCAGGAAGCTATTATAACCAGCATACTTCAAAAGAAAGATACATTTGTTATCATGCCAACAGGTGGTGGTAAATCTATTTGTTATCAACTACCAGCTTTAATGAGCGAAGGTACAGCAATTGTTATATCACCACTAATTGCCTTAATGAAAAATCAGGTTGATCAATTAAGAGCTTTTGGAGGAACAGATAGTATTGCACATTTTCTAAATTCATCACTCAATAAATCTGAAATTACAAAGGTAAAAGAAGATGTAACAAACGGTCTAACTAAATTACTGTATGTAGCACCTGAGTCTTTAACAAAGCCAGAAAATGTCGATTTTTTAAGGGGTATTTCAATATCTTTTGTTGCAGTTGATGAAGCGCATTGTATTTCAGAATGGGGGCATGATTTTAGGCCTGAATATCGAAGGATACGTCAAGTGATCGATAATATCGGAGAAAATATTCCAATTATTGCATTAACGGCCACAGCCACTCCTAAAGTACAGCAGGATATTCAAAAAAACCTGCAAATGAATAATTCATCTCTTTTTAAATCTTCATTTAATAGACCTAATTTATTTTATGAAGTAAGGGCAAAACGCGATGTAATTAAAGAAATAGTTAGATATGCTAAGTTGAATTCAGGAAAATCAGGAATCGTTTACTGCCTGAGCAGGAAAAAGGTTGAAGAAGTTGCTGAAGCATTGAAACTTAATGGAATAAAGGCGCTGCCATATCATGCTGGCCTTGATCCTAAAACCCGTGCTGAAACACAAGATAACTTCTTGATGGAAGATGTTGACGTGATCGTTGCAACTATTGCATTCGGAATGGGTATTGATAAACCTGATGTTCGTTACGTTATCCATCATGATATCCCAAAAAGCATGGAGGGTTATTATCAGGAAACAGGACGATCTGGCCGTGATGGCGGTGAGGGTATTTGCGTGGCCTTCTATTCACAAAAGGATATAGACAAGTTAACTAAATTCATGAAAGATAAACCTGTTTCAGAAAGAGAAATAGGAACTCAAATTTTAAAAGAGGTTATCGACTATGCTGAATCATCTGTTTGTAGGCGTAAACAGATACTTCATTATTTTGGTGAAAACTTTAATGAAACTGGTTGCAATAGTATGTGTGATAATTGTCGCCATCCTAAAAAATATTTTGATGCAGAAGCTCCTTTGTTAAAGGCTTTAACTTTGATACGTGATTTAGGTGAAAAGTTTGATGATCAATATATCATAAATATCATGTTGGGTATTGAAAATTCTTTAGTTGCATCGTATGAACACAGCAAATTAGAGGTTTTTGGATCTGGTAAAGAGGATGGTGAAATACTTTGGAAATCTTTAATGCGCCAACTAGTTCTGCATAATTTTGTTCGCAAAGACATTGATAATTATGGTCTTTTAAAACTGACTAAATCTGGAAATTCATTTATAGAAAATCCATATTCGATTAAGTTTATACTTAATTATTTGATGGATGTGGCTGAAGATGAGGTAGAAGAGGCCCAGCAGCAGAGCGGAGCTTTAGACACGCTGTTGCTTCAAATGCTGAAAGATTTAAGAAAAAAAATTGCCAAACAAAAGAATCTACCACCATTTGTAATATTTCAGGATCCTTCATTAGATGAAATGTGTACTCATTACCCTATATCTATTGATGAACTCAAACAAATTCAGGGAGTAGGATCAGGAAAGGCTTCGAAATTCGGTTTGCCGTTTATCGAACTTATAAAAAAATATGTTGATGAAAATGATATTGACCGTCCGGTAGATCTGGTTATTAAAAGTGCAGCAAATAAATCAGCTCTTAAAGTATCAATTATTCAAAATATAGATCGTCAAATTGCTCTTGAGGATATTGCTTCTGCCAAAGGAATCTCATACGATGAAATATTAAAGGAACTTGAAACCATCGTCAACTCTGGCACAAAACTTAATCTCAATTATTATATTGATGAATTGATTGAAGAAGACAGGCAGGAAGAAGTTTTTGATTATTTTAGGTCTACAGAAACAGACTCAATTGAGGATGCACTTGCAGAGCTTGGAACTGATGATTACACTCGTGAAGAGGTGCAATTAATGCGTATTAAATTTTTATCGGAGCTTGGAAATTAATGATTAATAAGATTCCCCAAATAAAACATACAGAATCAGGCAATTTTTTCCTGATGGCTGGACCCTGTGTAATTGAAAGTGAAGAAATTGCTCTCAGAATTGCAGAAAGAATTGTAAATATTACAGATAAGCTTAAAATACCTTTAATCTTTAAAGGATCTTATAGAAAAGCAAATCGCTCCAGACTCGATTCATTTACAGGAATTGGTGATGAAAAAGCACTCATGATTTTGAATAAAGTAAGTATGGAATTTGGTGTTCCGACGGTTACCGATATTCATGAAAGTCATGAAGCCGCTATAGCAGCAGAATTTGTAGATGTTCTACAGATTCCTGCTTTTTTATGTCGTCAAACTGATCTTCTCGTTGCTGCTGCATTAACGGGCAAAACGGTGAATGTAAAAAAAGGACAGTTTCTATCGGCAGGATCCATGAAATTTGCAGTTGAAAAAATCCAGGAATCTGGTAACCCCAATGTGATCCTTACCGATCGCGGTAATACTTTTGGTTATCAAGATATCATTGTTGATTACAGGGGAATACCAGAAATGAGGAGCTTTGGTGTACCTGTAGTGATGGATTGCACGCATTCATTGCAGCAGCCTAATCAGGTTAGTGGTGTAACAGGAGGGAAGCCCGCCCTGATTGAAACAATTGCCAAAGCTGCAATTGCAGTAGGTAGTGATGGTTTATTTATAGAAACTCATCCAGATCCGGCAAACGCAAAATCTGATGGAGCAAATATGCTACATTTAGATTTACTTGAAGGTTTATTGTTAAAATTGATCAGGATCAGAAATGCAATTTCCTGATCCTGATTAATTCTTATTTAGTGTTCTCTGTTAAATATTTTTAATAAATATTTTCTTTTAGCCATTGAACACTAAATGAAGGATCATCAATAGTTTTAGATCCATCTTGTTCAATAAAGGTGTGTTTTACTCCTGAAAGTTTTGAGTTTTCGTAGATATGTTTAAAATCAACTTTTCCTTTACCTACCGGACATGGTTTTCCGCTTATTTTATCAAGATCTTTTACATGCCATAATGGGAATCGGCCTGGGTATTTTTTGAATAAGGCAACAGGATCCATTCCTGCAGCTGTAGCCCAGGCAAGATCTAATTCCATGAATACCTTGTTTTTATCCGTATTGCTTAAAACATAATCAAATGCTGATACCCCTTCAATAGGTGTAAATTCGGATTGGTGATTATGATAGGCAAATTTCATTTTGTTTTTTGCAGCAGCATCACCTGCTTTTATGAAAATTTCTGTAGTTCGTTTAATCTCATCCATCGTATTGATTGATGAGCTAGAACAAATCACCCAATTGCAACCTCCTTCGGCCGACTCATCCACAATCTGCTGAACGTTATCCCGAAGATTCCGTGAGCCTACAGGAACTTGTGTAGACCTTGGTAAACCACCAACATGGTTTCCAATCCATTTTAGTCCTAGATCGTTTACAATTGCTGCAAATTCCTTTGCTGAATGTCTGTAATATAAACCACCAGAACCTGTAGCCGTTTCCAGTTCTTTGATGCCAATATCAGCAATCTGCTTAAGAATGGTTTTAGTATCTGCCCCGGGTAAGTTGATCAGAGAATTAAGCGTATAAACCTGAAGGCCCATGCTCGGATATTTGAGTTTTAATTTACCAGCTATGCCTGCATTAGACCATGAAGGTAATGCGCATCCAAGGGTAAATAAAGCTGAATTTTTCAGAAAAAATCTTCTATTAATCATTATATTTTATTTAGCTGTTTAAAATCTATTTCTTGTCAATTGTATAAAAATCATAGGTGATTGCCCAGGTAAATTCATTTCCAGGCAATGCATCTATCTTTATAAAGGGTTCAGGACTTAATGTTGTTGGAACTGACCAATACATAAAATGTGATAAAGGCCGATTTGACGTGATTCTTACAGCGGCTCCTGTTTTTTGATTTTCTATCCTGAAATCATAATCTTCAACATCTTTACCTGTAAAACCTTTAGGGTATTCCATGGTACTTTCGCCTTTTTTTAAATCTCTTTTATAGATCATTTTATTATCTACGAAACTCATAAGACTCTTTCTTGCAGGTTCAGAATTAATTTTAAAGGGCATACTGACTAAAAAATCTGGTCCTGTGTTTTGATTGTCGATCACAAAAAAATTATGATTAAAAACACTGGTATTGATCGCTTTTTGACCTGTATTTTTTAAACTATGTTCTAAAATCAATTGGGCTTTTCCTTTTACCAAGCGGACTGTTTTTTTATAGATATATGCATATCCAGATTCATCTTTTAAGGTATGAATAAACTCAACCCGGTCACTTTTTGTCTTTACTTTCCATTTCCCAGCATTAAGAATATCAAAGGGTTTACTGAATCCATAAGGTTCATTTTTTACCTTTTTTAGAACACCAATACCAATTTTCATGAATTTTTCGCCAGGAGCAGCAGTAGCGTAATCTATTGGATCAAATGCTTCAACCGGACCTGTAATAGCATCATGCCTTTTTGGATCATGTTTTTGGTACCATTCACCGAAATATTCATGGTCTTTAAATTTTAAACTATTTATTACACCTGACCAATCAAATCTGGTTCCTCTGTAAAATCCATTTTTAGCATCTGGCAAGTATAAATTTGCCTCGATTAAACCATTAGAAATACTTGTCTGAGGGTATTGTGCAAAGATGCTGGAGGCCGAAAAAATCAGGATTCCGAAAAGAATTTTTCTCATAATATCAAATTTTAAAATTGATTATTTTATAATTAAGGTCTAATCAAAGTTCCGTCTGCTTTTCGTACTTGCCAATTGGATTTAGTTCCAATAGGATATTTTGCTGCTTCCTTCTCATTGATATCTACCCCAAGTCCAGGAACTTCATTCACAGACATGTATCCATTTTTCATAGTAGGACATCCTGTAAATACTTCTTGCATTTTTTCTGAAAATTTCACAGATTCTTGAATCCCAAAATTCCATACGGCAAGATCGATATGTGCATTTGCGGCATGCCCTACAGGAGAAACATCGCCCGGGCCATGCCAAGCTGTTTTTACATTAAACCATTCACCTAGTCGGGCAACTTTCATGGCAGGAGTAATGCCACCAATCTGGGAAATATGAATCCTGATATAATCGAACCATTGATTTACCATTGGCATTTTAAACTCATTGATATTATTGAAGAGCTCACCCATAGCAATAGGAACAGATGTACTTATTCTTAATTGCTTAAACCATTCCATATTTTCAGGTGAAAACGGATCTTCAATGAAAAATGGTCGGTATTGTTCAAGTTGTTTAATCATATTGATAGCATCCATCGGTTGTACCCGCTCGTGAATGTCATGCAATAGTTCTACATCGTCACCACAGTATTTTCTTGCTGCCTCGAAAATTTTTGGCACAGATCGTAGATAGGTTCTATCATCCATGTAGGCATCATTTTCTCCACCAAATCCTGCTTCTTTAAAATCAGGTTTCTTTTGATTTACCCCAACTGCGCCATATCCACCTTGCTGTATCCTTACATATTTGTATCCCTCATCCATGAATTTTTTGACATTTTCAGCAACTAATTCAGGTGTATTTCCGCTTGCATGGGCATAGCAGGGAACTGCAAATCTTACTTTACCACCTAATAACTGGTAAACTGGCATATTTGCACGCTTGCCTTTAATATCCCATAGAGCCTGATCTAATCCACTTAATGCATTATTCAAGACAGGGCCATTCCTCCAATAGGAACTAACGTAAACGCCATGCCACATATCCTCAATATTATCAACGTCTTTTCCAACACAAAAATCATTGAGATAGCTATTTATTGCAGTTACAACAGCAAGGGCTCGTTGCGTGAATGTGGCACAACCTAACCCGTAAAGTCCGGGTTCTGTAGTTTCAACTTTAACGACAATCAAATTTGATCCGCTTGGAGCGGTAGCGATAGCTTTTACGCTTTTAATTCTTATTGGCGCCATACCCTTGGCATAGTTAGGTTGCAGATTTTCTGCTTTTGCAGATGATGCAGAACCAAACATGCCCATTATTCCAGCAGTAGAGCCAATTCCAAGAAGTCTTAATGCCTCGCGACGGTCGAGGGAGTTTTGATTTATTTCAGTATTCATTTCGATGAATTAATTTAGTGTAACCATTCCCCCCTAAACCTTCAGTTATTTAATTTATTTCTATTTTTCTTTCAAAAATTCTTATCAAATTTTAGTTTAACTAACTATTATAGTGAATATCTAAGTTTTAATAAATTAGTTTTAAACTCTATAATAATCAGGTTTCCAGTTCTGAATAGCTAATTTTATTGACTTTGAATCCATTTTTTCTGTAATTGCTCTTTGTACTAGTTTTTGATATTCTTCATCCGATGCAAATCGCAAGGCAATAATTTGCCCAATTTTTAGCTCAGAGGCTAGGGGCTTTCCTGTTAAAATAAAGTGCCTAAAGTTTTCTTCAGAACGAATGGCTCTATCCTGTGCTCTGAGAGGAAACGATCGTGTATACCAAAAAAGCATAATGCAGCATACAAAGAGTAGGGTAATTAAACTGGCAGAATAAAAACTTTCATTATTCCATGCTTTGCAAAGATTAAAAATTGAGCCTATTAATCCTGCTAGTATCAATAGCGATAGTATTCCGTGATAACCTTTAACCAGTCGTGCGTGGTTTTTGTAATTTTGATTCATAATTATTTATGTGTGATTTTAAATTCTGTTCGTCTGTTATTTTTGCGGCCTTGTTCAGTGTCATTATCAGAAATTGGCTGACCTTCACCATATCCTTTAAAACTTAATTTCGTTAAAGGTATTTTATTTTTAATCAAATACTCATAAACTATTTTAGCTCTATTCGTTGAAAGAATCAGGTTTGATTGGTCTTCTCCTATTTTATCGGTATGTCCGCCAATCTCGATTGATATTGTTGGATTTTCTCTTAAAAAAAGAATAAGCTGTTGTAGTTCTGTCATAGATTCAGGCAACAGATTGTATTGATTGGTTTCGAAAAATACATTATTCAATATAACCATTTTCCCGACCTCGATTTTCTGTAAATAAACATCCAGATTAAATGGTTTATTTTCCAGATTTCCTATTGGCGTAAAGTTCTGTGAATAAAATAAATATCCTTCTTTTGATACAGTAAGCCCATAAGATTTGCCAGCAGGTAAAGCAGCAAGAAATTCTCCACTTTCAAGATCTGCAACCTCATCATAAATAATTTGTCTGTTGGTCAAATTTGTGATTTGAATCTGTGCATTCAGGGCCTCCTTACTTAGATTATCGAAAATTTTTCCTTTAACATAGGTAACTGCATTGGGTTTCAATTTTTCGGGTAATTCAAATGAGTAGATATCTAGCTTTCCATATCCTTCTTTTTGATTGCTTGAAAAGAAAGCCAGTTTTCCATTGTTACTTATGCTTAAACCGCTTTCTTCTGCAAATGTATTGATTGGAAAACCTAAATTTTCAGGTTTTTGCCAACCGGTTTGTTTCTCGTTTACATATGCTTTCCTGCTCAAAAACATATCTTTATTACCCATGCCAGGCCATCCGTTTGATGAAAAATAAAGACTTTCATTATCTGGATGAATAAATGGAGATTGTTCATCATATGGAGTATTAACTTCTTTGCCCAGATTAACAGGATTTGACCATGTACCATCTGTGTTTAATTCAGAACTCCAGATATCATAGCCTCCATAACCGCCCTGTCGGGTGCTAACAAAATATAAGGTACGACCATCAGCACTGATTGATGGTTGAGATTCCCAGCCGGCTGTATTAACTGGTCCGCCAATGTTAAAAGGTTGACTCCAATCATTTCCTTCTTTTTTTGAAATATAAATATCGCATCTTCCTAAACCATCAGGGCGATTACATCCTGTAAAAAATAAATAGTTGCCATCTGGCGAAATGTTTTGAGCACCTTCATTAAAATTGGGGGTATTAATTTCTTTACTTAAAAATTCAGCAACTGACCATTCACCATTTCGCTTCACACTTTTATAAAAGTCTTCATTCCGATTTTGCTGGCGAGTGAACAGAATCATTTCTTCATCTGCAGTAATCACAGGTAGATATTCATCTTCTTTTGTGTTGAAAGCAGGACCCATATTAATAGGTTTAAAAGGAACTGGTAATTTTAAGGCTTCTAGACTAAATTCACAATCTTTAATTAATTTATTGATCTTATCAATGCTTGCACTATTTAAACCAGGATAGGTCAAATATTTATTGAAATGTTCTAATGCATGAGTATAGTCACCCGTATTTAATTCGGATTCGGCGATTCCAAAATAGGTGAGTGGATGAAATTCAGAATCAATTGATAGAAGTTTTCTATAGTTATCTAGGGCATTAGAATATTTTCCAGATTTCCGGTACAAATCACCCAATTGCTGATAAGCGGCTAGGAACTTAGGGTCATATGAAACGGCCTGATTAAGCTCAGAAATAGCCTTATCATATAATTTCTCAGAAATAGAATGATTAGCCTGTTCGTACGATTTTTGTGCCCGGTTAATTGTTGAGTTTGTTTGCTTTTGAGCACAGACAATCAAGGGTAGAAGGTAAAAAACAACTAATAAACACTTAAACATACCAATTGAAGAAAATCCTTAAGTATGAAGGTAAAGAATAAAAAGTTCTTAGGCTATTGTTTGAAACAAAGTTTTATACCTACACTGATCTAGAAAAGATATTTAAAGATAGCCTAAGGAATGTTCAGGTATTTATGGGTTTGTAATGAAATTTCCCATTTAGGATTCTGCATGACGTAATCAATGATCAAGGGAGTGATTTCCGAACTTTTAGACCACTCAGGTTGTAGATATAATTTGCAGCTCTCTGCAACATGAGCTGCATGTTCTTCAGCCCAAAGAAAATCACTAGTATTAAAAACGATCACTTTCAACTCGCCGGCAAAAGGCAAAATATCTGGCCTTGGCGACTTGAATTTTTTAGGTGACAAACAGATCCAGTCCCAGCTTCCTGATAGAGGATAAGCTCCAGATGTTTCAATAAATGTTTTGATGCCTCGTTTTTGTAGTTCAGCTGTTAAATAGTCGAGATTGTAAATAAGCGGTTCGCCGCCAGTTACAACTACCGCTTTTCCTGGAAATTTTTCTGCATTCTGTACAATTTGGTCAGCTGATGTGAGGGGATGTAATTCTGCATCCCAACTTTCTTTTACATCACACCAATGACAACCCACATCGCAACCTCCAAGGCGTATAAAATAAGCTGCTTTCCCTGAATGAAATCCTTCACCTTGTATGGTATAAAACTCTTCCATTAAAGGTAATAATGTGCCGTCGGGCGGAATTTGATGTGCCATTTTGTAACTTAGAATGCAAATATACTTAAGTTTAATTTCTGAACCTTGTTTTAAGAGGATTGAGACATAAAATTGACAATTTTTGATACCTAATGAACTGGATTAAACTATTTCCTTTAACAATTCTTTCTTCTGATGACTTTCTGAAGCAGGTAAATGTTGCTGGCAAGAAACTATGCATAGTTAAAACGGAAGGTAAGCTCTTTGCCATACAAAATAAATGTCCTCATGCAGGTGCTCAATTAAGTAATGGTTGGTGTTCTAAAGGAAAGATTATTTGTCCATATCATAGACAAGAATTTGATCTGCAAACAGGTAGAGGGGCACACGGACAAAGTAATTATGTAGATACTTACCCTATTGAGATTCAAAAAGATGGTGTTTATATAGGCATTAAAAAATCATGGTGGAAGTTTTGGTAATGGATTGTTACCCTAGAGGCAATAAAAATTAGAATCGTAGCATAGATTAGTAAATCTCCTTTTTAGCTGAAGCCAGGGTGTTTTTCAATAATCCAACAATGGTCATTAATCCAACTCCACCAGGTACAGGAGTGATCCAAGATGCTTTTGGAGCAACATTTTCAAAGTCAACATCACCAAATAATTTATATCCTGATTTTGTTTCTATTGAAGTTTCACGATTCATGCCAACATCAATAACTATGGCACCGTCTTTTACCATATCAGCGGTAACAAAGTTTTTCTTTCCAATTGCTACAATTAAGATATCGGCATCCAAACTAAATTTTTTAATATCCGGAGTTTTACTGTGGCAAATAGTTACGGTACAATTCCCTGGATTGGTATTTCTAGCCATTAAAATGCTCATCGGTGAGCCAACAATATTGCTTCTTCCAATAACAACGCAATGTTTGCCGCTGGTTTCTATACCATATTCCTGTAACATCAGCAAAATTCCGTAGGGTGTTGCGGGTAAGAAGGAGGGAAGGTTACGTTGCATCCGTCCAAGATTTACAGGATGAAAGCCATCTACATCTTTTTCGGGCGAGATCTTCTCAGTAACTTTATCAGCTGATATATGTTTAGGTAAAGGTAGTTGTACTAGTATACCGTCTGTTTCTGGATCCTGATTAATTTCATCGATTTTTTTCAGGAGTTCATCTTCGGTGATTGAACTTTCATAGCGGTATAATGTTGAATTAAAACCAACCAATTCACAATTCTTGATTTTGCTGGCTACATAAGTTTCAGAACCACCATCATGACCAACAAGTATGGCAACCAAATGTGGTTTTCTACCTGTTTTATGAAGTATTTCAGCTGCCTCAATAGCTATCTGATGTTTTAATTTTTCAGATACAAATTTTCCGTCCAGTAATTGCATTGATCTATTAATTGGGTATTTATTTACATTAAACAGCTTCTTAACCAATTTTATTGGCTATTGGCCAAATACAACAATAGCGTATTAATCTAGTTTTAAGACAGCCATAAATGCCGTTTGTGGTATTTCTACGTTTCCTACTTGACGCATTCGCTTTTTACCTTTCTTTTGTTTTTCTAAAAGTTTTCTCTTCCTAGAAATATCTCCACCGTAGCATTTTGCAGTTACATCTTTACGCAAGGCTTTCACAGTTTCACGAGCAATGATTTTTGCACCGATTGAAGCCTGAATAATAATTTCAAATTGCTGGCGTGGAATTAATTCTCTTAATTTTTCACAGATTTTCTTTCCAAAATTATAGGAGTTTGTACGGTGAATAAGTGAAGATAGCGCATCAACAGGTTCAGCATTTAATAGAATATCTAATCGAACTAAATCTGATTGTCGGTAACCGATCTGGTGATAATCAAATGAAGCATAACCTTTTGAAATTGTTTTTAAGCGATCGTAAAAATCAAATACAATTTCTCCCATAGGCATTTCAAATATCAATTCAACACGGTCTGAAGTTAGGTAAGATTGATTAATGATTGTGCCTCTTTTCTGGATACAGAGCGACATGATTGATCCTACAAATTCAGATTTTGTAATAATATTAGCCTTGATATATGGCTCTTGAACATAATCCAGTTTACTCGGATCAGGAAGGTCTGATGGATTATGAACATCAATTTCAATTCCCTTTGAAGTAAAAGCTTTATAAGATACGTTTGGAACGGTTGTGATAACGGTCATATCAAATTCACGTTCCAGGCGTTCCTGAATAATTTCCATATGAAGCATGCCCAAAAAGCCACAACGGAAACCAAATCCTAAGGCAGCAGATGATTCGGGCTCAAACACAATTGAAGCATCATTAAGCTGCAACTTGTGCATGCTTTCTCGAAGCTCTTCGTACTCATCAGTGTCAACTGGATAAATACCTGCAAAAACCATTGGTTTAACTTCTTCAAAACCTTTAATGGGCTCTTTACTTGGTTTATCTCTATGCGTTATGGTATCACCAACTTTTACTTCACGTGCTTCTTTTATTCCAGATATGATATACCCAACATCACCAGTTTTAATGACATCTTTGGGTTTTTGTGTAAGTTTTAATGTGCCAACTTCTTCAGCGATATAATCCTTATCGGTGGCCACGAATTTTACCCGGTCACCTTTACGAATTTCACCATTCAAAACTTTAAAATAGGCAATAATTCCTCTGAAAGAATTAAAAACCGAGTCAAATATCAGCGCCTGTAATTCACCTTCAGGATTCCCTTTTGGAGAAGGTACTCGCTCCACAATAGCCCGAAGTATAGTATCAACTCCTAGTCCAGTCTTACCCGAAGCGGGAATGATTTCTTCACGTTTGCAACCGATCAGTTCAATAATCTGGTCTTTGACTTCTTCGGGCATAGCACCTGGAAGGTCCATCTTATTTAAGATTGGAATGATCTCAAGATCATGTTCCAAGGCTAGATATAAATTTGAAATTGTTTGCGCCTGTATACCCTGCGAAGCATCTACAATTAGTAATGCACCTTCGCAGGCAGCAATTGAACGAGATACTTCATATGAAAAATCAACATGGCCGGGTGTATCAATCAAATTTAGAACGTAAGGTTGACCATCCTGGATATAATCCATTTGTATAGCATGGCTCTTAATTGTTATCCCACGCTCGCGTTCCAAATCCATATCATCAAGTAACTGAGCTTGTGATTCACGCTGTGTGATGGTATTAGTATATTCCAGAAGACGGTCAGCTAATGTGCTTTTACCGTGGTCTATATGAGCTATGATGCAAAAATTACGTATGTACTTCATTTGAAGCGCAAATATAGTTTTTTAAGCGTAAATTATTGATTAGTTCTTCCAATTATGAGATTTGTTAGGTCTGTTTATTTTAACCTGAATTTTTGATCAATGATATTTTCTATTTTTTTTATTCTGAGTTTCTCACTACTACATTTTTTTACTATTTTGCCTCAGACACTTTTATACAGCGAATTCAATGACTATTGGCATCTTACGCGAACCGACTACAGAACCTAGGGTTTCTTTAATTCCCGAGCACATCGCGGCACTCAAAAAACAAAATATTCATGTATTGGCAGAGCATAATTGCGGTAGCCATGCTTATGCATCCGACTTACTATATACAGAGCAGGGTGCCGAGCTGAGCTCCAGAGAAAATGTATTGAAAAATTCTGACATTCTGCTTAGCATAAATCTGCTTACAACAGATGATTTAAAAAATTTAAAAAAGAATGCCATTGTTTTAGGAGTTTACAATCCGCTTTCAAATTTTGCATTAATTAAAGATTGGGCGGCAAAGGGTTTAACAACCTTTAGTATGGATATGCTTCCGCGTACAACTAGGGCTCAGAGTATGGATATACTTAGCTCCCAGGCAAATATTGCGGGTTATAAGGCAGTATTACTGGCTGCTATGCAGCTGCCTAAATATTTCCCAATGTTTATGACCGCTGCTGGAAGTATTGCACCAGCAAAAGTAATGATATTAGGAGCCGGAGTTGCAGGTTTACAGGCTATTGCAACTGCTAAGAGATTAGGAGCTGTAGTTGAAGTTTTTGATACCAGACCCGCTGTAAAAGAAGAAGTTATGAGTCTGGGTGCTAAATTTATTGAAGTTGAAGGAGCTCTTGATGCCTCAAAAGCTGGTGGTTATGCTGTTGATCAAACTGAAGAGTACAAACAAAAACAACAGCAGCGAATTGCTGAGGTTGCTTCAAAAGCAGATGTAATCATTACAACTGCACAAATACCTGGTAAAAAAGCTCCGATACTTTTACCTGATAGTATTCTGGATTCAATGAAAAGTGGGTCATTAATTATTGACCTGGCATCAGCTACTGGTGGCAACACCACGCAAACTAAAGACAGTGAAACTGTAGTTTATAAAAATGTAACCATCATAGGTAATTCAAATCTTCAAGGAACGATGCCCTCAGATGCAAGTAAGCTCTATGGAAAGAATATTTTGAATTTTCTTCAGTTAATCTTTGGTCCTGAAGGACAGATCAATCTTAATTTTGAGGATGATTTGGTGAAGGGTACTTGTATTACCTACAATGGTGAGGTTTGTAATGAAAGGGTGAGGGAAGTTTTAAGTAGTAAGTAATAAGTTATACGTAATAAGTAATAAGTAATAAGTTTCAGATAATTTAATTGATCAAAGTTCAATCAACAACCAACATATATATGGAAACAATGTTTAGCTGGCTATCGCTGCATCAGGAAATGATTTACATCGTAATTTTGAGTGTATTTCTTGGAATTGAAGTTAT
>NZ_JBIKSU010000124.1:0-4535 GCF_044348475.1 Daejeonella sp. | reverse complement strand
AGCGTTTGCTGATGATATTTATGTGGTTACAGATGTTTGTACCTGTGCATATACTACACATGGACATTGCGGAATTCTACACAATGATTATGTCCAGAATGATAAAACTGTAGATATTTTGGCGCAAATGGCCTTAGTTCATGCCCAGGCAGGTGCTGATATGGTAGCACCATCAGATATGATGGATGGACGAATACGTGGCATTCGTGAAAAACTAGATCAGAATAGCATGGTCAATACCGCCATTATGAGCTACAGTATAAAATTTGCTTCTGCATATTATGGACCATTTAGAGAGGCTGCAGATTCAGCTCCTGGAAAAGGTGATCGAAAAGCATACCAGATGGATTTTAGGAATCCTAACGAAACAATGCGTGAATCAGCTCTTGATGAACAAGAAGGTGCAGATATTTTAATGGTTAAACCCGCACTTGCTTATTTGGATGTAATTCATCGATTGAAAGAAAGCACAAATTTACCTGTAGCTTGTTATAATGTTTCAGGGGAGTACTCAATGGTAAAAGCGGCAGGTGCTAAAGGCTGGATAGATGAGCAGAAAGTGATCATGGAAAACATGTACGCCTTCAGTAGGGCAGGAGCCAATATAATTATAACGTATCATGCCCGTGAGATTCTTGAAAGAGGATGGATGTAGAAGAGTTATCAGTTGGCGGTTATCAGTTATCAGATGGAGGTAAGGGTAAAGCTAAAAGGAGTTAGTGGTTAGTAGTTAGTTGGTTAGTAGTTAGTTGGTTAGTAGTTAGTTGGTTAGTAGTTAGTTGGTTAGTTGTTAGTTGGTTAGTTAGTACTCAATACTCAATACTATTTAGTTGTTAGTTAGTTTAATAGTCATGCGATAATTTAGGAGGTTGGTAGCGTTTGGCTTTGGCATCCTGCCGGCATTTGAATTGAAAATAAAGCAGAATGTTTAATAGTTTATAAACATATTTTATCCTCCTAACCTGACAACAGATAACAGATAACTGACAACATATTTTTTAAATAATTAAAATGTTAGAATCAATAAAGAAAATATTTTCAGGCTCTGATGAAGAAACAACGGTTAACTCTACGGTTAAACCAGATATTTCAAGAGAAAAATCAGCAGAATTATATGAAAAATCAAAGACATATTTTCCTGGGGGAGTAAATTCGCCTGTCAGGGCATTTAAGTCTGTGCATGGTACTCCCTTGTTTATACAAAAAGGTGATGGCTGTTTTATATGGGATGCTGATGGCAATCAGTTTATTGATTTCTGTGCTTCTTGGGGGCCATTGATTCTTGGACATAACAATTCAGCTGTTCGTGAAAAGGTAATTGAGGTAATGCAGAACGGTATGAGCTTTGGTGCTCCTACTGCTCTTGAAAATCAACTTGCCGAACTTATTCTTAAAAATAATAGTTATATCCGTAAACTTCGATTTACCAGTTCTGGAACCGAAGCGGTGATGTCGGCAGTACGTTTAGCACGGGGCTATACTAAACGCGACAAAATTATCAAATTTGAAGGTTGTTATCATGGCCATCTTGATTCTTTATTGGTAAAAGCAGGCTCAGGTCTGGTTACTTTTGGTGAAACTTCATCTGCCGGAATACCAAGATCAATTGCCGAAGAAACCATTGTTATTCCTTTGAATAATAAGCAGGCTGTAGAAGAAGCATTTGACCAATTTAAAGATCAGGTAGCGGCGGTAATTATTGAGCCAATTCCAGCCAATAACGGACTATTACTTCAAACCCAAGAATTTCTTGAATTTCTTCGCAGAATCTGTACAAAAAATAAATCGCTGCTGATCTTTGATGAAGTGATTTCAGGATTTAGAGTTGGTTTTGAAGGTGCAGCGGGATATTATAAAATAGAGCCTGATATTATTACCTATGGAAAGATCATTGGTGGTGGTTTGCCTGTGGGGATGTATGGCGCATCAGAAGAGATCATGGGAATGATATCTCCAGATGGTCCGGTTTACCAGGCAGGAACCTTATCAGGTAATCCAGTTGCGATGGCTGCAGGAATTGCTCAGTTGACAGAGCTGTCAAAATCTAATTTCTATAAAGATCTGAATAATAAGACCTTTGAATTTACCGAGTCTATTCAGCGTTACGCAACAGCCAATAATTATAAGTTTAAAGTATTTACCATTGGGTCTATTTTTTGGTTTGCCTTTACAGATCGTGAAAGCATCAGCACTGCTGATGAGATCGATGCAGCTAGTATGGAAAAATTCAAGATTATGCATCGTGAATTGTTAAATAGAGGAGTTTATCTTGGCCCATCAGGATATGAAGTTGGTTTTGTTTCTTCAGCACATTCTAAGATTGAACTTGAAAAAGCAAAGCGAGCTATTTTTGAGAGTTTAGATATCGTATTCAGAGGTTCCCATTCATGAAAAGACCACTCCTAATATTTTATAGTCTAATCATTTACACTGTACTTCAGGTAATTTGGTGGGGTAGGCTATTGTTCGCTGCAAAGCCTGATAGCTTAGCTATGATATTGGGAGAAGGCGCAGTATTTATTTTCATTTTTATTGTTGGGGTTTATTACATGCACAAGGCAATTAAAGGTGAAAGGGAGTTACATAGACAACAGAAAAACTTTTTACTTTCTGTAACACATGAGTTGAAATCGCCTCTAGCATCCATAAAATTATATCTGGAGACCATTCTAAAAAGGGACCTGGATCCAGAACAGCAGAATTCATTTTTGAAAAATTCATTAAAGGATATTGAACGACTTGATGATCTGGTTGAGAACATGCTCATTGCTACTAAGATTGAAAATCAGTCGTACACTTTTCCAAAAGAGCAGTTTAATTTTTCGCAGCTTGTCAATTCAGTTGCTGGACGACTCCAGTTACATACCTGTAATTTGCAGGTCATCAAAACATCTGTTCAACCCTTTATTTTTCTTAATGGCGATAAATTTGCCTTAACATCAGTGGTTACAAACCTGATCGAGAACGCTGTTAAATACTCACCACCTTGCGAAGAAGTTAAGGTAAGTTTGAAGCAAAAAGGTGATCAGATTTACTTTATCGTAGCTGATTTAGGTATAGGTATTAATGATCAGGAAAAATCACGTATTTTTGAAAAGTTTTATAGAGTTGGGAGTGAAGAGACACGAAAAACTAAAGGAACAGGTTTAGGCTTATTCATAGTAAAGCAAGTTCTTGATAAGCATCAGGCTCTTATAAAAGTTAGAAACAACAACCCTTCGGGAACTATTTTCGAAGTAATATTCAACGCAAATGCCAATTAAACAAAGAATTCTACTGGTAGAAGATGAAGAGCATCTTTTAGAAGCTATCAAATTAAATCTGGAAATGGAAGGATACAAAGTATCAACTGCAACGGATGGAAAAAAAGCTTTAAAAATTTTCAAAGAAGAGCGCTTTAATTTAGTGATTCTTGACGTGATGTTGCCCGAGATTGACGGATTCCAGGTAGCAGAAACAATAAGACTTGAAAATTCAGAAGTTCCTATTATGTTTTTGACAGCTAAAAATACGAGTGAAGACCGTGTGATGGGTTTGAAAAAAGGCGCTGATGATTACTTGGTGAAGCCATTTAATTTGGAAGAATTGATTTTAAGAGTTGCAAATCTTGTACGTCGAAGCTTAAAAGGAGATGAATTGAAGGAATTAAATTCGTACAAGATTGGAGATAAAACAATCTACTTTAACTCATTTGAATTAAAAAGTGATGACGGATCAATCACCCCGCTAACCAAGAAAGAAACCATGTTATTAAAACTTTTGATTGAGCGTCGTAATGAGGCAGTTTCAAGAGAGCAAATTCTTGAAACAGTATGGAATTATGACGTTTATCCATCAACAAGGACTATTGACAATTTTATTCTGACCTTCCGTAAGTATTTTGAGCCTGATCAAAAAAATCCGACTTATTTTCATTCAATCCGTGGGGTTGGATATAAATTTATAGATAATAACTAAAAAATGTTTACTAAAAAGGCCCGCCTTTGGGTTATTGGAATTGCAATACTTTTGCTTGGATGGACTATCATTCAGCAGGTTTATGAAATATCAGGAGTTATTATTATCGGTATAGGCCTGCTAATTTGGGGCTATTTTCGCGAAGGAACAGTGATTATGGCAGCCAGAGCATTCCATGCCAAAAACTACGATGAAGCTGAGGTTCTTCTTAAGGAGATTGAAGACCCCGATCGTTTAGGTAAGCATAGGCGAGGTTTTTATGAGTTTATTTATGGGAATTTGGAACTTCATAGGCATAATTATGATGAAGCTGAAAAGCATTTTCAAATTGCCAGTAAATTTCCGTTACGAAATCAGAATGATAAAGCTATTGTTCTGGTACATTTGGCTAACATTAACCTGCGTAAGAAAGATGTTGAACGCGCCAGAGCATACGTTGAAATGGCAAAAACATTTAAAATATCGTTGAGAGTAAAAAATATTATTGAAAAGATCGAAACTGAAATTAAAAAAGCATAGTGAGCGAGAATAACATACATAACAGCCTGTTTTTAAGGGCTGCATTTTCAAAAAGTACA
>NZ_JBIKSU010000123.1:0-4539 GCF_044348475.1 Daejeonella sp. | reverse complement strand
TGTGCGCCTGAGAATGTTGAAAAACTAATCAGCTCTACATTAGACGAAATTAATAAGATCAAACAGAATGGTGCTCTGAAATTAGATATTGAAAAATTTATTGCTGAAGAGACCCGTTCTACTGAAACACAGATAAAAGATAATGGCTTTTGGTTAGGCTACCTAACAAGCCAATATCAAAATGAAGAAGATCCAAAGCAGATCTTATCTTATCTTGAGTCATTAAAAGAATTAACACCAGAATTCTTAAAGGCTACGGCTCAATACCGATTGTCGGATAATTTTATCCGTATGGTATTACTTCCTGAAAAATAGGATCATAAAAAGATCATAAAAAAAGCCGGTTCAAGCATTTTGAATCGGCTTTTTTTATGCTTTAGGTTAAAACTGAACAGCTATTGATGCAGCATTAGAATACTGGCTCTCATTTTTAAGCCGATCTAAGGCAGTAACAACATAGATATAATTACGGTTAGCACTTACGGTGTTATCTATATAAGATGTTTCGGCTGAGCTGAAAGAAATCTTCAGGATATGATGAGCCTGCTCTATATCTATTTTTTCGCCACGATTAAAGCGATAAATTACATACCCGTATGCTTTATCGCCATCACTAGCCACAAGTGGCTCTTTCCAGCTTAATTCTACGCCTTTGGCAAGTGGTTTTGCAGTTAAAGCACTTGGCGCATTTGGATTTACCGCATCAAGCCAAGACATTGCAGGTTGGAGCGCAGGATAACGATAAAAATTAGTACGAAGAGAATCCTGAACACCTGCAAGGTTATTAGTTACCGATTTGGAACTAAAGAAAACACTGCCCTGAACATTTCTATTTTTTCTGAGATACCTAATCTGATCAGGTATTTGCTGACGGTTACTCCACCCAGGACGGTTTTCCATTGCTCGGTAAACACCCTGGCCAATATATACATGTTTGCCAAAGGCATTATTACTCCACCAGTCAACCAGCTTATCGTATGGTGCCACCTGATAACCAAAAGGAAAATAAATCTGTGGATTCAGATAATCTATCCAGCCTTTCTGAGCCCATTTACGAGCATCTGCATATAGTTTTCCGTAACCATCAAAGCCATTACTTTCAGACCCTTCTGGATCCTGGGTTTTATTTCGCCAGATCCCAAATGGGCTGATTCCAAATTTGACATACTTTTTTGCTGTATGGATACTATCAGAAACTACATGAATCAAGGTATCCACATTATTGCGTCGCCAACCATCAATATTTTTAAAAGCGGTTCCATACTTATAAAAAGTTTTATTATCGCCAAGAGGCTGATTAGGCTCAGGATAAGGATAGAAATAATCGTCAAAATGGACACCATCAATATCATAGTTTTTAACCACATCCATAATCACACTCACTATATATTGACGCACCTCAGGAAGCCCGGGGTTAAATAACTTCTTGCCGCCATACGTAAAAAACCACTCCGGTTTTTGCTTGGTAATATGATTGGCACTGGTATGCGCATCTATCAGGTTAAACGTTGCCCGGTAAGGGTTAAACCAGGCATGCAATTCCATTCCCCTTTTATGAGCTTCTACAATAGCGAAATCTAATGGGTCATAATAGGGTACGGGCGCCTGCCCTTGATTTCCGGTAAGAAATCTACTCCATAACTCACGACCCTTTCCATAAAGTGCATCAGTTGCAGGACGAATTTGGAATAAAATTGAATTCACGCCATTCTTTTGGTGCTGATCAAGAATTCGAAGAAGCTCAGTTTTCTGAATATCTGCACTTAGGCCAGGCTTTGAAGGCCAATCGATATTTGCTACGGTAGCCACCCAAACGCCTCTAAATTCTCGCTTGGGGTGTTCAGTATTTTGAGACTTGGAAATGGATGGAGCAGTAATTAGAAGTGCAAGAATGACTAATAGGTTCTTTATCATGAAAAGAATATTCTGGTAAGTCAGTAAAGATAATAATCTAATTTATTGCTTAAAGCTAAAATACATGATAATAATATCTAAAGGGAATAGATTTTAGTAAAGCCCTAGAAAATAATTTATGGCGAATTAAAAAGCTGAATCATACGTGTTAAACAATATATTTGTTATCATTGAAGTTCAAATTATATGATTTTATACAGAAATAAAGAATCTATAAAAACTAATTGCACATGGAAAAAGAGGAACAACCATTACAAAAAGATTCCAATAAGATCTATTTTTTAATTGCTGTTATACTGGCCTTGCTAGGAACCAATACCTATTTATTTTTAAAAGATAAAAAAGCAAATGAGCGCATTTTAAGCATTAGCGATGAAAAAACCAGAATGCAGACTGAAATTGACAAAATTGAAGCTGAACTGGATAATGTCTCAAGCATGAATATCAAGCTATCGGATGAGATGAAAAGTGAGCAGGATCGTGCAAGAAAACAAATCAAAAAACTGAGAGCCGCCCTAACACAAGGTCAACTTACACAAAGCCAGCTGTCCAAAGCACAGCAAGAAATAAAACAACTTAAAAATGTTGTATCAAAATACAGTTCAGCTATTGACGCTTTTAAAAAGCTCAATGCTAATCTGACCACTGAGCGGAATGAATAAGATCAGCTGTAGAGTCTGTAAGTTTTATAGCTTCAGGCCTTGAAAAACAAAATGAAGAGCTAAGTACAAAAGTCAAAGCAGCAGCAGCTTTAAAACATCAACTATTTCAGTTCAGGCTCTTCATGTTAAAAATAACGGCACAAAAAACCATGCTAATCGGGCCAATGCAACCGATATATAAAATTCATTCAGAATTAAGTTACAATTCTGCGCTGAACGTTGGTATGGCACGATCAACCTTCTTTACAAGGCCCTGCAATACATTTCCGGGGCCAACTTCAGTAAATGAAGTTGCTCCATCATGAAGCATTTTTTCAATCGTTTGTGTCCAGCGTACTGCTCCGGTCAATTGTGCAATCAAATTATGTTTAATGCTTGCTACATCGGTATATGCCTTGGCATCAATATTCTGGTAAATTGGGCAGATTGGCTCCTTAATTTCGGTATTCTCAATTGCCGATTGCAATTCAACCCGAGCAAGCTCCATTAAAGGAGAATGAAATGCTCCTCCAACATTCAGCTTGATTGCTCTCTTTGCTCCCGCTTCAATCAATAACTCGCAAGCTTTATCAATACCTTCAATGCTTCCTGAAATAACGAGTTGACCCGGACAGTTATAATTTGCTGGAACAACAATATCACTTACTCTTTGGCAAATATCTTCAACAGTAAAATCATCCAAGCCAAGTATTGCTGCCATAGTTGAAGGTCTTACCTCACAGGCCTTTTGCATCGCATTAGCACGTGCACTAACCAAGCGCAAGCCATCTTCAAAAGATAAAGCATGAGCAGCAACAAGCGCAGAAAACTCACCAAGTGAATGACCAGCCACCATGTCTGGATTAAAATTATTCTTCAGCTCTTTTGCCAAAATAACAGAGTGAAGGAAAATGGCTGGCTGTGTTACGTTGGTCTGCTTCAAATCTTCATCAGTTCCATTAAACATGATGTCTGTGATTCTAAAACCCAATAGTTGATTGGCAGCTTCAAATAAATCTTTGGCGGTAGATGAATGATCGTAAAGATCTTTTCCCATCCCTGCAAACTGGGCTCCCTGCCCTGGAAATAAGTATGATTTCATGATTAATGAATCCTATATATAATTTAATAAAAAATAACTGCTTCTGTTAACTTAAGCTTGCCGTAATTAAGCGCAAAAATTCAGCGCGTGTTGTCTCATTAACAAAAGCTCCGGTAAAAGCAGAAGTAGTAGTCACAGAATTTTGTTTTTGAATTCCACGCATCGACATACATAAATGCTTACACTCCATAACTACAGCAACTCCGGTAGCATCCAGAGTTTCCTGTATACAATCACGAATTTGATTTGTTAAACGCTCCTGAACTTGTAAACGCCTAGCAAAGACATCAACCACTCTAGGAATTTTACTCAGCCCAACAATATTGCCGTTTGGTATATAAGCAACATGCGCCTTCCCAAAAAAGGGCAGCATATGATGTTCACACATAGAAAACACTTCAATATCTTTTACAACAACCATTTGATTATACTCTTCCTTAAACATGGCACTGCGAAGAATTTCTTCTGGATTAGCGTCGTATCCATGAGTCAAATATTGTAAAGCCTTAGCTACACGAACCGGTGTTTGAATAAGGCCTTCCCGGGATGGATCCTCACCCAACTCAGCTAAAATTGCTTTATAATGAGCCGCTATGCGTTCAATCTTTTCTAGATCGTATTGGTCAATCTTGGTATACCCATCGATTTTACTTTCTGCAGACTTGTTTTTTTCGTCCATTATCAGATGCTTGAGTTCATTTAGATCAACCGAAGTATTCTACAAAATTATTTTCGGTTTCGAAAAGTTTAACAGCATGCAAGATGGCACCCTGCCCATCAATATGCGGTTTAAGAACATCAAATATCGTAACAGCCAGCACTTCGGTCGAAGCCATTTTGCCCTTCATAAATTCTACATCAATATTGATGTTCTTATGATCC
>NZ_JBIKSU010000122.1:0-4579 GCF_044348475.1 Daejeonella sp. | reverse complement strand
AGTCTTAATTAGTTTAGCAGGTAAGTTATAGTTTAAAGAAACAGTTTTCATACGAATAAATGAACCATCTTCTACCACTCTAGAAGAATGGAAACCAATTGGACCTTGTCCACGTGTACGGTAATTGGCATTGGTCGGGTTTTCAGGCGACCAACGATTAGAATAACTAGCAAACTGATTGATATTTGCCCAACCATTACTATTTCCTTCCATAATTAATCTATTTGCATTGTAAATATCATTACCATATGACCATTGGAAGAATACATTTAAACTAAATGCTTTATAGTTGAAATTGTTTGAAAATCCACCGGTATGAATTGGCTGTCCACTACCAATAAAAGTTAAATCAGCATCATTCATGATACCGTCACCATTTATATCTCTATACTTGATATCGCCTGGCAAAATAGTATTTCGAACAGCTCCATTAGTAGGAACAGAAGGTTTTAAGATGTAAACACCTGGCGAAGGATTATCAAAATCTGAATACTGATAATTACCTTCCCATATAAATCCAATCATCATTCCAGCAGGTTTTCCAATTTCAGCTACATATAATGGCTTGTTAAATTGAGAAACATAGTCTGAATTAGAAGTTAAAGAACGTTGCCCACGTGTAAGCTCCATGACTTTGTTTTTATTGAAACTAATATTCAGATTACTTTGCCAAGAAAAGTTTTTTGATTGCACATTAACCGTATTTAAAGTCAATTCAAGACCATCATTCCTTAATTTACCAATATTCTTTACGGCAGAAGTAAACCCAGTTGAAGAAGGTAGAATTGCATTCAATAACAAATTCTCAGTGGTTTTTCTGTATAGATCCATTTCAAGAACAACTCTGTCTTTCAAAATACCAATCTCATAACCTAAATCAATAGTAGTAACCTTTTCCCATGCTAGGTCTGGATTACCAATTGAGGAAACAGCATTAGAAGCGATAGGTGTTCCGTTATTAAATGAGTAACCATTAACACTTTGCAATAAACGAGCATAAGTATCAAAATCACCCACCCTATTATTACCATTGCTACCATAACTGGTTCTAATTTTGGAAGTAGAAACACCGGGTAATAATTTAGCAAAGAATCCTTCTTTGTGCATATTCCATGCTAAAGCTGCTCCAGGAAAATACCCCCAATATTGTCTGAATTTTGATGATCCATCTGCTCTAAAGGTACCTGTTACGATATACTTAGATTTATAATTATAATCTAACCTTCCAGCATATGAAGCCATTGTATTAACACTAGAAGAAGATACAGGATTGAAGGCTAAACCTTCTTCTAAACCGTCCATACCTAAATTCTCATTCGGTAATAATCTTCCGGCATATCCTTTAGTATTGGTATTATTACTATTTATTGCAAATAAGCCCAATCCAGTAATGGTATGATCTTTCTTAAACGTTTTCTTATAATTCAATGTAGTTTCATTCGAGAAGCTATTGGTGAAAAGATTACTAATTGAACCATTCACACCATTCACGTTATTCGGACTAGGACCACCTTGTGCAGTTTTTGAATTATAAAAACGTTCTAGAGTTAATTTATTATGACGAATACCAGCATTTGACTGAATATTTAAGTTTTTATTGATTTCATAGCTTAAGTATCCATTAGTTTCAACAAGACTAGTAATATTGAATGAATGCTGATTCTGAAGATCAATAAATGGATTTACTCTAAAATCAGAAGCGTTTAAGGCATCATCATCTACTGCATCAGCAAGAAGATCGTCATTTGGATTAGGAGAGATTGGACGATATAACCATGCTCTAGCTAATGCAAAGGCTGTTGGGTTTCCTTGAGTAACAGCACCCTGATTAATTACCTGACCGTATTGTTTAATTCCACTATAATTAACTGTTACACCAGCTTTTATCTTATTACTAATATTCTGATCAAGCGTTGCTCTTCCTGAATACCTATTTAAACCAGTATTTATAATTGAACCAATCTGATCAAATAAAGAGCCAGAAATAGAGTATTTAGTTTGATCGGTTCCACCTCTCAATGCAAGGTTGTAATTCTGTATAGCACCCTGCTGTAATACATAATCCTGGAAATTTACACCTGCAGCAGATTTGTAATCTTCAAGCGTTTTGCCACCTGCAAAAAACGCTCTCGTTGTTGCCGTTAATGGATTTAACTCTGTTTGGTATTTGATAAACTCATATGGACTCATAACTTCCATAGGTTTTGGCATTTCTTGAATACCATAAGAACTTGAAAAATTAACTACTGGTTTTCCAACCGAACCACGTTTTGTTTGTATAAGAATTACTCCATTTGCTGCTCTTGATCCATAAATTGCAGTAGATGATGCATCCTTTAATATGGTCATTGATTCAATCTCTTCAGGATTTATACTTGCAGGATCTGGATTTTCGACAGGAAAACCATCAATTACATATAAAGGAGATGTACTTTGAGTTAAAGAACCCGCTCCTCTAATTACAATGTTTATACCACCACCCGGCTGACCATCAGAAGCATTAACCTTTACACCAGCCACACGGCCAGCAAGGGCCTCAGCAAATGTACCAACAGGAGCTTTCATCATGTCATCCATCGGCACCACACCCACAGAACCAGTAAGATCTGGCTTTTTTACAGTTCCATAACCAATAACAACTACTTCACCTAAAGAAGCACTTGAAACTTGTAGAGTAACGTTAACAGTTGACCGATCACCAACGACAGTTTCTTGAGTTACCATCCCTAGAAAAGCAAAAACAAGAGTTTCATTACTGGCAGCCTGAATACTGTACTTTCCATTTGCCAATGTTGTTGTTCCTCTGTTAGTACCTTTTACTCTAACTGTTACACCAGGAAGTGGCTGGCCAGCTTCAAGTACAGTTCCGGTAATACTTTTTAATTGCTGCGATAATGCCTGATCTGAAAAACTCAGCAACAGCATTATGAGCATTACAATCCCTACTCCGGAGGGAAATGACCATGGTTTTTTTAATTTCATCATGTAATTGTTTAGCATAGTTTTTAATTAATAGTGGGTTAAAAATAAAAATGATATACGGGTGCGTACCCGTATAATTTTTTTAATAATTTATTCAAAATAGTATCGCTCATGAAAATTAATTTATTGTTAAAATAAAATCCTTTAAATATTTTCTTTTAACAGCGTATTATATAGTTAATTATAAGAATTTAAAATCGTTAAAAAAGATATAAAATTCAAGAACGTTTACGTACACTAATATATATAAAATTATAAAATATCCAATTTAGATTTTATTTTTATTATAAAATTATTCACCTAATTTATTTAAATGGATTAGGTATTTTTATTAAATCAGTTCGCGTATTACCATTTTCTGTTACTCGGGCCAAAGCATAAACCTCACCCCCTTTTCCAATAGCAATTGAATTAACATATAAAGGACGATCACCAGTGTCATAAAATACTGGACCATGATCTTTATAATATTTTGAGGGAATATGATAGGTTATTAAATGCAGGTTTTCTAAACCTTTAGCGGCTCCTTTTGCTATATGCTCTTCACCTGCAATACGTTTTCCATTTTCATATATTGGCCCACCTGTCAAGTAATAAATTGTTTCTTTATCTGGGCCTAATTGAAAACCCAGATACCCATAACTGAACTGATCAAACATCCCACTTGAAGAAGATGGCTCAGAAGTTATCCTTCTTACAAGTTCTATATGCTTATTTTGAGGATGGAAGCGAAATAAATAACCAGAGTTTCCATGTACTCCATAGGCAATGTTTTCAGGTTCATACCAAAATATTTTTCGCCAGTTATATCCCATGCTTCCCGGACGAGTTGGATCATACGTTCCAAAATAATCCAGTTTCAAGTTGATATCATCTAATTTTACAATTCTAGCTTCATTCGGATGGTATGAAAAAATATTTCCTTCTGAAGTAGAAAAATATACTGTACCGTTATTTGGATCTACAACCAAAGAACGACAAAGCGACCTAAAATCAGCACCAGGTTCACCAGCCTCACCATTTGCTGAAACCTGACCCAGGTTTTTTAGAATTTTTGTATTCACATCATAATGAACAAAATTGCCTTTAGGCCATGTTATTCCATAAACTTGCCCCCGAACACAGTCCATGGTCATGGTAACCATACCTTCACCATTTGGAAGAATAGCAAGGTCACTGAATGCTTTAGTTTTAAGATCATAAGAAAGAATATGACCACCTGGGTATAATTTATAATTGGCTGGAAGATTAACAGGCAGCCTATCCATACCTTTTATTAGTTCGTAATATCCTACATGAGTTGAAAAGTACAATTTGCCTCGACTTTCATAAAAACGTGTATGGCTCTTACCTTGAGGGATGAACATTTTTCCATTCTCGCCGCATACATCATTTAGGTCTGCTAAAAACTCTGTAACATCACGCTCTGGATCATAAACGTACATCTTTCCAGCAAACTCAATTTTATCGGAAGATAGGATATAATAAATTTTACCATCGCTTGCTGCCGATAATGCATTATAGGTATCATGTGCCTGTAAAAAGCCAGAATTATAAGTTTTAGCTATTAAATTACCACTCTTAAACAAAGAATCAG
>NZ_JBIKSU010000121.1:0-4690 GCF_044348475.1 Daejeonella sp. | reverse complement strand
CTTATCATACCTTATCGCACTTTCAATGCCAGTTAAAATACCCAGTAAAATAAATAGGACGTTTCCTATTACAAGCAATGCTTTTAATAATCTAACATATTTCATTTTAATTGCATTTGTTTATATACATTAAGGTTTTAAATGTTTCTAATTCAGCAAGTCTAGCTGCGTATTTTCCGGCATAGGTCTCCACCTTATCGTCAGCTATGAAACCATGAGTTTCTTCATAATTTATTCCATTTCGAGGATTTACTCCGTATTGATGTAGATATTGAGAAAAGAAATCATAAGTTCCCGTTTTTAATTCATCCCTTAAAAGTGCTTTTAAACCATTATACTTCCCCGAAGTATCATTTAATACTTCCGAAAAAGGAATTTTATTTGTATCATTCTTATAATATTTAATTAGTAAAGAGCCGTAATTTGAATGTGCATAAAAATCTTGAAATGCGTGTATATAGAATCCTAGTGCATTATAATCACTAATTGATTGGTGTTTGTTTACGTTACTTGTCATTAGGCTCCAATTCTTTTGGATAGCGTCATAATTAGCCAAAGCATCAAAATGGTAGATAGAAGAGCCTGGAAACATTCCAGCAGCAGTATTAAGATCGGGCCATACAACCGCATTTTCTAATATATCTATCGCTGAAGGGCAAATTCCCAATTTTGCTGCTGCATTACGCATAATTAACTTATGAATATAAATTTTATATATAAGTTCTTTAAGCGTAGGTTCTATTTTATCTATTGGATCCTCATCCGGGCAGGCACTCCTATTCACTGATTGCATTAGGTCCTTGTTTCCGTTTCCTCCGCAACCAGTTGGCCCCTGATCGAACAAGCCATTCTCTACATAACAGTGTTGAAAGAAGACGGTTTCAGACCAATATACGCATCCTCCATTACATTGTCTGTAGGTAGTAACCTGCTTATACGTTTCACAAACAAGGTCTTTAACATTAGCGCTTGCAAATTTCTTTTTTTCATTGGAGTTGGATGCTTTCCCTGGGCTAATATATCCCACAACTTTACCATCATAATACCGATATCCATTGATAAATATACCCTTTGTGGTATGATACAAAACATCTCCGCTGAAGTTCTTTTCCTTTTTTCTGAAGGTATTATTCTTCAGTTTTTTCAGATCTCCCTGCAGGTAGCCTTCATCCCCAATGATGGTCATCAATACTCCTCGAACCTTGGAATCAGTTTGTATGAAAAGTAAGCTGGTTACATTGCCTGCTTTTGAAAAATCAAAGTTTTTAGCATCTATCTGATTTTGTGAGAAAGCTATATTTCCATTCTTTAACGGAATTTCTGCTAGTATACTATCGCCCCGTGTATAGTTTTTTGCTTCAACCCATACAGGCTCTAACACTAATTTTGGAACAGAATTTAGCGATTTGCTTGAATCAATAGTATTACTCAAGCCATGAATACTGATTTGATTAGTACTAAATCGGTTATTAAACCAGCTTTTGAATTGGGCCGGAGTAGTTGACAGAATATCTGGAAATATTTCCTTTTGAATTCCATCCTTTTTGCATGAACTGAACAATAGAATTGTACAGACTGCTATTTTTAGAAAAATAGTTAATTTATTCATGAGATAAGTTTTAGATTAAGTTTTACTTAAGCTAAACTCGATGATAAATTTTCAGATACAGGTAAAATTGAGTAAGCGGCATATATTTTTGAGTAAACAGTGGCTGGCGCACGCGTGTCGCGTGTGCCTTACCATTCACTCAGTACTCACGTGTGCCTTCCTAAAAAACCGGATTATCCCTAATGGGCAGTTTAGCGAATTTGTTCACATCGATACTGGGGTAACCAAAATCATCAACTACTTTACCCTCAATTAAATAGCATCCTTTACCACGGAATGGGTATGCTGGAGTGCTTGCTGGGAAGTGTATGGTATCTAGGAAGTTGCCCTCATTATCTAGAAAAGTTCCGAACCACATTTTTTTATTGTTTTTTGTGCGAACTGGCTTTTCACAAACATAATTACCTACCGTACGGATGATCTGTCCGATATGATTTTTAAGATCATCTGCCATCAGATGGCCACGGTAGCTAGTTTTGAGCAGGTTGAACATGTCCATACTAAGCGGGTAGCCCAACAGTTCCAGCTCATTGTAGGCATCTTCCAGCATAGAGGTTTGCAGTTCGGGCAGATAAAACTCTTTAGCTTCTGTGCAAAACAGTTCCGTGCTTTGCTTCGGTACAGTCTTGCTGCCCAGGTAGTTATGAACTTCCCACAACAGTTCCTTTTTATTACTTCCGGTAAAGCGCAATGCACCAATCCTGATCAGGATGATTGCCTGCTCCAGATTGATTCCGGTACGTTTGATCAGATCGGCAAGATCCCGGTAGGAGCCATTGGCCATCCGCTCTGCGGGAATCAGCTCCATGAAATGGCTTTCTAGCCCTTGTATGCCGATAAAGCCTAGCCATGCATCTTTACCCCTGATGCTGACCTTTACCTCACTTTGGTTTACACAGGGTAGGTGCACATTGGCGCCAGCTTTTTTCAATTCATGAACGTATACCCAGCGCTGGTAAAAGCCACCGTAATTATTGAGTACGGCCACCATAAATTCTATCGGATAATAGGTTTTTAGGAAGAGGCTTTGATAGCTTTCTACGGCGAATGATGCGGAATGGGCTTTAGAAAAACTATACCCGGCAAAGGATGATACCTGCCGCCATACTTCTTTGGTAGTTTCTTCATCTCGGCCAATTTCTTTGGCGCGGTCAAAAAAGCGTTGTACAAGCCGGTCGAATTCTTTTTTAGACCGGTATTTTCCGCTCATACCCCGCCTGAGCACATCGGCATCGGTCAGATCCAGACCTGCATAGTGGTAACAGATCTTGATCACGTCTTCCTGGTATACCATCACTCCGAAGGTTTCTTGCAGATGTTCCTTCATGACCGGGTGCAGGTATTTTACATTTTCAGGGTCATGGAAATTCTGAATATAAGTTTTCATCATGCCCGAAGAGGCAACACCGGGCCGGATGATTGAGCTGGCTGCAACCAGTGTGATATAGCTTTCGCAACCCAGCTTTTTCAGTAATTGACGCATGGCCGGCGATTCAATGTAAAAGCAGCCGATCGTATCTCCGGTTTTCAGCTGGGCATTGATCTTCGGATCTTTCATGAATAATTTCACTTGATGGATATCAGGCTTTTTTTGTTGGTTTTCAAAGATCAGATTGACGGCTTCCTTGATGTGCCCGATACCTCGCTGACTAAGAATATCAAACTTTTCGTACCCTATCGATTCGGCTTCATACATATCCCATTGCACTACGGGCATGCCTTTGGGCGGCAAATCTAGTGCGGTATAATAGGTGATTGGCTCTTCCGATATGAGTACCCCGCCTGCATGAATGGATCGCTGGTTGGGCATATCCTGCATCATATTCTGAATAGCCAGTATTTTATAGAAGGTAGGATTCTGGCGGTTCTCGCTAAACCGGGTTGGGTCGGTAAAACTATCTATCTCTTGCCGCGGCAGCCCCATTACTTTGCCAATCTCACGGATGATCGAACGATCTTTAAACGTGCTCATCGTACCCAGTAAGGCTGTATGTTTACTCCCATATCGTTTAAAAATATAGTCTTGCACATCTTCCCGTTCATCCCAGCTGTAATCGATGTCGAAATCTGGCGGACTACTTCGCTGCCGGTTCAGAAAACGCTCAAAATACAGGTCGAGTTCTATAGGGTCAACATCCGTAATGCGCATACAATACGAGACGATGCTATTTGCCCCCGAGCCCCTTCCAATATGGTAATAACCCCGAGCCATGGAATAGCGAATGATATCCCATGTGATTAAAAAATAGGCAGAAAAGTGCAGTTCATCGATTACCTGCAGCTCTTTTTTAACCCGTTTTAAAGCTTCTTTGTTGGAGCGGCCATAACGATATTCCATTCCCTCCATGGCGAGCTTTTCCAGAAGGTCTTTATCATCTTTGGCATAGCCTGTGAATGTTTTTCTGTTCTTTGAGCCCTTTTCAAACGTACTGCTACACGCATTCATCAGCTTTTCTGTATTACTGATCATGAAGGGGTAGGAACTGTAAAGTTCTCTTAGTTTTTCGGGCTGCATCAGGATTTCATCTTCATGGCATTGATCATCATCCCCGATCTTGGATAAGAGGGTATTCAGATCTATCCCACGTAAATACTTGTGCAGGCGATATTCAAGTTTATTGCTGATACTGACCGGCTGTAAGGCAACGATCTTTTCCTTTATTTTGGATAGCGGCCTTCCAAAAAGCTTACCCAGATCACGGTAGGGCACCCCCAGGTATTCATTTTCTTTTAGTAATGGATGATTCGGTGAATAGGGATAAATAATGTAGGCATTCTGAAAATCCCAGGGCCTGTCGGGTAGCTTCATGCTATTCAGATTGTAGAAGCTCAGAAAATCATTGAGTTCTTTCATGCCTTCCCTGTTGCGGGCTATCCCAACATAGAGCATGTTTCCATCCCTTCTAAATTCAATGCCTGTAATGGCCTTAATGCCTTTGTTATGGCATTCCCGAATAAATTCTATTGCCCCTGTCGAATTATTGATGTCGGTGAGAGCCATTTGTTCTATCCCCAATATTTTAGCCTGCTCCACCAGCTTTGCTATAGATAGCGTGCCATAGCGTAAACTATATTGGGAAT
>NZ_JBIKSU010000120.1:0-4710 GCF_044348475.1 Daejeonella sp. | reverse complement strand
CCTGAAATTAGCTGATAACCTCGGCTAACAAATGCAGCGGCCATGGCTTCAGCATTTTTCTTAACCTGTATTATATACTTCATGTAATCATCACTCAAAGCCTCACCAAAAGCAATAGCTTTTGCCGCAATGATATGCTCCAGTGGCCCACCTTGTGTGCCTGGGAAAACTGCCATATCCAATACGGACGACATCATTCTTAATTCACCTTTTGGAGTTTTTTGTCCCATGGGGTTTTCAAAATCCTGTCCCATCATAATCATTCCACCCCTTGGACCTCTTAATGTTTTATGAGTGGTAGTAGTTACCACATGGCAATGTGGAAGTGGATCGTTTAATAATCCGCGTGCAATCAATCCTGAAGGATGAGAAATATCCGCCAATACCAAAGCACCAATCTGATCTGCCACTGACCTGATAAATTTATAATCCCAATCACGTGAATAAGCAGAAGCACCGCAAATAATTAATTTAGGCTTCTCTTTCAAGGCTACTTCCTCTAATTTTTTATAGTCAATTAGCCCACTTTCGCGATCTACTCCATAAAAATTAGGCTTATATAGCTTTCCTGAAAAGTTTACAGGCGATCCATGTGTCAGGTGGCCTCCATGCGAAAGATCAAATCCTAAGATTTTATCGCCGGCATTAAGCAAAGCAAGTAGCACAGCAGCATTTGCCTGTGCACCAGAATGGGGCTGCACATTGGCCCAACTGGCATTAAATAGTTGTTTTGCACGTTCAATAGCAATGTTTTCAACCTCATCAACAACTTCGCAACCTCCGTAATACCTTTTACCGGGTAAACCTTCAGCATATTTATTGGTTAGCACTGAGCCTGCAGCTTCCATAACCTGCTTGCTTACAAAATTCTCTGATGCAATTAATTCAAGACCGGTTTCCTGGCGCTGCTGTTCCTCTTCAATCAGGCTGAATATAAGTTTATCTCTCTTCATGGATGGGTTAACGTGTTTGGGTTGGTAAAAATATGAATAAAAATGATGCGCAAAAATACAAATTAAGAATTGATTGAACTGGTTTTAGCTTCAATCCAAAAATTATTATATCCTAAACCAGTTTGTATAGAAATCAAATCTTGCTGGATCATTTCAAGCATAGCTAAAAAATTATAAACAAATTGAACCTTGTTCTCAGAATTAGATAATAAAACCTTAAAATCCAACCTATTATTGATTGAAAGAAGCTGACCAATTAACTTTTTCTGAGTTTCAATGTGATAAGGATATTGCTCCACAATATGTTCCTGCTTAGTGTCACGCTGAACACTTCTTTGAAAAACTTTATGATAAGTAAGCATCAATTTATAAAGATTAAACGATTCAAGCTCCTCTCCAGGCTCTGCAATAAGAGCTATTTGCTGAAGGTCAGTAGCAATATTTCCTCGTTTTTCTTGTTTAAACCGCTCCTCTTCAAATTCTCTAAGTTTCTCGGCTATACCTTTGAACTTTTTATACTCAATAAGTTTCTGAATCAAATCGCGCTTCAGATCAATTTCATTTCCCTCCTCATCCAGATCAAGACGGGGCAATAACATTTTGGCCTTTATTCGCATCAAGGTGGCTGCAACGAAAATAAATTCGCTGGCTATCTCCATATTCAATGAACTCATCTGATGCAAATAACCAAGAAAATCGTCTGTTATACGGGCAATTGGAACATCCTGAATATCCAGCTCATCTCTTTCAATAAAGAATAAAAGCAGGTCAAAAGGGCCCTCAAACTGTGGAAGCCGTATCTCAAAACTATCTGTAGAAATCATACGTATATCCAAAAATAAGAATTTGTATTTAGTTATCGGTATCAGAAATGAACCCATTTCAAACCTATTACTTATAACTTATAACTTATTACTTATTACTTCCAAAATATTGTCAAAAAAGTTATTTTTGCGAATCAAAATTTTATAATCCTACATGGAAGTTAAGGCGGGTGAATTTCTGGAACAAATAAATTATCCTTCAGACTTGAAAAAGTTTAAAGAGGATGATCTTGAACGTATATGTACTGAACTAAGACAATTTATTGTTGATACAGTATCGGTCAATGGCGGTCATTTTGGTTCCAGTTTGGGCGTAGTGGAATTAACTGTAGCGCTGCATTATGTTCTTAATACCCCTTACGACCAATTGGTATGGGATGTTGGACATCAGGCATATGGACATAAAATTTTAACTGGCAGAAGGGCAACATTCCACACCAATAGAATTTATAAAGGGCTTAGTGGCTTTCCAAAGCGATCAGAAAGCGAATATGATACGTTTGGCGTGGGTCATTCATCAACTTCAATTTCAGCCGCGTTAGGAATGGCAGTAGCCTCCAATTATAAGGGTGAAAAAGATAGACAGCATGTTGCTGTTATTGGAGATGGAGCGATGACCGGCGGAATGGCATTTGAAGCACTCAATCACGCAGGAATCGAAAATTCAAATATCCTTGTTATCCTGAATGATAACTGTATGTCTATCGACCCAAATGTTGGTGCATTAAAAGAATATTTAACAGATATAACCACTTCAAAATCATATAACCGTTTCAGGGATGACATCTCGCATGTGCTTTCAAAAATATCTGAACTTGGCCCCAACGCTCACGAAGTGGTTAAAAAGATTGAAAAAAGCATAAAAGGCGGGCTTTTAAAAAAGAGCAACTTTTTTGAAGCACTTAAATTCAGATATTTTGGTCCAATTGACGGACACGATGTGAAACATCTGGCAAAAGTACTTAATGACCTAAAAGACATTCCCGGACCAAAGTTATTACATTGTGTAACTGTAAAGGGCAAGGGCTACTCATTAGCAGAAAAAGACCAAACTAAATGGCATTCGCCAGGTCTTTTCGATAAAATTACCGGCGAAATTAAAAAAACGCTATCCGATAAACCTACCGCTCCAAAATATCAAGATGTATTTGGACTTACACTGGTAGAGCTAGCAGAAAAGAATTCAAAAATCATGGGTATTACCCCTGCTATGCCTTCAGGTTCATCACTAAACATTATGATGAAAGCAATGCCAGATCGTGCCTTTGATGTTGGTATTGCTGAGCAGCATGCAGTAACTTTTTCGGCCGGACTTGCAACCCGTGGCATGATTCCTTTTTGCAATATCTACTCAACATTTATGCAAAGGGCTTTTGATCAGGTAATTCATGATGTAGCTATCCAAAAATTGAATGTTGTATTCTGCCTTGACCGTGCAGGATTTGCAGGTTCAGATGGCCCTACTCATCATGGTGCTTATGACCTGGCTTACATGCGGTGCATCCCTAATATGATTGTTTCAGCACCGATGAATGAAGAGGAGTTGAGAAATTTAATGTTTACTGCCCAACAAGATAATATGGGACCATTTAGCATCCGTTATCCAAGAGGAAATGGAGTTATGCATGAATGGAGACGCCCCTTGAAGGCTATTGAAATAGGAAAAAGTAGGACGATCTGTGAAGGTGAAGATATTGCTATTCTAACCATAGGCCATATTGGCAATGAAGCTGTAAAAGCCTGCACTGAGTTAAATACTGAAGGAATTCACCCCGCTCATTATGACATGCGATTTGTAAAACCAATTGACGAGGAATTACTTCACCAGGTTTTCAAAAAATACAAATATGTGGTAACTGTTGAGGATGGTTGCCTTCAAGGTGGTATGGGTACGGCTGTTCTTGAATTTATGGCTGACCATAATTATTCAGCTACTGTTGTCAGACTTGGAATACCTGATCAGGTTATCGAACATGGCGAGCAGCCTGAATTATGGGCTGAATGCGGATATGATTTCAATGGTATACTAAAAACGATTAAATCATTCGGAATAAGCAGGGCAACGCGGGTAATGGCATCTTAAAACCATAATTTCTTTAAATATTTATTTCTAGTAAATATAAACTAGTGTTTTGATGCTAAGCCCCCGCGGCTATGAGCGGGGGAAAATCATGAATGCTTGGTGAGTAACACCAAGCACTTTCCTATGCTTGATAATTCTCGACACTAAAATTAAAAACCACCCCCTTTTATTCCCCCGCCAGCGGTGGACACTGGATGCCTAAGGAAAATTTGATTTTAATATTAAATTTCAAGCTTTTTTCGAAATCTCATTATCCGATATGCTGTCCACCGCGGCTATGAGCGGAAGAAAATCATGAATGGAATTAGCTAACTCCTGGCACAGGAAAACTTATTTCAATCTTAAACAAATCGTCCATTCACTGAACCTACGATCACCTCTCTTCCGCCTTGACTGGTGCGGCAATTACAGTCCTAGCCCTCGCAGAACCTTTCATAGCAGCAGGCGCAGCGGTAGCGTTTTGGTTCTTTTTTGCTACAGAAAAAGAACTAAGCCCCCGCGGCTATGAGCGGAATGAAATTATACATGCTTGGTAACACCAAGCACAAGGAAAGTTAATTGTGTCGTATTTATTTTTTTAAATCGCTTTGCACCTGTCATCCTGAACAAAGTGAAGGAACTTAGCTGCTACGAAAGCAAAATTGTACTAAAAACTACGAAGGTCCCTCAACTGCTGAAGGGCAGGTTTCGGGATGACATTTGCTTTAAATTTTAATTAATTTTTTTAAGCGCTATGCAGGTGTCATCCTGAACAGCAGGCAAAAGGTTTATGAATCTGAAGCCAAATCTTTTTATCCGCCACGCTCGCTCCAAAGGAGTCCTACGGACACAGACCTTTAATAACCGTCCA
>NZ_JBIKSU010000119.1:0-4761 GCF_044348475.1 Daejeonella sp. | reverse complement strand
CTTTTTAGGAAACTAGTATTTTCTCTAAAATATTCTTTCTCAGATCAACTTTAACCTGTAGCCCAAGATCTTCTAATAGTAAAAGCGCATAATTACCTTTACGTTCTAATACTTCGGCTTCTTTATCTTTTAATGCACCTGAGCGGATTCTGATTCGGTCGTTGGCATTTAAATTTGTTGCCTCAATACTGTCATGATCATATTGCAACAGCCAGCTTTTCAACAGATTCATTTCCTTTTCCCTGATTGTTGCTGGTTGCCCGCAGTGGTAAACATATCGTACTACGCCCTGCACTGAAAAAACCGAATCCCTATCTTTTTCATCTACATTAACAAAGCAATAAGATCTGAATAAGGGTTCTTCAACCCATTTCCAGCGATCACTCCACAGTTTTTTCCTCTTTAAAAGTGGGCAAAATACCTCAATGCCAGATAAACTTAGCTTACCAGCAACCGCCTTTTCACAACGTGATTTAGTATATATTACGTACCAGCTCATTCGGGTTGATCAAATATTAATACCAATCCTTTATGATGCCGCTCCACATATACTTTGGCATCCTGCTCCTCAAAAACCAGATAGCGAATTTTACGCCTCAAGAAAGGTTCGGCCTTTTCAACTAGTGAGCTCAAATAATTACGGTCAATATCATTTCCAATGATCAATAGATCGATAATGTCTGAATCGAGCCCTTGGGCTATTCGGCCTTCCAGATATACCTGTTGCACATTGCCCAATCGATCAATAACCTGTTCGATTAATTGTTCAACACCCACAAACTTGAGGATAATACTATTGAGGTCTTTAAATAAGGGATGACGGGTGTTGGCTCTGTACAATTTCTTATTACCTTCAGATTCTGCCAATAATAAACCAGCTTGTTCAAAACGATTGAGTTCCTGCCTGATACCATTGGTACTCTCATTAAACTCACCCTCTAGGCTACGTAAATAGCCCTGATTATTGATATTTAAGAAGAATTTAAGCAAGAGCTTAATTCTGGTTTTAGAAGTGATTAGGCTTTCTAGCATGCTTATTGAGTATAAATAGTACTCATTAATAATCAAATATAATAAAAACTATAGTATTCAAATAAAAAATATGAACTTATTTAAATGAATGCACCTGCCTTGAAAGCATATTACCCTAGTATTTTTCGTAATAAACTGAAATTGAATTCATTTGTTTAATTAATCAACCAGAATATGATTTCTCATTCCTATTCAATCAGTCTACAACCTCCCATCCACCCATTCCCTATTCAATACTGCGCGGGTATCAAATAGTACTGTGTCTGCATTCTTCAATTTACCGAAATCAATTTGAAGAAATTCTGCATGAGCAACTGCCAAAATGATTAGCTGATAGCTATTTTGATAGATATCTGTGATCAGGTTAATATTGTACTGAGCCTGTACATATTCTTTTTCAGCAAGTGGATCAATAACATCAACATCAAGCCCAAATTGCATTAATTCATTCACAATATCTACCACTTTACTATTCCGGGTATCTGGACAGTTTTCTTTGAATGTTAGGCCCATTACTAATGCTCTAGCCCCTTTAAATGGAATATTTTTTGCTGATAGCAGCTTAAGCGACTTATTGACAACAAACAAAGCCATTTGGTCATTCACCTCTCTACCTGATACGATAACTTTGGGAACATAGCCCAGCTTTTCTGCTTTATAGGATAGGTAGTATGGATCTACTCCAATACAATGCCCTCCAACGAGTCCGGGTTTAAAGTTCAGAAAATTCCATTTTGTGGCTGCCGCATCCAATACTTCGGCGGTATCGATCTCCATTTTATCAAATATCAAAGCTAGCTCATTTACAAATGAGATATTGACATCGCGCTGAGCATTTTCTATCGCCTTAGAGGCCTCTGCTACTTTAATGGAGGATGCTTGATAGGTTCCTGCATGAATGATTGAAGCATATAAATCATTGACCAGATTGGCTGTTGCAGGATTCGAACCCGAGGTTACTTTGATTATATTTTTGAGGGTATGTACCGCGTCGCCCGGGCTAATCCGTTCGGGTGAATAGCCGCAATAAAAATGCTCATTATAGTTCAACCCGCTTTCTTTTTCAAGAACGGGTACGCAATCTTCTTCTGTACAACCTGGATATACGGTTGACTCATAAATGACAAGGTCTCCTTCTTTAAGCATTGCTCCAATTGTTTTGGATGCACTTAACAATGCGGTTAGATCGGGGGCTTTATGTTCATTTACCGGAGTAGGAACTGTAATAATGTAGATACTGCAAAGAGCTAGATCAACCGGATTATGCGTGATGGTTAATTTTGAAGCCTTTAACTCTTGCTGGGAAACTTGCAAGGTTTTATCATTGGCTAAACACAAAGACGCTACACGAGCTGAATCCAAATCATATCCAAACACCGTATATTTTTCAGAAAAAGCTAGAGCCAATGGAAGCCCAACATAGCCAAGCCCAATGACTCCAATTTTCAGATCAGGTGAAAGAACTGCTTGCATTTATTTTTTATTGATTGATACAAATATATCAATAGGATTAGGAAATGGGAGAATGATATTTTTGTTAGAAGCCAAGAGGCAAGAACCAGGAACCAGGAACCAAGAACCAAGAACAAAGACGAGTTAGTGCTAGTTTGAAATTAGCAACATTTATTCAGATAACTGATAACAGGCAACTGATAACAGAAAAATTTCTCCTCCTAACATCGGTTTACATCATACCTCTACCATTAATCAACAGATTTCTCCATGATGTGATTAGTACTACAAACATACCTTTTGTTTCGCATGTTCGAAATGACGAGGTTTTATGGGATAATTATTGCTATAACTAATTAGCAGCCTTTGTCCTAACCATCTAACTACTAACCAACTATACAGAGCCAAGAACCAGGAACCAAGAACAAAGACGAGTTAGTGCTAGTTTAAAATTAGCAGTATTTATTCAGACAACTGATAACAGACAACTGATAACAGACAACTGATAACAGACAACTGACAACAGACCCAATCAAACCTTCACCACCGTATTCCCCCCTTTACTCAATGTAATATCAACTGGCGTGTTTGTTTTCCAGGCGCCTCTGGTAAAGTCAGGAACGTCAATAGAATTGGATCGGTTTTTAACTGACCACTCACTCAATGGGAAAATAGAACTCCATAGTGCCGCATCATATACATCCTGATCAACAGGCAAACCATTACGAAGACAGTCAATATTATGCCAATCCATTAAAAAATCCATGCCTCCGTGGCCACCTACCTGTTTTGCCAGCTCACCTACTTTTTTAACAATAGCTGGTTCATATTTCTTTTCCAATAGTTTAAAGTCTTCTTCAGAGATCCAGCCTTCATGCCCAGTTGAGATCTTACCCGGAAGCGGATATTTCTGCGCAGTACCTTTTGTGCCACTTAACAAGTGTAGTCTGGAATAAGGCCTTGGCGAGGTTACATCATGTTGGAGCATAATTGTTTTGCCTTTATTGGTACGAATGGTTGTGGTATTCATATTTCCATTGAAAGGCTTCCCAACAAATTGCTTATAGATGTCGTCGTTGGCAGCGAGCTTTTTTGCCATATCACCCATCATAAAATCATTGCTTGAAACAGAAACCAGGTAATCCATTTTATCACCCCTGTTAATATTCATCACCTGACTAACTGGGCCCAGTCCATGAGTAGGATACAAATTACCTTGTCTGCTGGCATCCATTCTTAATCGCCAAAAATCATAATATTTCTCTTTTGAAAAATCGCCAGCCAAAAGGTCGTGGATATACGCTCCTTCTGCATGAACAATTTCACCGAAAAAGCCTTGTCGTGCCATATTCAAGGTAAGTAACTCAAAAAAATCATAACAGCAATTTTCGAGAATCATACAATGCTTTCGGTTTCTTTCAGAGCTTTCTACAAGTTGCCAGCACTCTTCAATTGACGTTGCAGCGGGCACCTCTGTACATACATGTTTGCCATGATCCATAGCATAAACTGCCATGGGTGTATGTAAGGCCCATGGGGTTGCAATATAAATTAGATCAATATCATCACGCTCGCATACTTTTTTCCAGGCTTCTGTATTTCCGGTAACCAGCTCAGGCTTCTGACCCGATGCTTCGATACGCTTTAGCGCTGCATTCGCCTTTTCAGGACGCAGATCACAAATAACCTTGATCTCAACGCCGCCTATCTTACTCATCCTGCCCACAGCACCCGACCCTCGGTTTCCGGTTCCAATAAAGGCAATACGAACGGTCTCCAATTTTGGAGCAGCATAGCCTGACATGTTAAAATTTTGAGGGCCTCTATTTAAATCAGGGATTTGGCCAGCAATAGAAGGGTTTATTCCCGAAAATAGCGAAGCCATTCCGGCAATAGCTGGTACACCTAGTTTTATAAAATCTCTGCGGTTATTTTTCATGTGATTGTCTTGTTTATTAAACCTGAGTGGAATTTAGTAAGAATTTTGATTGATTGTGCAGAAGTGCGTGAATAAAATAGTATTACTGTAAATATTCTGATAAAAATTGTAATTTGATTTATCAAACACTAATGACAAGATCAATGGCAAAGCAAACTGGAACAGAACCTAGTAAACCACAACGACTACTCTCTATCGATGCCCTTCGTGGTTTCGACATGCTTTTGATTGCAGGAGGCGGAACTTTTCTGGTATTACTGGAAAATAAAACCGGATTGGCTTGGGTCGATTATCTTGCTGGGCAATTGAAGCACCCTGCCTGGAATGGTTTTACTTTT
>NZ_JBIKSU010000013.1:0-56999 GCF_044348475.1 Daejeonella sp. | reverse complement strand
TTCGCTGATTATTTTTTTTAACTCTTGATCTTTCAGTCTTGCTAAAGATTGGGTAATGAATGTTCGATCTAAATTTTTATCACTCGAGTAATTTAAAAATCCTGGAACATTTGTTTGTATGGTGTACCGTAAAAACCGAAGTTCAACATTGGTTTGATCTGCCTTAATTGCACTTTCAAGCATTAGCTTACCTTTTTTAAAATAAGATAATTTACTGAAAGGATTAAAAGCATGTTTAGCCATTAACATGGTGGCTCCACCCCTGTATCCAAATAATAACGGATTATTAGTTTCATTAAATGGTTCAAGCAAACTAATCATCTTAGTACAGGCTACTTCACTTGATGTAGCATTATGAAGCATAATTCTAACCTCCTTTATTACTGGCACATTAGCGAATGCTAAAGAGCTACAAAAAAGAAGTAAGAAACATAGGCTTATTTTCATACCCAATTCATTTTATTTTGGACCATGCAGTTAATCATCAGGCCAAATTTTCTTCCATTATTAATTCTAACTCTTTCAGTGAGTACACGCTTAGCAGGAAGTTTTTTGATTTTATCAAAAAGAGATTTATAATAAACATAGGCCAGATAAACTCCCCCTTTTGAGGATGAAGGGAGCATTTTTATACCCTTTAAAGCTATTTCGAAATCATCTTCAATTTCTCTTTCAATTTCAGCTTTTACAGCACAATTAAATTCAGATATATCAACATTTGGAAAATAACTTCTACCTAAAACTTGATAATCATCTTTTAAGTCTCTCAGGAAATTTACTTTTTGAAATGCTGCACCCAACTTCATGGCATAAGGTTTCATTTTCTGAAATTCGCCAAGATCACCTTCTGTGAATACATGTAAACACATGAGTCCTACCACTTCTGCTGAACCTAATATGTATTGTTCATACTTTTCAGGAGTATATTCTACTTTCTCAAGATCCATTTCCATGCTATACATGAAGGTTTCAACCAAATCTAAACTAATATTGTATTGATGAACTGCTTGTTGAAATGAATTTAAAATTGGATTAAGAGAAATTTTACTTTCAATGGCAGCAAATGTCTCCTCCTTAAATTTTGCAAGTAAGAATTTCTTATCGAATCCTTCAAAACTATCTACAATTTCATCTGCAAGGCGAACAAATCCATAAATAGAATATACAGAATTCCGAAGGCGATTATTTAAAAAATAAATACCCATTGAAAAACTGGTACTATAAGCACGGGTAGTCATTTTACTAACTTCTACCGAAAGATTATCATATAGTAATTTCATTTATCTAAGATTTTAAATAGTTTATCAATTGTCTTGCGGCAACTTTTCCTGAAATAATGGCAGGAGGTACTCCAGGACCAGGCACCGTTAACTGACCAGTATAAAACATATTTCTAATATTTTTATTTCTGATGCTTGGTTTTAGGTTAGCTGTTTGCATTAACGTGTTTGCAAGGCCATAGGCATTCCCTTTAAATGAATTATAATCACTCACAAAATCTTTCACGCAGTACGTTTTTTTATAATCTATGTGATCAGTGATATCTTGCTGAATGTGTTTTCCAAGACGATCAACCATAACTTTAAAATATTTCTCTCTTAATTCTTCGGTATCCTTTAAACCAGGAGCTAAGGGCATCAGGAAAAATAGATTTTCATGACCCTTTGGAGCTACAGAATCATCTGATTGAGATGGGCAACAAACATAAAACAATGGCTTGCTTGGCCATTTTGGATCTTTATAAATCTCAATGGAATGCAACTCCAAATCCTCATCAAAAAAGAGGGTATGATGCTGAAGATGCTTGATTTTGGTGTTTAATCCAATATAGAAAATCAAAGACGAAGGTGCAAAGGTTTTTTTATCCCAATAACTCTCATTATAATTTCGATGCGATTCGGGAAGCAACTTACTTTCAACATGATGATAGTCTGCAGAGGCAATAATAGCATCACATTCTATCTTTTCTCCATCAACTATAATACCATTTGTTTTGTTATCCTGAACAAGGATTTTTTCTACAGGAGAGTTAAAATGAAATTTAACTCCATTTCTTTTTCCAACTTCCATCATCGCATTGATCACTTCACCAAAACCACCTTCTGGGTACCAAGTACCCAGCTTTAAGCCAGCATAATTCATCAAACTATAGAGGGCTGGTGTATCCTGTGGCATTGCCCCTAGAAATAAAACAGGAAATTCCATCAAAGAAATTAATTTGGGATTAGAGAAAAATTTACGAACATGTTTACGGAATGAAGTGAATACCTGTAAACGAAATGTTCCTTTAATAAGCTCTAAATCAGCAAATTCTAATAAAGAAAGACCAGGATTATAAACTAGATTTCCCATCCCAGTTTCATATTTATACTTTGCCTCCTCCATAAATTTATCAAGCTGGACAGCACTCCCCTTTTCAATAGATTCAAACATTCGTGATAAATCAGAATATTTTTCAGGAACACTCATTGTTTCTCCCAATGGAAACACTACATCAAAAGAGGGATTTAATAATTTTAATTTATAAAAATCTGAAACCTTATAATTAAAGTCAGAAAAGAACTTTTCAAAAACATCGGGCATCCAATACCAACTTGGACCCATGTCAAATAAATAGTCATTTACCTTCAATTGACGAGCTCTTCCACCTGCTGTTTCATTTTTTTCGAATACATGAACATCATGTCCTTCAGCCGAAAGGTATGCAGCTGTACTTAATCCTGAAAATCCTGAACCAATAACAATTATTTTAGACATTATATTTTAAAATAAGTATTTAATTTTTATTTGAATTTGCAACAGCTGCAAGGCTTTCAATTGATGGAAGGAATTCTATCTTGCTATTTAATTTAATTTGGCCAATTAATTTATGATTGCCAGCCAAATAAATTTTAGTTCCATAAAAACAAGATGCCAACTTATCTAAACTTAATTGTATTTGTTTTGGCAAGTCATAATGAACTAAAAACATTAAGAGGTATTTAGGTTTTATTTGATCAATTGCAGAAATAACAGAATCTATTGGAAGATTACTGCCCAGATAAATTACTTTTTTTCCAAAAAGTCGAATAACTAGTTGAGCATAAATTAAAGCTATCTCATGAAATTCATTTTCTGGCAAAAACAATAGCCAAGTTTCAGATGAAGAATCAGGTGTATCTAATGAATCTAAAACAGCCAAAAACTTCTGCCTAACCATATTACTTATAAAGTGCTCATGTGCAGTAGGTAAACGATCTGAAGCCCATAGTAGGCCAATACGCTCCATCATTGGAAGTATAACTTTAATATACGTATTTTCCATACCTAACTTTGAAACACAATCAGAAAAGACAAGTTCAAAATAACTGGCATCATAATTAAGACCTGCAGCAATTAACTGAGAAACAAAATAATCAGAAGAATCACTAATTTCTGAATTACTTGTATTAGAAACCATTGAATATAGAACTTCATCAGGCATTGAACATAACGAAGATACCTTATGACCATTATTCAATAAACTAACAATATTCAGCAACCTCCTTAATTGTATATCGTCATAATACCTGGTATTACCTTCAGAACGACTTGGCTTCAATGCATTATACCTTTGCTCCCAAATGCGAATAGTATGTGGTTTTATTCCTGAGAATTGGGAAAGCTGAGATATAGAAAAAAGATTCATTGTTTAAATTTAAAATAAAAAAATTAAACAATAGTACTTTCCTATTTGTTTTTACAATAAGGTGTAAATTGATTCTAGTTTAAATGGAATTTTAAAAAAATAAAATGGATAAATACGTTAAATTAAATTATCAATTTATCTTTTTCCAATATTCTTCTACGACCATGCCATTAGGCAGCACACCTTTAATCGTTAAACTATTCTGATCAATTACAAAGTTATAAATGATTGTCTGATCTGTATTTTGAGAAGGCCTACTACTAAATTTACTGGTAATCATCAAGCTATCGTTTTTTATTTCATATAAACCAGAACTATACAATTCCGGTTTGGCTGATCCTTCTAATAAATAGGCCTCAAAAGTATTTTCAGTATATGTTCTTTGCATTTGAAAATCAAGTGATGCCTTTTGTTCTCTTCCATTATATAAACCACCATCATATTGCCAGGTTCCCATAATTGGCTTCTTGGAACAAGATGAGATTAAAACAATACAAAATAAGACAGCAGGTAATTTGAATAAATTTTTCATTTTCTTGATTCTAAATCCAGTTAATTCCCTTTTTTAATAACCCAAGTGTTTTTTCCTCTTCTGAGCCTGGTTTTGCATTAAAGTTATACACCCAATTAGCTTGAGGTGGTAAACTCATCAGAATAGATTCAATCCTTCCATTGGTATCAAGTCCAAATTTCGTTCCTGCGTCATACACTAAATTGAATTCAGCATAACGACTCCTGCGCTGATATTGCCATAGCTTTTCCTCTTCTTTGACTAATTTGTCTTTATTTCTACCAATCAATTCGACATAAACTGGTAAAAAAGTTCTACCAACTGCTTTTGAAAATTCAAAAATATCTGACCATTCAAGACCGGTTGATTGCGGATTTAATCGATCATAAAATATTCCACCAATACCTCTGGTTTCTTGGCGATGTTTAATGAAAAAATAATCATCTGCCCAATTCTTAAATTTAGAATAGAAATCAGAATGGAATGTATCGCAGGTATGTTTGAGTGCACGATGAAAGAATCGAGCATCTTCTTCTATAACAAAATGTGGAGTAAGATCTATGCCACCACCAAACCAACGCATTTCTTTTCCAGATTCACTTAGCATTTCAAAATACCTTATATTCATATGAATAATGGGTATCCAGGGATTATTTGGATGAATTACAATTGAAACTCCAGTAGCAAAGAAATCATCTTCACTTACACCAAATGCTTTTTTTATACTATCAGGAAGTTTTCCATGAACAGCCGAAAAATTAACTCCTGCTTTTTCAAGCACATTTCCATTTTGAATAATCCGTGTTCGACCACCTCCTCCACCATCTCTATCCCAAATTTCTTCCTGAAATATACCTTTGCCATCTGCTAATTCTAAACCAGCACATATTTCATTCTGAATCTGCTGATATTGTTCAGCTATTTGTTCTTTAGTAATCATGGGGCAAAAGTGAGTATTTTAGGTAATAACGCGAATTAATTCTCAATATTCCCATTTTTACTGATTAACTTATTTCAAGGTAATCTAGATCTTTGCCAAAAGTTTCTTTAAGCTGATAAAGAGCAATAAGTGCAATAATCAATGAAACAAAACCTACCACTAAAGCACTATTGATGATTCCAATACTTCCCTTTAATGTAGTAAATGATAAAGTTGCAAGAACTAGAGAACCTCTCACAAAATTTGGAACTGTTGTAGTTACAGTTGCTCTTAAGTTGGTTCCAAACTGCTCTGAAGCAATTGTAACAAAAGTTGCCCAATATCCAGAAGAGAATCCCAAGAATAAAGTTAGCCATATAAATTGCTGTGAAGACATTCCTTCAGCGTTAAGAAATACAACAATACTCACTCCAGTAAGAAGCAGAAAAATTAGCATAACTTTTTTACGGGAACGCCACATCTGACTCATAAAACCAGCTACAATATCACCAATGGCAATACCTATGTAACAATACATAATACCGGTACCTGCAGAAAGAGGATCTATTGAATTTAACTCCTTACCAAATTCAGGTGAGAATGTAACCAGTACACCAACTACAAACCACAATGGAATACCAATTAAAATACAGCTTAAATATTTTTTAAACCGTTTACCATCCGAAAACAACATAAATATATTTCCACGACTAATGTCATCACTTTTCTGATTTTTAAACATGCCTGATTCAACAAGCCCAACTCGCATACCTAAAAGAAGTAATCCCATTACACCACCTATCATATAAGATACTTCCCAAGTATAATTTTCACCAATTATAGCCGCTGCTACCGCTCCCATTAGCCCAACACCAGCAACAATCATAGTTCCATAACCACGATTTTCTTTACTCATAGTTTCAGTAACCAGTGTTATACCTGCACCTAATTCTCCTGCAAGACCTATTCCTGCAATGAAACGAATAACTGCATAAGCAGGTACAGAGGTAACAAAACCATTAGCTAGATTGGCAATAGAATACAATAGTATAGAACCAAAAAGAACGCTTATACGTCCTTTTTTATCACCTAATACTCCCCATAAAATACCACCCAATAGCATCCCAAACATCTGACTATTAATTAACATAGTACCAACATCTAGTAAATCACTGTCGGGAACACCCAAACCTTTCAGACTTTTTATTCGAATTACCGAAAAAAGGATTAAATCGTATATATCTACAAAATACCCTAAAGCGGCAACGAGGATAATTAATTTTACATTTTTTTTATTTGCGGCAGTCTGATCCATAACAATTATTTGAATGCACAATCTACAAACAAAAATGAAAAACAAAAAAAGGAAAGAAAGCGGATACTTGCTGTATAAAAATTGATAGTTTTAAAATACAAGGCATTTTCCTGATATTTACAGAGATGATGTTATCAGAGAATATGCTTAAATGGGCAATGCGATTTTACCCTCCCTTATTTTTTCAACGAATTTGGGTAAAAAAGTTTGATAAGAATTTCAGCGGAGTACAGGTTAAAATTTTCAAAAGCTTTCTAAATATCAATTATAACAATTCTATATTCGGCGGTACCATATTTAGTGGTTCAGATCCTTTCTATGCCATTCTTTTTGATCAAATCTTACAAAGGAAAAATATCAAATGCCGTGTTTGGCTTAAAAGCGCAAGTATCAATTATTTAAAACCAGGGAGAACAAATTTAAGCTTTAGTATTACACTAACTGAACAAGAAATTTTGGAAGCAGAAACCGCATTAAGAACGGTTGGCAAATTTGTAAAAGCCTATCCAATAAATATGTTCAACTCAAAAGGTGAACTTTGTGCCACTGTAATCAATGAAGTATATGTTCGAAACCTGTTTAAAGACGAAGAACATACTATTGCCTACTAATGATTGATTAGAATGAATATTAGAAAGTTAATTCTGGAAGGAGAAGGTGTTACTCAGGATTTTAAAAAAAAGATAACCAGCTGTGAAAAAATAGCCAAAACTATGGTTTCTTTTGCTAATAATAAGGGAGGACGCTTATTGGTAGGTATTTCTGATGATGGAACTATTAGCGGACTTAAATCAGAAGAAGAAGAGAAATACATGATCACCCGTGCAGCTCATTTTTTTTGTAAGCCGGCACTAGAACCTGTTTTTGAAGAAATTTATATTGATGATAAAGTTGTTCTAGTTGTAGAAATCAAGAAAAGTGAAATAAAACCGCATTATGCATTGGGTGAAGATAAAAAGTGGTGGGTATACATCCGAATCAATGACAAGAGTGTTTTAGCAAGTAAGATCGTTGTTGATGTCCTTAAAAAGGAAAACAATGAACAAGGTATCTTTTTAGAGTACTCATCAAAAGAAAAAGCATTGTTAGAATACCTAGACAAAAATGAACGTATTACCGCTAAGGAATACAGCCTCATGTTGAATCTATCCAGACGAACTACCTACCGTATTCTGATTAATCTGGTACTATCCGGTGTTATTAGGTTGCATACTACTGAAAAGGAAGAATATTATACCGCTTCCTGATTTATTTCTAATTTATTTACATTCTTTGCAAAATATTTTCTACTCAAATTAGCGTGAAGCGCATCTATACTAAATATAAATTCCATTACCAAACCAATCTTACCTTGGCTATACCTGTTGTTATTTCACAACTAGGCCATACTCTTGTGCATACAGCAGACAGTGTTATTGTAGGGCATTTTGCAGGAACTATTCCATTAGCCGCTGTTTCATTGGTAAATAGCATTTTTATTGTAATACTGGTCATTGGAATAGGACTTTCTTCTGGTTTAACTCCACTAATTGCTCAGGAAAGTGGAAGAAAAAACTTTAAGGAATGTGGGCGATTATTGGCAAATAGTTTACTGATCAATGCATTAACTGGTATAATATTATTTTTATTGATCTATTATGGTTCTCTACTAGTTATTGACAAAATGGGACAATCCCAAGAAGTAGTGGAACAGGCTAAACCATATTTAGGTTTACTTGGATTTTCAATAGTTCCATTAATGGTCTTCATGACATTTAAACAGTTTGCCGAAGGATTAGGATTCACTAAGCAAGCTATGATGATTTCATTATGGGGTAATGTACTTAATATTTGTCTTGGGATCATATTTGTGAAAGGCTTATTTGGAATTGAACCCATGGGGATTAATGGCGTTGGCTGGAGTACACTCATAGACAGATCAATAATGGCTGTTGTTATGGCTAGTTATGTGATCAGATCAGCCCATTTCAGAATCTATTTGAAATCGTTTGCTCTCCGTTCTATTAGTAAAGTACGCTCATTTAAAATTCTAAAGATCGGTACACCAGTAGCCATGCAATATACCTTTGAAGTGAGTGCTTTCAGTGGTGCAGCTATTCTGATTGGAACAATAGGTGCTATTGAGCAGGCAGCACATCAGGTAGCTATTAATTTAGCATCTATGACCTATATGATGGCAAGTGGTGTTTCTGCAGCGGCAACCATAAAAACAGGAAATAATTTTGGCAAGGAAGATTTTCTAAACTTAAGACTTTCAGCAATTTCAAGCTACCATATCATATTGGTATTTATGTCGATAACAGCTCTCTTATTTGCTGGATTTAATCAATATTTACCCTGGATATATACTTCAGATGAAGCAGTGATATCAATTGCAGCTCAATTACTTATAATTGCTGGTTTTTTTCAGTTGTTTGATGGAACCCAGGTAGTTGGATTAGGTATACTTAGGGGTTTAGGCGATGTGAATATTCCAACCTTAATCACATTTGTTGCTTATTGGATAATTGGAATACCAATGGGCTACTTTTTAGGAATTTATTTAGGATGGGGAGCAAATGGTATCTGGTATGGATTAACCCTTGGATTACTAGTATCGGCAGGATTACTCTTTACCAGATTCCATTTCTTTTCTAAGAGGCTGGTTCAGCTAGCTCGTAAAGTATAGCAGAAACTGGAATTTTGATCTCATTATAGATCTGTGACTGCATTTTTTTTAATCTGTCTGTATGATCATCCAGACGGTCATTAATGTTCATGTATCTGATCAAATCACCTGTCCGTGTATCAATAAATCTGTAACGCGTAAAATGTTGCTTTTCCATTTTGCAAATTTACACTAAATTTATTGAAAATCAGCATTTTACGTAAAAATTCAAAAGTGAATATCCAATTTAAAAATATAGATCATGTGCTATTCGAAAGGTATTACAGTGAGCATCAACGATATCCGACACTTTAGGTGAGTAACCTCCGCCCATACTAACTTGTACAGGAATCTTCAGTTTCTTACAGAAACCAAGTACCATTTCATCTCTTTCTTTACAAGCTTTTGTAGAAATATTCAGTTTTCCAAGCTTATCTGTAGAAAGTATATCTACACCTGCCAAATAAAAAACAAAATCAGGTTCATGTTTGGCAAAGAGAACATTCAGGTGAGCTAACAATAAAGTAAGATATTCTTGATCAGAAGTGCCATCGGGAAGTCCAATATCTAAATTTGACTGTTCCTTTCGAAATGGAAAATTCTTATCAGCATGCATTGAGAAGGTAAAAACTCTTTCTTCATTTCTAAATATTTCTGCAGTTCCATTTCCCTGATGAACATCCAGATCAATAATTAATATCCTACTTGATAAACCGTTTGAAAGCAAATAGTTAGCTGCTATAGCCTGATCATTTAACAAACAAAAACCTTCTGCCCAGTTTGAACCTGCATGGTGAGTGCCTCCGGCAACATTAAATGCAATCTGGTGTTCTAGGGCATATAAACAGCAATTTATGGTCCCCTGTGCAATTCTTAACTCACGCTCTACCAATCCCGCAGACAATGGAAAACCTGAGCGCCTGATTTCTGCCTCACTTAATTGAAGATTCTTTAATCGTTCCCAATAGCCTTGCTCATGGCATAATAATATAATATCTTCTTGAACCTTAGCGGGTGAAACCAGATTCTTTTCAGAGATAAGCCCCTCATAGATAAGTTGTTCAGGAATAAGTTCATATTTAATCATCGGAAACCGATGCCCTTCTGGTAAAGGAAGAATATAAACTGGATCAAAAGCAATATAAAACACTTGATGATTAAGAGCGAGTGAGCTGTTTATTATTTCTAAATGCACCGGCTATGCGGATAATCAAAGCAAGCAAAATGAATACAATCGCAGCATATGCAGCCTGGATAACAATTTGAAAATCAATTGGATTAACTTGCTGGCGTTTTAGTACTATCCCATATAGTGCCCAAAGTACTACCAGTCCAAAGGGAACATTTCGCCTAACCAGGATAATAAAGAATGAAATCAAAGTAGCAGTTCCAATCATAATTATCACCCAATAACTGTCAGAAATACCTGCAGCAAACCAGTTTATCGATTTAAGATAGGCACTTATATTAGCAATGGTAGCAATGCATATCCAGGCAAAATAAATACTTAAAGGAAAATGAGTAAAAATTTTTGTTGAAACTGGTCGATCTGGATTAGATATGTCGGCCTTAATACTAATAATAACAAGTGTTACCAACTGTATGAGTATCAAAATTACAGATAAAAGCAGGTATTCATTTACCCATGCTACTAACCATAAACCAGTAGCAAGATTATTAATTATCAACTTCCAGCCAATATTTTGAGTATCCAGATTAGTATGTTGACTATCTGACTTGCTGAATGCTGCATACAAATGAAACAAACAAAATGCAAATAAGGCTAAATAAATTACTCCCCAAATTGCAAAAGTAATTCCAGCAGGAGCAAATACGGTATCATATCTGGCAGAAACCTGGCCCACATCCATAACCGAAAAATAGTTCATTTGAACCAAATAAGACAGAATCAATTGAAAGGAAAAGGACAATAGATTTAGAACAGCAAAAAATTTTGTTTTCATAGTTAACACTAAAATGATTTAGTTAAATGATTCTCATAGTAAACCTATTACAATCACCATGTTGAAATTTATAAGAATTTTTTATTTCAGGATTTAAATGTGATAAGTTCAAGAATCGTCGATAAATTAACAGCATCTGATTGATCAAAACTATTCAATTCATCGCTATCAACATCAAGAACACCAATAACCAGACCATTCCTAATCATTGGTATTACAATCTCCGATTTCGATGCAGAACTGCAGGCAATATGCCCAGGAAATGCATCAACATCTGGAACAATCAGTATTTCTTCCTGCTTCCAGGATGAGCCACAAACTCCTTTTCCTTTTTGAATCCTAGAACAAGCTACTGGCCCCTGAAATGGTCCTAGCACCAGTTCATCATTCTTAACTAGATAAAAACCCACCCAAAAGAAATTAAACTGTTCTTTTAATGCCGCGCAAACATTAGCCATATTTGCTATTTCATCTGTTTCACCAGAAATCAACGCGGAAATTTGAGGAATCAAAGACCTGTATTGATCATTCTTAGCCCCTAGTACAATATTCAGATCTTCTGCCATGATGCAAAATTAGCATTGAATTAATTATCCTCCTAAATAAAACTTATCCAAGTTAACATTGATTAGTAAAGTATTTGCATTTATTATAGAAGAATACCCCCTATAAAAACAAATTTGAACTTTCAGGTTATTCAAACCAAATTGGCTTTTTGATTCATATTTTTCATGGATTGAAAAGATAAGCATAAAAATCCATCATGATTTTGATCAAAATATATGACCTAAAAAAAACATTTAGATGAATTACCTTTATGGTTCAATTTGAAATCATTAGGCCTAACATGATCGTATCATTCAGCTTTATCCGCTACCGGCGCTTGTTCATCCCATTAGCCTTTATTGCCATGGCTATTCACCGCTTGCCTCTTTTATTTAGTACTAAATGTAGGTTCTGGAAACTAATGGGATGCGGTAGAAATGGAACATTTGATTTGCAACCCGACTGGCAACAGTGGTCACTAATGGCTGTATGGGATTCGGAAGACGATTTTCATGATTTTAATACCAATTCTTTTATTTCTTGGTGGTGGAAAACATTCACACTAGAAAAATGGACATTACTCAGCGTTCCATTAGCAAGCCACGGTAAATGGGATGGTAAAGAACCCTTTAAAATGATTGATTACGACAAAGATCATACAGGTTGTGTAGCAGTATTAACAAGAGCAACCATAAGATTCAGCAAGTTAAAAAGATTTTGGACACATGTTGATCCGGTAGCACAGATTATGACTAAGGCAAAAGGGTACTTAACTTCTGTAGGAATTGGTGAAGCTCCTTTTTTCAGACAAGCAACAATTTCTATTTGGGATAACATGGATAATATGAAGGCCTTTGCCTATGGCTCTAAAGAGCATGCTGACGTGATCAAAAAAACGAGAAAGGAAGACTGGTATAGTGAAGAACTTTTTGCCAGATTCAAAATAATATCAGGATCAGGAACTTTAAATGGTGTTGATCCATTATCAGTATTCAAGAAAAATAGTTAATCAAAGAATAACAAATGAGAGTCATTGCAGAGCTACCACATCCAGATTGTAAGATCAGTATATTTTCAATGAACCAGAAGTATATCATTAAACTTGAAAAAGGAGTTTTTGAACAAATCTATAAAATATCAGAGCTTGATGTACCCGATGGAGTAGATGGAATTTTTAAGATTTTAAACGATAATTTTATAAAAGTAGCAGCTGAACGTTTCAATCAAATGAGGGTAGATTTCAATGATGCATATCAAAATTATGACAGTATTTAAATCATAACTAATTGATTAATAGTATTTTATATATTTAAACAGAATAAAATTTTGCAAAATTGACCCTTTTCAGGGTATTTTTTAATCAATATATAACTTTAAACTTTATATTAAAAGTCATAAAATATTGATAATTAAATAATTATAATATTAAACAAAATATAATATTGACCCTTGTAATTGCCAAATTAATGCAAAGTTTATACTTTTTTACATATTTCACTTCAATTAAAAAGCATTGAATATTTTTTATATTTTTGAAACATGAAAGATCTCCTAACACCTCGTTTTATAGTATTAAGCCTTTTGGTAATTGCAGCTGCTTTAACGCGTGCACTCCCCTATTTGATTCCTCACATTTGGAACTTTACAGCTATAGGAGCACTAGCTATTTTTTCAGGGGCGCAATTTTCAAACCGAGGTATGGCATTTATATTACCATTAGCAGCAATGGCAATTTCTGATTTAGTTATCGGAAATGGATTTAGTTTGTTAGTTTACTTTGGTTTTACAGCAATGGTAGCTTGCGGATTCCTTTTAAGAAGTAGGGTTAATGTTACGAATGTAGTTCTTGCTTCTTTCATTAGTGCAAGTGTATTTTTTCTGATTACAAATTTTGCATTTTTTTATCCGGTAACTTTATACCCGCATAATATTTATGGTATTCTTACATCCTATGCAGCTGGTTTACCATTTTTCAGAAATATGTTAATTGGAAATATGGTATTCTCTGCGGTTTTATTCAGTAGCTTTTACCTTTTATCTAAGCGCTACCCAGTATTAGCTAAATAACAATTTGGCTTTCATAAAAAAACCTGATTGAAATTTCAATCAGGTTTTTTTATGGTATACATTCAAGAATTGCCCAAAAATTCAGAGAATCTATTACCTATTGCTTCAAGAAAATTCCCAAGTTAACTCAGCTAATATCCTTGTTATCCTAAAAAATCAATGCTTTTCATTGATTTACTAAATTATATCTAAAAATAAGAATCCACTTTCAGACTCACCTTCTTTACTGTTAATCTTTAATGGCTTAAAGACCCTTTCTCCGGTTTTATAAGGTATTGAATTCATGAAAATTGGCCCGGCAAAGCAGAATGTATGATATTCTCCATTTTCACCACACAAATCAACTTCATTTGGAAGCTCTGCAATGAAATTAGCATCTAATTGCCTTCCAAGCCAATCAGCAGAAAGTATTTTGGTATTAATACAACAGGTTATCGCTTTAAATTCATTGGCAATAAAATTGTTCATGAGTTTTAAAGTTGGTACATTCCAAAGTGGAAAACATGCTTTTAAACCTCCCTGATTGACCAGATCTTCTCTATATTTTCGAAGATCTTCCAAATGAATATCACCGAAAGCGAGAAATTCAACACCTTTTTCCTTTAAATTTTGGCATAATTCAAGAAAACAGTATTCGTATGAATTATTATCCGGTAAATTAGGAACCCACATTTTAATTATTGGTAAACCTAATGCTTCACATTGTAAATCAAGTATACGTTCAGGAATTCCGTGCATAGAGATACGCTTATATTCTTCATTCAAAGTTGTAACTAGCGCCACTAGCTCAAAACTCTGATCGTTTAGAATGGTATGCAAGGCCATTGCTGAATCTTTTCCAGCACTCCAAAACAAGACAACTTTTTTCATTTATTCCCTTTTAAAACAAAAATAGCGATGAATTTGATCCATCGCTATTTAATAATGTATTGATTTTGTTTAGTTTATTCCCAATCTAAAACCTGCATTAAAATTCAAACCTTTTGTCTGGTATCCTGCAAATTCTATATAATCTTCATTCATAAGATTCTTAACATCAGAAAACAAAATTAGTTTTGATGTGGCTTTGAATTGGATATAGGCATCAAGCATATTAAATGACCCTAGATCAGCTTGAACAGTTTTAAAAGTTTTTCCATCATAATATCTGTCTATTCTATCTCCAGTATGTTTATAAATCAAATTCAAACTCACTTTTTCGCTTAATTCAATACCCGCATTCAATCCATACGAGTTTTTTGGTCTACGAAATAAGTTAAAAGCTGTATTTATAGGAGTAGTTACTTTGCCGGTAACGTATGCATAATAGGCATTTAAACTGATTGCAGATAATGGCTTTAGCCCTAATTCAATTTCAAATCCATTGTCTTTTTGCCTGTTTTGATTGATATAACCAAACTTATTTGTAGCGATCTGGCCAAAATCAATGACATTTTCTATATCTCTTTTAAAATACGAAAGTGAAAGGTTGGTATGTTGGGTAAAATTCAAATCAAAACCAGTCTCAAAACTCGTTGCCGTTTCTGGCTCAAGTGCAAGATTTCCATAGTCTGAAAACAATTGGTATAAAGATGGAACACGGTAAGCCGACGATAAATTTACAAAAAGCTTATAACGCTCTGCAAAAAGATAGGATGGATTGATGGTATACGTAAAATTGGTTCCATAATCACTATGATTATTAATTCGTCCTCCTAATTCTGCCTGAAAACCGGTTTGTGTTCTAAAAAACAACGAGGTAAAAGCACTTGATATAGTATTATCTGCAAATAGTGCAGAACTGTAAGGATTATACTGTTCTGTACTTAGTTTTTTATACGAGACTCCACCTGCAAGATCAATTGATTTACTAAAATTATAGTTCAAATTAGTTTCAAGATGAGTTATATTTCCAGTATTATTGGTTACAGAACCCTGGTTATTGTATCTATTCTTAACATTATTCTGGCTTAAATTAAAGTTTAGTGTTCCTTTATTCAGAGCCAGGATCCCTCCTATTCCAGCCAATATTGAGGATTTGTTATACGTATACTCTAAAGCATCTGAAAAGGCCCCAGCATCAAGATCTGCTAAATTATTATTTGCTTGTAAATTGCCCTTTATTGAAAATCTGGCATTTACTTGCTGACCAATGTTCAGCAAAACAGACTTTTGGTGGAAGCCATCTTTATCAAAATTTGTAACACCTTGGGCTGGAACTGCCGAAGAAAAGTTTTTAGAATCAGAATTGATCGCATTAAGTGTTACAGTAGTGTTTTGTATTTGACCCGTTAAACCAAGAACTTGCTTATAGGTATCGTAAGATCCAGCAGTTGCTAAAACATTAGCTGACAATACACCTGTCCCTTTTTTAGTAATAATATTAATGACCCCTGCAACCGCGTCTGAGCCATATAAAGTTGAATTCCCACCCTTTAAAATTTCAACCCTATCAATAATATCTATTGGAATAGCTGAAATATTGTATTCGCCTGATATTTCTGAAGCATCATTCAAAGGGATGCCATCAATTAGTATCAGGGTATTAGCAGCACTGGCTCCTCTCATATAAACTGCTTTTACATCAGCTGGATTACCACCATTTCCACCAATTGTGATGCCTGCAATATTGTTTAAAACCTCAGGCAAAGTCCTCCCTTGACTCTTGGCAAGAGTTTCTGCTGAGATAACTCTCACCACTTTACCAATTTCGGATATTTTTTTTGGTGATCGACTGGCAGTTACAACTACCTCATTAAGAGCTGCTACAGGCCTTTGCTGTGCCAGGGCATTACTATCTAGCAATGCCAGTTGTGCAAGCCCCAGGCAAGCAGCAACGTAACTAATTTTTCTTTTCATTTTGTTGTGAGTTTTTTACCCCACAGCAAACAGATAATGAAGGAATACTAGAAACAGATAGTCCTATAGAACTATCATCTCCAAGCTTCAATCCCCGAAAGCTATGAATTATTATCGCAAAGGCAGGTCTTCTGACTTACTCCCAGTTATCCTGCCTTCCCATGCCGTTTAAGACCAGCACAGTGACAAAAATTTGGATAACCGTTATAGAGAACACAGCAGCGGGACTGTCCGGGATTCAAACCCGGTTCCCTTTTAATCACGATAATGAAATCGAGAACCTAATGCTTTACAAATTTATAATAAAGACCTATGGGTTCTAACAAATGTTATTAACAATATTTAATAATTATTGTTATCAAAATGATTGTTAAGAATTAATTAGATTTTTAATGCAATAAATTCTATAGCTTTATTTTAGTCAGCTATGTTGTAATCAACAGATTTTTAAACCGTATTATTGATAAACACTATTTTCAAGAAAGCATAGTATTGAAATAGATGTATTGGAAATTTAAGTCATAATTAAGTATCAGATGAAAGAACTACCGCTAACAGTAAGAAGGTCAATAGAATTAATTGGAATTTGTCTGTTAGGCGCTTTAATATCTATCGGAAATGACATCATAATGCCTGTATTAATGGCATTCTTTTTAAGTATTGTTCTTTTGCCGATTTACAGATTTTTAAGAGCCTGGAAGTTTCCGGAAGTTGTGTCGATATTATTACCAATTCTTCTTGGTGCATTCTTTATTGGAGCAGTAGTTTGGTTTTTTTCTGTTCAAATAAGTATTCTGGCTAATGATTTTCCACAGATTCAGAAAAATATTAATTACCATTTGAACAATTTAAGTGATTGGATTAATTATAAAACCGATTTTTCTACTCAGGAACAGATCAAATTTTTAAATGAACAGAGTAATAAACTGCTTATTAACGCAGGCAATATAATTGGAGGAGCAGCCGGATCCATCACTTCTGCTTTCATATTTATAGGATTAGTACCGATCTATATTTATTTATTTTTATCCTATAAGGATCTTTTATTGCGTTTTGTGTTTGTATGGTTTGAACCCAATCAGCATAAAAAAGTAAATGAAGTAATGAAAGAAATTGAAGTAATTATCAAGAGCTACCTCATTGGGTTATTAATTCAGATTGCTTATATAACTATTTTACTTGGTGGAATTTTATTACTTCTTGACATTAAGCATGCCCTTCTGATTGGTGTAATCTTTGCCCTTTTAAACCTGATACCCTATGTTGGAGCTTTAATAGGTAATTTGCTTGGAGTGATGTTAACCTTAACTTCATCACAAGAATTATTACCCATTATTACAGTATTAGGAGTAATTGGAATTGTTCAGTTTGTTGACAATAATATTTTAATGCCTAGAATTGTGGGCTCAAAAGTAAGGATCAATGCCTTTGCTGCAATACTTGGGGTATTTATTTGTGGAAGTCTGGTAGGAATCTCGGGAATGTTCCTTGCATTACCTATGGTGGCTGTTTTAAAAATAATTTTCGACCGTTCAAAAACTTTTAAACCCTGGGGGATATTATTAGGAGATGAAAACCTGATAAAAAATCCGATACGATTCCCGAAACTTCGAATAAAAAATAAAAAAATAGAACAAGAGCTTACTATTAAGAGCGATAGTACTGAATAGAAATAAGTAGAAGTACTTATATATAGTTCTGATTAACGATTTGTGTGTTGAAAGTGCTCCTCAATTCCTAATCCAAATAAAGCAAAATCATATTCAGCATGTTTTTAATTATTTACTGAAAAATATTAGATTCAAAAATTTTAAAATTTAATATTAGATTTAAGAAAAAATAATAAAATGTTTAAAAAAATTAGTTTTGTAGAATTGGCTATTGTAATTGCTACCATCGCAATTATTTTTCTATCTGAATATTATTATGTTGTGCTTAAAGATCATGATAGGGCTATGTTTATAGGTTTATGGCCACCAACAATGATTGGATTATTAATTTATTTAAATTTAAGAAGAAACCAAAAATAATATGGAATATTTAGATTTGATCGTTCTATCTTTAATTGTATCGTTATTGTTTGGAGTATTTATCTTTGGTCCGATGGCGCATGCACAATCTTCAAAAACATCAAAAAAATCTACTGATAAAAACGATTAGTTAAACTATTCGAAAAAAATTTCTATAAATTACTTTGTTGTTAAAACTTCTCTTCTATCCCTAAGCCAAACAGTGCAAAATCATACTTCACAGGGTCTATAGAATCAAAAAGAGCTAAGTTTTCAGTCAGTTGTACAGCCGTAAGCCAGTCTGTTTGTTTTCGGGTAATTAAGCCTAATTTCCGTGCTACCCTATCCACGTGTAAATCGCAAGGACAAATAAGCATAGATGGCTTTATTGTTTTCCATATTCCAAAATCTACACCTTTATTGTCATCTCTAACCATCCAGCGTAGAAACATGTTTAGACGTTTGCAGGTAGATTTTTGACTTGGAGAACTTACATGTTTTTTTGTTCGGGAAGGGTAATCAGGTAATGAAAAAAAATAGGTTCTAAATGAATTCAGATAGCTTTCTGTAGTAAAAGAATTCGAATCTATTTTCAATTCATTAAGATTCAATGGAGTTGAATTAGATTCCGTTTTTTCAGGCCCCTCATTACCATCCAAAATTTCGTAACCACCCATAGTAGTTAAATTTAGACTAGTAAAAGCAGATTCTAGCGAAGTATACTTTTTATAATGTTGCCTGAAAAACTCTATAAAATACAAGGTATCGGTATCGTTAAAAGTACGATGCTTAAAATTAAAAAAACGTTTCAGGTCTTTATCTTGATGATTTAAGATAAAATCATACGGAGCACCATCCATTAATGCAATCAACTCATTGCATTTATTAATAATGGTTTTACGTTGCCCCCAGGCCAGAATAGAAGCCCAGAAACCCATGATTTCAATATCCTGTTGTAGTGTAAACTGATGAGGAATACAAATCGGATCATTTTCAATAAAACCAGGCTGATTATAGTGTTCAACTTTAGTATCAAGAAAATCTTTAAGATCCAAAAAGGTATTTAAAGAAGGAGGATATCGAGACATGCAGCTTCTATAAAAAGTCAGTGAACATTCGTTTTAAGAAAGTGCCTGTTTCAAATCATCTAACAAGTCATCAATATCTTCAACGCCAACACTTAAACGGAGTAAATTATCAGTAACACCAACCTTATCACGTTCTGCTTTAGGTATTGAACCATGTGTCATAGAAACCGGGTGATTGATCAGTGACTCTACTCCTCCCAATGATTCAGCCAATGAAAAAACGTTGAATGAAGAAGCGATACGATAGGTTTCCTGAAGATCGGCTCCTTTTAAAGTGATAGAAATCATTCCTCCAAAATCGCGCATCTGTTTTTTAGCAATATCATGGTTTGGATGATCGGTAAATCCAGGCCAATAAATTTTTTCAACTTTTGGATGAGTTTTTAAAAATTCAGCAACCTGTCTTCCATTTTCACAATGCGCCTTCATTCTAAGATGTAGAGTTTTTAAACCTCTGAGTACCAAAAAACTATCCATTGGTCCCGGTGTTGCCCCACATGCATTATAGATGAACCAGAGCCGTTTATATAGATCTTCATCATTGAGCATCAAAGCTCCCATTACTACATCTGAATGACCACCAAGATACTTTGTTACCGAATGCATCACTATATCTGCACCTAGATCAATTGGATTTTGAAGGTATGGAGAAGCAAAGGTATTATCAACAGCAAGTAAAATATTATTTGCCTTAGCAATTGCTGCAACTGCTGCTATATCAACAATTTGCATGGTAGGATTTGTTGGGGTTTCAATCCAAATTAGCTTTGTGCGATCATTCACAAAATTCTTTACATGATTCGGATCAGACATATCTATAAAATGGAATTTTATCCCATAATTAGAAAATATCTTAGTAAAAATGCGATAGGAACCCCCATAAAGATCATTACCAGTAATCACTTCATCACCTGGAAGAAGTAATTTCATGACCGCATCTGTTGCTCCCATTCCACTTGAAAAAGCGAGGCCAAATTTGGCATTTTCTAATGCAGCAAGGCATGATTCAAGCGCCTTACGTGTTGGATTGGTCCCTCTAGAATATTCAAAACCTTTATTATCTCCTGGCGATTTTTGCCAATAAGTTGAAGTCTGATATATTGGAGTCATGATTGCTCCTGTGGTTGGATCAGGTTCTTGACCTGCATGAATTGCTTTTGTTCCGAATTTCATATTGAAATGGTTTTATAATTGGTTTTAGGAGTAATATCTCCTGATCATAACATTTTACAAGTGAAAATAGGCAGTAAATTAACTATCAATTCTCACTTATCGGACTGAGCTCACTATCTAGTAATTTTAAATATGCTGATAGGATTCAAATCTTGAATGATGGTCGGTTTATTTGATAATAATCACATCAATATGCTCTGGCAAATAAAACTCGCTGAGTAGATGGATTCCCTGTCAGTATGCAAGATCCAGTTTCAAGTTTGTTATTTAAAGGAATACATCTAATCGTTGCTTTTGTTTCATCTTTTATCCGTTTCTCAGTTTCCGGTGTTCCATCCCAATGAGCAGAAATAAAACCAGCCTTAGTATCGAGTAATTCTTTAAACTCTTGGTATGAGTTTGCCTCTCTTGTATTTTCTTCCCTAAAACGAAGTGCTTTCTGATAAATAGTATTCTGAATATCTACCAATAATGCTTCAATATGAGAAACTAAGCCATCTCTGGATATCGTTTGTTTTTCTTTGGTATCTCGACGAGCAATTTCAATCGTACCATTTTCAAGATCACGGCCACCAATTGCAAGTCTAACCGGTACACCCTTCATTTCGTATTCGGCAAATTTAAATCCAGGTCGAAGTGTATCTCGATCATCATATTTTACTGATATATTCTTTAGTTTTAACTGAGCTGCAAGTTCTTTAGCGATAGCTGAAATTTGATCTAATTCGTCATCAGAACGATAAATAGGAACAATTACAACTTGTATAGGTGCGAGTTTTGGAGGAAGAACTAATCCTGAATCGTCAGAATGTGCCATGATCAATGCTCCAATAAGGCGAGTAGATACACCCCATGAAGTTGCCCAAACATAGTCGAGTTTTCCTTCCTTACTTGTAAATTTAACATCAAATGCTTTTGCAAAATTCTGACCTAAAAAGTGAGATGTTCCAGCCTGAAGTGCTTTTCCATCTTGCATTAATGCTTCTATACAATAAGTTTCTAGAGCACCTGCAAATCGTTCATTAGCTGTTTTCTTTCCTCTTACTACTGGTAATGCCATCCAATTTTCAGCAAAATCGGCGTATACCTCAAGCATACGTTCAGTTTCTTCAATTGCTTCTTGCGAAGTTGCATGAGCAGTATGACCTTCTTGCCAAAGAAATTCAGCTGTTCTTAAAAACAGTCGAGTTCTCATTTCCCATCTCACCACATTAGCCCATTGGTTAACCAAAATAGGCAAATCACGATAAGACTGAATCCAACCTTTATACGTATTCCAAATAATAGTTTCGGATGTTGGTCGAACAATCAATTCCTCTTCAAGTTTTGCATCTTCATCTACTATGATATTACCATTACCATCATTTTTTAAACGATAATGAGTTACAACGGCACATTCAGTTGCAAAACCTTCTACGTGAGAAGCCTCTTTTGAAAAAAATGACTTAGGAATGAATAATGGAAAATAAGCATTACTGTGACCTGTGTCCTTAAACATTTTATCTAAAGCTGCCTGCATATTTTCCCAAATCGCATAGCCATAAGGCTTTATGACCATACAACCTCTCACCGCAGAATGCTCAGCCATGTCTGCCTTACCCACAAGTTCATTATACCATTGGGAATAATCCTCTTCTCTGCTTGTTAAACCCTTACTCATCTTATTTAAGAATCAAAAAATTACGTATATTTAATCGAATTAACATTTTAACAAAGTTATAAAACTAGATGATGTATTATAATATTTTGCGATGCAACCATTGCTGCAATACTATCGTCTCTATATTATACGTTTAATTTCTATTAATCACTATCATTATGATAAAGAAATTCATTCACTTACTAGCAATCCCATCTATTCTTTTTCTTGGTTCATGTGCAAGCACCAAAATAGCGCAACTGAACGATTCGAATGATGATGTATATTATTCTATTGCAAAAGCCAGAGAGGTAGATCCGGTTATATTTGTAAATAAAGAGGAAACAAGAAGTAGCAATTATGTTACAGCTGATGAATTGTATGGAGATTCATATAGCGATTATGGATATTATAACGATTATACTTCACGTTTTAACCGATTCAGGACGTATGCTCCATCTTTAGGCTATTATAATAATTTGTACGGGAATAACTTCGATCCTTTTTTTAGCAATTCCTATTTTCCAAGTAGTTATTTCGGAGGTTCTTCGTTTAACATTGGTTTAGGACTTGGTTATGGGGCTTATAATTATAACCCTTGGAGAAACTATGGTTATAATTATGGATTTAATTATGGATATGGTTATAATTTTTGGGGGCCTTACTCCTATTACAATTCCTTTAATTCGTATGCATTTGGAAATGGAAACGGGTATTATGGCGGGAATTATAGTGGAATTTACAGTAGTCCTGCCTTTAATTCTCCTAATTATCGTCCTAGACCAACAAGAAGTACCGATAATTTAATAAATGATAGGGGTTCTGTTATTGGCGTACCCGCTGGAGTAATCAATAAAGATCCAAATGGAAATATCATTTCAAGAGGACGAGCTGATCGTTATGGGGATCAGGCTCAACCCAATACTACTTCAAGCACAAGAAACCAACCTGTAGCTAAACCTTCTAGAGTGAACCAAAATCAACCACAGAGAGTTTCACAACCTGAACGAATATATACAGCGCCTCCACAAAGACAGGATTCAGGCTCAAGCTCAAGATCGAATCCTGCACCATCAAATAATAATGGAGGCGGAAGTTCATCACCCCGTCCTTCAAGAGGAAATTAAGATACAGAGAAATCCTTATGAGATTTAAAATTTTATTATCTATGGTAGCCATAGTGGCTGCTGCAGGAGAGTTACATGCACAATATTCAGCCGATGCTTTACGTTTTTCGCAAACACAATCAGGTAGTACCGCCAGATTTAAAGCTATTGGTGCACAAACTGGAGTGGGTGGAGATTTAAGTTCTATTGGCAGTAATCCTGCTGGAATTGGATTATTTACCAAGTCAGAATTTAGTTTCACGCCAGAGTTTAATAGTTTTAATGCTGATGCACTATATCTTGGAAAGAATACGGTAGGCAAAAAAGATCAATTAGGCTTGGCTCATGCAGCAGTTGTGTGGAATTCAACTGTATCAAAGCCCAAAGGTGCAAAACTAGATGAAGGATGGATCAGTTTTAACTATGGGCTTGGTTATAACAGAACAAAAGCCTTTGGCGATAACATACTGTTTTCAGGTACAAATACCCAAACTTCTATTGCCGATTATTATGCACAGTTAGCCACCACAAATTATGGTGCTCCTAACTCCTTACCTTCTGGAAGCCTTGAACGAATGGCTTATGATAATTATTTAATTGGTTATGATAATTCGAACGGTCAGTATTTCCCAGAAACCGATGTAAATAATGTTCAGACTAAAAACGACTTAAGAACAGGTTCACAAGGAGAATTCAATTTTGCATTTGGCGCGAATTACAGTAATCAATTTTACATTGGTGCTAGTATTGGAATAGCAAATATTAATTACACTGTAAATTCAAATTATAAAGAAAAAGGTTTTAATGTAACAGAAAATAACAATTATGATATGTCTTACAGGCAGTATCAAGTTACTAAAGGCTCAGGAATCAACGCTAAATTAGGGGCAATATACAGACCAATCCCAACAGTTCGTTTAGGTGCAACCATCGAATCGCCAACTTGGTATACCATTGACGATAGCTATTCTGAAGTTCTTGACACAAAATATGGCAAAAATAAAGTAGATTCTCAATTTTTGAATAAAGATGAGACGTATGTTTTTGCTTACAATCTAAGAACACCTCTAAAAATTAGTGGCGGTATTGGAATATTTATTAATACACAAGGATTTATATCGGCCGACGTTGATTATGTTGATTACTCAACCATCAACTTTTCTACTGCCCCAAATTACGATGACCAAGAAGTGATTATAGATAATAACAGAGAAATATTGAACAATTATAAAAGCGCAATAAACTATCGTATAGGTGCAGAATATAAAATCGATAAGCTAATGCTTAGAGCAGGATATGGCGTTCAGGGTAATCCATATAAAACACTAGATAACGACAGGTTTAAAATCAGCTCATATAGTGGAGGCTTGGGCTATCGTTTTAACAACATATATGTAGACATGACCTATCAGCAAATTGTTTATAATTCTGATATTAAACCATACACTTTGAATCCAGGCAATAGTCCAATGGCTGTAATTAAGAATACAAGAAACAATGTTTTCCTTACAATCGGAAGACGGTTTTAATCAATTAAAATTCGCTGCTAGGAGTATTTTTTTCTTTAAGTAAGAGCTTGACTACTTTTTACAAATTTTATTGAAGCATAAAATGATGTAATTTTGTAGTTGATGGCATTAAAAGAAAAACATATAAAACAGGTTTTTTCCAAAAAATTTAAGGGTTTAATATGGAAGATTCGTATTCAGGAGAATAATGAATATATGGCTATTGAAAGTCGTCAGTTGGAATCTAGAAATGCATGCTTTACTGTTTTAGATCTTCAAACTGGAAAGATATATTTCAAAGAACGGTCTTATTTAGAGTCTATGAACCTAAATCTTGCTTATGCAGCTCAAGAAAATCTAATTTTAACGATTAACGAACATGCAGAAAGTCCGGAGTCTAAAGGATTGATTTCAATTAATATTCTAAATGGTGAGATTCTGTGGGAACGATACAATTTTTCATTCAATCAGGCAGATTCAACAGGACTGCAGGTTTATGATCCAAAGATCTATCCAAGAAACTATTTGTGGATCAATCATTTGAATGCTGAAAATATCAATAAACAAGAAAATAATACTTCAATTACACCTAGTAATATTTTATTTCCTGATCTATTTGAATCTTATGTTTTGCCAGACTTTATTGAGCATAGTCTGATTTTAGGCGAAATTTCTGTTCTACATAAAGATGGTTTAACTATAGTATCATTTCATGAAAAAATGAAAAATAATATACAGCAGAGACTACTTGTTTACCAGAATGATACAATTTTTATTGATGATATTGTTATTGATGGTATACAAAAACTACAACCTGAGTCGTTCTTTATGATTAAAAACAGTTTGTTATACGTCCGAAATAAGAATGAAATCGTTTCATATTTTGTATAATTGCAGAAATTTTAAAACCAGATAAATGTTGAAACATTTAGTTTTATCAATTTTCTTAACCCTATTTGTAGGTACTGCAAGCGCTGCTATAGATTCTATCAGCGTTGAAAACCTCAATGGCAAAAAAAATATTGTTCATAAAGTTGAGGCTAAAGAAACTTATTATTCAATTGCACGAAAATATAACGTTACGCCACAATCTGTGATACAATTCAATAGCAATAAGTCATTACAGATTGGTACAATTCTTAGAGTACCTACAGAAAGACCCTTTGAAGAATCTACAATCATCAATGCTGACAAAAAACAAGAATCAAATACTTCAGCAAAAATAGCAGTGATCGATTATAAGGTTGGCCCACGTGAATATCTGCTTGCAATAGCAAAAAAGTTTAATACTACCGTTGAAGATCTCAAGACACTAAACAATCTATCAAGCAATAATCTTTCGATTGGGCAGATCATCAAGGTTCCGTTTGGATCTGCATCTTCCGAGCAATTAGCTCCTCCTCCTGCCCCTCCTTTAGATTTACCTAAACTAGAGTCAAGAACTGTTTCTGCATCAGTAGACAGCAGTAAGAGTGCTAGCGAGAGGTTAAAATTACCAGTTGCCAGATATGGACTTCGGGAGGTGAATGAAAGAGGTCTTGCAATTTGGATTGAGGATGAAAATCTGGATAGAACTAAAATGCTTGCACTTCATCAAACCGCACCTATCGGAACAGTCATCAAAATCACTAACCCAATGACAGGCAAAAGCACTTTTGCAAAAGTAGTTGGAAAGTTTACTCAAAATGAATCATCAAAAGATGCAATTATTGTATTAACTAAAGCTACTGCTGATTTAATTGGAGCATTAGACAAAAGATTTCAAGCAATCTTAATTTACGGTGTTCCTAATGAGTAAAAAACCATTTGTTATTGGTATTGCCGGAGGTAGTGGTTCTGGAAAAACATTCTTCTTAAAGTGCTTTCTAAATCATTTTAAGGAACAAGAAGTATGCCTTTTATCACAAGATGATTATTACTATAGGGTAGGTCATAACATGACTGCTGAAGAAAACAAACTTTACAACTTCGATCAACCTTCTACGATTGATAATGATCAGTTTTTAATTGATATTAAAAGGTTAATCAATGGAGAAACTGTTTATCAAAAAGAATACACGTTCAATAATCCAAATGCTGAGCCCAAGCTTTTAGAGATTAAGCCAGCTCCCATTGTGATGGTTGAAGGTTTATTTATTCTTCATTTCAAAGAAATTGCCGAAATAATAGATCTAAAGATTTTTATTGATACCAATGAGGATATTGCATTGCAAAGACGCCTAAAGCGCGACCTCATAGAACGAGGATATCCTGAAGATGATGTGCTTTATAAATGGAATAATCACGTGATGCCCGCATTTAACGATTATCTTTTACCTCATAAGGAACACTGCGATAGGATTATTACTAATAATACCCATGTTGCAGAAGATATTATTAAGATAACTAATGAAATTTCAGGAGATTTACGTGCAAACGTACTGGTATAGAGATAAATTTAAAGTTGCATTTCAGGAATTTCACCCTCAATTATCAGTTTTCCAGAAGTTGACATTCTAATCTCTTCAACTGAAACGCCTGGTGCACGCTCTAGCAATCTGAATCCACCTTCATTGGCTATTTCTAGCACTGCCAATTCAGTAACAATTTTTTTTACGCATTTCACACCGGTTAAAGGCAGAGAGCATTCAGCCAATAATTTACTTTCACCCACTTTATTAACATGCTGCATAGCTACAATGATATTTTTAGCTGAAGCAACCAGATCCATTGCACCTCCCATTCCTTTAACCATTTTGCCAGGTATTTTCCAGTTTGCAATATCACCATACTCTGAAACCTCCATTGCTCCAAGAATGGTGAGGTCTACCTTTTGGGAACGAATCATACCAAAGCTCAATGCAGAATCAAAGATTGATGATCCAGGTAATGTGGTTATGGTTTGTTTTCCTGCATTAATCAGATCAGAATCTTCTTCACCCTCAAAAGGAAAAGGCCCCATACCTAATAATCCATTTTCAGATTGGAGCACTATATTTATTCCCTTTGGAATATAGTTTGCTACTAACGTTGGAATACCAATTCCAAGATTGACATAATATCCATCTTTTATCTCCAATGCTATGCGCTTTGCAATTCCGATTTTATCAAGCATTTTTTTAAGGTTTTGTTTATTAACCCGAATAGTCAATACCATGACCATATGAGTTATTCATAATTATTTATTATTAGGATATTATTTTTTTAAAAGAGATGAATAATGACCAATGAGGTCAAAAAATTACCTCTGGCGCACTGTCAGCTGTTCAATTCTTTTTTCATAGCCCTTGCCTTCAAATATCCGATGCACATAAATTCCCGGGGTATGAATTTGATCAGGATCAAGATCGCCTATTTGAACAAGATGCTCTACTTCTGCTATTGTTATTTTTCCAGCCATAGCCATAACAGGATTAAAATTACGTGCAGTAGATCTAAAAATCAGATTACCCGCAGTGTCTCCTTTCCAAGCTTTAACTAGTGCAAAATCTGCGTCAAATGCCATTTCCATTAAATATTCCTTACCATTAAAATTTCGAATTTCCTTACCCTCTGCAACCTCTGTTCCTACACCAGCAGGAGTAAAAATAGCTGGCATTCCGTACCCTGCAGCCATACAACGTGTAGCTAAAGTTCCTTGCGGAATTAGTTCAACTTCAAGCTCTCCACTTAATAATTGTCTTTCAAACTCAGCATTTTCACCAACATAAGAAGATATCATCTTTTTAACTTGTCGTTTTTTAAGCATTAATCCAATGCCAAAATCATCAATACCTGCATTATTTGAAATACAGGTAAGCTGATCTATACCTTTGTTAACCAAGGCATTAATACAATTTTCTGGAATACCACACAAACCAAAACCACCTAGCATTAGTGTCATGCCACTGGTGATATCTTGAATAGCCACTTCGGCATTTGCAACAACTTTATCAATCATATGTTATAGGTTTGGAGCCGAAATTATATAAAGCTGAAATTATTGTAGTCAGTAATTACCATTTATTACGCAGAACTTTCAGGTGGCTTTGATTTTTTTGCAACTGATTATCACTATTAAAAAAAAGTATTTTCAATAGTTGATATTTTTTTCTGTGATACCTATTAAAATTAATCTTTTAAAATAGGAAATACACTATTTTAGATAAACAAAAGTAATTCCATCTCCCCCTCTGTCGGCATGTTCATCTTCAATGTGACTCACTTGTGGATACTTGCGTAAATATTCCCGTATAAGTTTTCGTAATATACCGTCACCTTTTCCATGAATGATCTTTAAACCAGATAAACCTAACATTACAGCCCTATCAAGGTATTTTTCAATCTCATATAATGCTTCATCACCTCTCATTCCTCTTAAATCTAGTTCAGTATTGAAGGTAGAAAAACTTTCTGTCAGATCAGTGCTGTGAGATTTTCTGACCTCTTTTGGAACAGATTTATTAGAAACTTTTTCAACTCTATTTATTTTAACAACTGAGCGCAGATCACCTAAAGCAAGGATTACATTATCTCTGGCAATTTCCATCACCTGCCCAATATTCTCAGAATCTAAAAACTTAACCCAATCACCCTTTTTCAATTCCTGAGCATGCTGAATTTTTGGAGTTTTATTTTCCTGAATTTCATGTTTTTTAAGTTCCTGCTCTAAATTTTGTCTTAGATTTTGAGTTTGGACTTTATCAGCCTTACTTTCTTTGATCTCAGAAATTGTGTTTTCAATAAGCTTATTGGCATTTTTAATGATACTTTGAGCTTCAATTTTAGCATCTTTAAGAATAAGTTTTTTATTCTCTTCTAGATAGGTTTTCAATTGTTCATTTTCTAACAGCAGATTTTTAACCTTTTGTTCCTTTTTTTCTACTGAAATCCGTGCATCAATCAATTCTTTTTTGTCTCTTTCAAGATCTACAAGCAAGGTATCAACCTTCTTTTGATAAGTTCCAATTTTGCGCTTAGCAGATTCCAATACCTCTGTACTTAACCCAATTTTTTGAGCAATTTCAAAAGCATATGAACTTCCCGGTTTGCCAAGTGAAAGAATATAAAGTGGCTGCATCTTTTCATTATTAAATAACATAGATGCATTTTCGAGCCCCGGTGTAGAATTCGCAAATGTTTTTAAATTGGAATAATGGGTGGTAACTACTCCTCTTACATTTTTTTTATTCAGATTTTCAAGCACGGCTTCAGCAATCGGACCGCCAAACTGAGGATCAGTACCCGTACCAAATTCATCAATCAAAATCAGAGTTTTTGAATTCGAAAAATCTATGAAATACTTCATTTTTGAAAGGTGAGCACTATAGGTACTGAGGTCGCTTTCAATTGACTGATCATCACCAATATCTGCAAATATCTGCTTAAAAATTCCCACTTTGGAATGTTCATCGGCAGGAATAAGAAGTCCGGACTGTACCATGATCTGAAGTAAACCTACCGTTTTCATACAAACTGACTTACCACCTGCATTGGGACCTGAAACTACAATCACTCTTTCCTCATCGTCAATTTTAATATTCAGTGGAACAACAGTTTGTTTTTCTTTTTTAAAATTTAAAAACAATAAAGGATGTCTGGCATTAATCAGTTCAATTTCAGCTTCCTTTATCAAAACAGGCATTTCAGCCTCTATATTAATGGCAAAGAGGGCTTTTGCTCTAACAAAATCAAGTTTAGTGAGTAAACCATGATAAGATAACAATAAAGGCACGTATGGTCTTAATTCATCTGTTAGTTGAATCAGCAATTTAATAATCTCTCTTCTTCTCTCAAATTCAAGATCACGGATAATATTATTTAAATGGAATACTTCATCAGGCTCAAGATAAACCGTTTGGCCAGAGGCAGACTCATCATGAATAAACCCCTTTATTTTTCTTTTGTTTTCAGAAAGTACCGGAATACATAATCTTCCATCGCGGATAGTTAGATTACCATCAGCTGTCCAGCCATTGTTTTGGGCACTTTTGAATAGCTGATCTATCTTTTTTCTGGCCTCCTGCTCTGCTTTAGAAATCCCTGATGATATGCTCAACAGTTCGGAAGAAGCATTATTCTTAATTTTACCTTTAGGATCTATAATTAATTCGATCTTACGAATGATCGATTTTTCTATGGGGAGATGTTCAAAAAGTGCTTCTAAATTAGGATATTGGCCTTCCCTATCTGTAAAATACTGGATTACAGAAAATACTGTACCTAAAGATAAGGAGACTTTAAAAAATTCATCTTCTGTAAGATATGTTCCTTCAATTCTTGCTTTTTCAACCATACTCTTGAGGTCGAAAAAGTTTTGAATAGGTAAAGAGGTGTCATTTTGTAATATATTTTTGAATTCATACGTTTGCCGGAGAAACTTATTTATATATTCATAGCTGGTCATTACCTGAATTTTATCAACCATTTGCTGACCCATAGTACTCAGACAATATGTTTTGATCAATTCTTTAATATCAGAAAAACCTAGCTTTTCGCCAGCATTATTGGGGTATATCATTGTTTAATTTCCGGATTCTTTAATTGAATTTTATTTAGTTTACGTTCTTTATTAGTTAATAAAACTTCTACACGGTTATACATACTATCCAAACGAACAGGATCCATGCTGTAATATTTTAAACTTTTCTCATATACTGCTTTTGTAGTTTTATGGCTTTTATAAACAGTAGTATAAAAATTCTTACCATTAATCCTGGTAGAATCTGTATACACAAGCGAGGCCATATAACCATCAATAATATGCAGATCAGCAATAATTTGGATCATTCGTTGCTCTTCAATCAAATCTTTGGGCACATCATTATCCCTGCAAGAAACAATTAGAACTAATGCTAAAAAAAATAGTTTAAATACCTTCATTTGAATCACAATTTATGTGGATTTGATAATGAGAATACAGTTGCATATTAGTATAGTATCACGTAGGTTTAACTTTTAAATAATTCAATCAAAAATACAGATTAATGAGCATTGCAGCTAATATATCAGCCATAAAGAAAGAAATTGGAACCAGTAATGTAAAGCTGATTGCAGTTTCAAAAACCAAACCTGTAGAAAGTATACTGGAAGCATATGAAGCCGGACATCGTTTGTTTGGTGAAAACATGGTACAAGAGCTAGTAGAAAAATATGAAAAACTTCCTAAAGATATTGAATGGCATTTGATTGGTCATTTGCAGACTAATAAAGTTAAATATATAGCACCTTTTATTAATTTAATCCATTCTGTAGATAGTTTAAAATTAATACAAGAAATAAATAAACAAGCTTTAAAAAACAATAGGATAATTGATTGTTTACTCCAATTAGAGATCGCAGATGAGGAAACTAAATTTGGAATGGATATGGCAGAGGCCATTGATTTTTTACGGTCAAACGAATTTCAAGAATTAAAAAATGTTCGCATCTGCGGGGTCATGGGCATAGCAACCTTAACGGATAATCCAAAAATGACTGAAGAAGAGTTTTATGAATTAAAAACCTTTTTCAACGGAATAAAGGACACATTTTTTAGAAAAGACCCTGCATTTAAAGAAGTTTCAATGGGTATGTCTGGTGATTATAAATTAGCTATTGCAAAAGGAAGTACCTTAATCAGACTTGGCAGTACAATCTTTGGAGGAAGACAATTAAAAGCTAAATAATAGAGATTAAGAAGAATTTTGATTTATAATGGAAATAAAAATTAGAAGAGCTGTTAAGGAAGACTGCCCAAGGTTACTGGAATTAATTTTTGAACTTGCTGTTTATGAGAAGGCTCCAGATGAAGTAACTGTAAGCCTAAATGAGTTTCAAGAGGCTGGTTTTGGAAATAATCCGGTATGGAAAGCCTTTATTGCTGAAGAAAATGGAATGATTCATGGTTTTGGATTATATTATATCCGCTACTCTACCTGGAAGGGATGCAGAATGTACCTAGAAGACCTTTTAGTAACAGATCAGATGCGAGGCAAAGGCATTGGCAAAATGATCTTTGACAGACTAATTCAGGAAGCTGTTGAAAAGGAATTTAAAGGTATAACCTGGCAGGTACTTGACTGGAATGAACCAGCAATAAATTTTTACAAAAAGTATCAATCAGATTTTGATGCTGGTTGGTTAAATGTAGCTCTTTCAAAAGAGCAAATAAATAACTTTAATAATTCAATATAAAATTCTACTATACAATTAATTATAAAAATTATATAAACCATTGATAAAGGTATTTAAATTTGGAGGATTTGCAGTTTCAGATGCAGAATCCGTTAAAAATCTGGTCAAAATTATTAGCACAACTAGTAGTGCTCAGATTTTAATCATTGTTTCTGCAATGGGAAAAACAACTGATGCACTTGAAAAACTCTGCAAGTCATATGTTGAAGGGAACAACGATGTACAAGAAATTCTCAAAGCAATAAAACATTTCCATGAAAACATCATGATTGAACTTTTTGAAACCAAAGTTCATCCTGTTTTTGATGAAATTGCCAATACCTTTGTAGAAATAGAATGGATGCTAGAGGATGAGCCACATCCAGATTATGATTTTAACTATGACCAAATAGTTTCAATAGGAGAATTTCTTTCAAGCAGGATTGTAGCTAGTTATTTAAATGAAAATAAAATAGATACCAAATGGGTTGATGCAAGAGATTTCATCCACACTGACAATACGTATAGGGAAGGAATTATAGATATGAATAAAACCAGATCTTCAATGCCTATATTAAAGAACATGCTTGAAAAGCAAACCGTTATAACACAGGGTTTTATCGGAGGTACTTCAGAAAATTTTAGTACAACACTTGGCCGTGAAGGTTCTGATTACTCTGCTGCCATATTTGCTTCCTGTATAAATGCTGAATCTCTAACCGTTTGGAAGGATGTTCCCGGCATTATGAATGCCGATCCAAGATTGTTTGAAGAGGCCAAAAAATATGAAGAGCTCCCCTATTCTGAGGCATTGGAGATGGCTTATTACGGGGCAACAGTTATTCACCCAAAAACAATAAAACCATTACAGAATGCAGGAGTGCCCTTGTTTGTTAGGCCATTTTTATTTCCAGAAGAAATGGGAACCCGAATTGACTCTACGGCCAAACTAAACACCGATATATCTGCAATAATTGTCAAGCAAAATCAAATGTTATTATCGATCTCTTTAAAAGATTTTTCCTTTATTGATGAACATATTCTTATTTATCTTTTACAAATTATTTCAGAGGCTCATATTAAACTAAATATGATGCAGCGTTCTGCGCTGAGTTTGTCTGTATGTTTCAATCAGGATGAAACTAAATTCAACAAGCTATATGATACCCTGAAGGATAGGTTTAAATGCAAGTATAATGAAGGCCTAGACCTTCTTACTGTAAGACATTTTAAAAGAGATAAACTTGATACTATACTAGCAGGAAGGACTGTAATGATGGAGCAATTTAGTAGGAACACAGCACAAATAATCTTGCAATAAAGCTGTGAATAAGAATATATTAGATGGCGAAGTACAGAAGTTTATAAACTTTAACTTACATGTCGATATACCCACTATAAGCCTTAAAAAGAGTCCCTTTACTTTAGTAAGTTCAAAAGAACTAGCTGAACAAATAGACAGTAAAAAAAGATGTGAATTAAAATTACCCCGCTGGTTTAATTCAAAAGGCATCTATTATCCACCCAAAATTGCCATAGAACAAGCATCATCAGAAATTACTGCAAAATATAAAGCAGATTTAATTCAAGGTGAAGAGCTTATCGATCTTACTGGAGGAATAGGTGTCGACAGTTTATTTTTTGCTAGGATTGCAAAGTCTGTAACTCATTGTGAAATTAATCAAGAGCTTTCTGAAATAGCTGAATATAATTCAAAAATATTGGGCCTAAGCATCCTTTTTATTCATTCAAACGGGCTAGAATATCTTCTCAAATCCAATAAGATATTTAGTACTATTTACATTGATCCTTCAAGAAGAATTAACTCAAAGAAGGTTTTTATGCTTAAAGATTGCGAACCTGATATCATTAGTAATTTGCAACTATTAAAGGATCATTCATCACGTATACTCATCAAAACAGCTCCACTGCTTGATATTCAATCATCAATAAAAGAATTAAAACAAGTACACTCAATTCATGTTATCAGCATTAAAAATGAGTGTAAAGAATTGCTGATAATTATAGATAAAGAAGAAAAAACTGATGACCCATTAATTACTTGCGCCTTATTGGGAGATGATGAAAAAACCTATAGCTTTAAACTATCAGAAGAGAAAGAATTCCAAATTCATAAGTACTCTGAACCTTTAGAATACATTTATGAACCAGATGCAGCACTCCTCAAGGCAGGATGTTTTAAGCTGATCACCCGTGATTTTAATTGTGATAAAATTCATCAGCATACCCATTTATATACCTCCAATCAATTAATGAATTTATTTCCAGGTAGAAAGTTCATTTTGAAAAAAGCTTGGGAATATGGTACGTTTATAAAGGAAAATCAAATCAAGAAAGCTAATATCATTTGTAGAAACTTTGGCTTAAGTCCAGAAGAAATCAAGAAAAATTTAAAGATCAATGATGGTGGTAACGAGTACCTATTATTTTGTACAGGAGCTAAAAACGAACGATTGGTCTTAAACTGCGCCCGAATAGTTTGATCATTGAAATCATTCAGACAAAGAACTATACTACCTTTTTTATTATAAAATAGGAAATAAATCTATCCAACAAGAAAATTAACAACCTTGAGCAAGTTGTTACTATTTGAATTTCACAAAAAAGGAGTTCTTAAAGAACTCCTCTATTAGTTTGATTTGAATTATTTATTAGGTTGCGGAGTCATACGCAAATAAGGTTTAATCTCTGTAAACCCTTTTGGAAATTTAGCAGGAATATCTGCCGTTTTAATAGCAGGAATAACAACCACATCCTCTCCTTCTTTCCAGTCGGCAGGAGTTGCTACACTATAATTTGCTGTTAATTGAAGTGAGTCAATTACTCTTAATATTTCAACAAAATTCCTACCTGTTGAAGCAGGATAGGTGATCATTAATTTAATTTTTTTATCAGGTCCTATCACGAACAGCGAACGAACTGTAAATGTTTCTGAAGCATTAGGATGCATCATTCCATACAATTCAGCAACTTCTCTATTTTCATCAGCTATGATTGGAAAATTAACTTCTACATGCTGGGTTTCATTGATATCATTGATCCATCCCTTGTGAGATTCAACAGAATCCACACTTAAGGCAATCACTTTTACATTACGCTTATCAAATTCACTTTTTAATGAAGCTGTTCTTCCTAATTCAGTAGTACATACAGGAGTATAATCTGCCGGATGAGAAAAAAGCACTGCCCAACTATCCCCTAAATAATCGTAAAAACTGATATCACCTTGAGATGTCTTTGCAGTAAAATTCGGTGCAAGATCGCCTAGTTTCAAATTCATAATAGTATAATTTAAAATACGTTTAATAATCTACTAATTTACTAGATATTCTTGATTGTATCAAAAAAAACTCCCTAATTTATATTCAGAGAGCTTTTTTTTGTAAGAGCAACCAATAGAGAATTTAACTACTCATTATTGCTTTTTAAATTTTCTAGGCCTATCATCGATCATCCCATTGAATTTATTTCTTTCTAAAATTTGATTTAACACTTTTTCTTCAGAAACAGACATTCCAGAAATACTGCTTAATGTATTACCCTTAGAACTTACCGAGAAAAATCCTTTTTCAGAATATGCTAAAGCAGCAGCTAAAAGCGCTTCTTTCTCATCACCAAAATCTTTAGTTACATCATCAGAAAGTGTTTTATCAACCACTAACCCTTCGTAAAATCCACCATAATTTTTTTGATTCCTAGTTTCAAACTGGGGTACATATAGATCTAAATTATCAATATTGATTGCAAAGAAACCAACTGGCTTACCATAGGTTTGACGACCAATCAATTTTACATCATTAGGCAAAACAGCCTTGAGGTTATTAATTACTAATTCGCTTGCAGAAGCCGTTCCACTAAGTACCAAGAAATAAATCTTTTTAAATTCTGCAGCACCTTCCTTGGCAAAATTTTCAACATTCCCTGCTGCCACAGTTGGTTTATAATTAATATCCGCGTAGGTTGCCCACTTGCCATTTACACCTGTAGTAAATGTCTGAAGTTTACCATTAGCATCTAATAAAGGTTGATTAGCCAATATTTTAGCAAGCCCATCTTGCATAGTTTTTGTCCAATAAGTTGTATACATTACTTGACCATTCACAGAAGCAGGCGCTATCAGGTTGGTAAATACATCAGAAGTAGCTACAGAACCTCCACCATTATAGCGTAAATCAACAATTAATTCAGAAACACCATCAGCATGAAATTTTCCAATCGCTGCTCTCAGACCATCTCTTGAATTGGTAGTAAAACTATGATAAACTATATATCCAACTTTTTTACTACCAAGGGTAAATGTTTTGGTGGCATAAATTGGATTGTTGGCATAAGTCGCTCTTGCAATAGTCAAAACTAGACTGCTTCCATCAGGTTTTTTGACGGTCATAGAAACTGTTGTTGCACTTCCAAAAACAGCTGAAGAAACAAATGATACATTTGCTGACGAAGAAGTACTTAAGGCTGATCCAGTTCTTCCGTTTAAAGTAGTAATCTGATAGCCTCTTACCAGCCCTGCAGTAGCAGCAGGAGATCCTGGTGACACATATTTAATTCGAAGATCTTCAGTTGGAGTTGACGAGTTTCCATCATCATCATTATAAAATACGGAAAAGCCAAAATCACCACTTACTCCACCCAATGAAGTTGACACTCCACCATTGTCAAGAAATGAATATTTATCTACAGGTTTGTTAGTTCCCGGTAATTTAATTATTGCATCAAGAACGGCCTGATCTGAGGAATATGATCTGGGTTTAAATATTTCATAGCTAGGCATACCTTCATTCCAGAAATAAGTATCCCTGGCATAAAGAAAAATTGAATCCCTAGTTAATTCAGCTCTTGTAGGGGGCGCAACGGTAACTGGTGGAGTTACTGTTGTAGTTGTTGTTGTCGTGTTAGTCTTAGGCTCTTTCTTACAAGCAGAAGCAAGTATTAAAACACTAAATATCAAACTAATAGGCTTTATTAAAGACCTTAAAATAATTTTATTTGACATATATTTCTTAAAGTTTATATAGGTTAGTTTTAATATTAAAAAATAAATTAGCTATAAATTTATATAAATTCACTGACATTTAAATAATCTACTCCACTTGATAAAGCAAATTCTTGATCAGTTAAAGTATTACCAATGATCAAAAGTTCCTTTCTCAATAAATCATGCTCTTTTAATATATACGATAATACGTCAGACCCTGGTTTTTGATTGATCTCCTGAGCATAATAAACCTTTAAATATTTTTCAAGACCATTCCACTCTGTTTGCATGATTTTATTCATCTGAATTTCAGTTTTGCCATTTGTAAGGATAAAAATGTTCTTTCTATCAATAACTATTTCCTGCAACAAAGTGAGCACATTTGAAAATAGCAATAGCTTTAGAGGTAATCTGGCAGTAAAATAAAGTCGGGTAAAATTATCTCTATATTTCTCATTAATGCCAAATACTTCTTTAGCTCTATCAAAAATACCATCATCGCCATGGTGTTCATATGATTTTTTGAAAAATTCAATTAGATCTGGTGCTGCGGGAAATGTCTCTGCAAATTCAATGAAATTGGAAAATAAATAATAGACCTGGAGTAGATAGTCTTTTTCAGGATAAAGAACATTATCCAGTTCAAAAATAAAAGCCTTCTTTCTGTGATCAAGATCAATATATTTAAGCATATCCAATACTAAAAGAGCTAAATATTAGCTGATTATTTTTAAATTCCCATTGAAAAATGCCATTTTCTTCATTGAGAAGCTGTAAGCTCTCTTTGGCAATATTCCCTGCACATACATTTCCGTCAATCAAAACAAATAAATTTGTAGAAAGAAATGGCAAATCATTTAATCTTGTTTCAATCCATTTCATGGAAGGAATAACAAGTTTAATGTCAAATTCTTCAAAAAGTTGTCGAGATTTTGAAAATTCAATAATTTCGTCATGTAACAGCGGGTAAATTTCTACTATTTGATTATCCAGACAGATTTTTAAAACTTCATGGATAAAACTCGAACAATCAGTAGAGGGAAACTTTAAAAATCTTTTTCCCGGAAAAACAGGTATATCTATATCCGAGGCAAAACATATATCCTCAGTATTAAGAATACGTGCCAGCTGGAAAGCTGCAGAATTAGTAGCAGCGGTGATCAATACAGACATTTTAATAATTAATTATTTGTCCATCTTTCATTAACACCTTTTTATCTGCCAGATTAGCAAGATTTTCATTATGTGTAACAATCACAAAGGTTTGGTTCAGAGTATCACGTAAATTGACAAACAGCTGATGCAGATTTTCAGCATTATTTGAATCCAAATTTCCGGATGGTTCATCAGCTAATATTATTGCCGGGTTATTCACCATAGCCCTTGCTACTGCCACACGTTGCTGCTCGCCGCCCGAAAGTTCATTGGGTTTGTGATTGGCACGGTCTGTTAGACCCAGCAAGTTTAATAATTCAAATGCCTTATTTTCTGCTTCTTTTCTACTTTTACCAGCAATAAAAGCAGGTATACATATGTTTTCTAATGCAGTAAATTCAGGAAGCAGGTGATGAAATTGAAAAATGAATCCAATTTGCTCATTTCTAAATGCACTTAATTTTTTTGATGATAGCGTATGGATATCCACATTATTCAACCTTAATGTACCATGGTCAGGATGATCAAGAGTTCCCATGATATGTAAAAGAGTACTTTTTCCTGCACCTGAAGCACCAATTATGGTAATAATCTCTCCTCTTTTAACATCAAGATCAACCCCTTTTAGGATCTGTAAATTTCCGTATGATTTTTTAATTCCTCTTGCCTGAAGCATAGATTTTGACTGTATTGATATGCAAATGTGCAAATAGTTTATTAGAGTAAGGTCTGAGCATAAAAAAAAGACTTATTTTTTGCATTTGCTATTTTCAGGTTTGCAATAAAAACGTAGTTTTACGACAAATAACAAGTAAATGAATATTCACGAATATCAAGGTAAAGCAATTTTAAAAAGTTTTGGCGTCAGAGTTCAAGAAGGCATTGTTGCCGATACTGCTGAGCAAGCTGTTGAGGCAGCTAAAAAGCTAAAAGTAGACTATAATTCAGACTGGGTAGTTATCAAAGCCCAAATACATGCAGGCGGGCGTGGAAAAGGTGGGGGTGTTAAGCTTGCAAAAAATCTGGATGAAGTAAAAGAAAAAGCAGGGAATATTATCGGAATGCAATTAATTACACCACAAACTGGGCCTGAAGGTAAGCTGGTAAGTAAAGTTTTGGTTGCGCAGGATGTTTACTACCCTGGAGAGAGTGAAACCAAAGAATTTTATGTGAGCGTGTTGCTAGACAGATCTAGAGGCCGTAACATCATTATGTATTCTACAGAAGGTGGAATGGATATTGAAGAAGTTGCAGAACACACCCCTCATTTAATATTCAAAGAAGAAATAGATCCAAAAGTTGGTCTTCAGGGATTTCAGACTCGAAAAATAGCCTTTAATCTGGGTTTAAGTGGCGATGCGTTCAAAGATATGACCAAATTCATTGCTTCTTTGTATAAGGCCTATGAAGCTACTGATTCATCTATGTTTGAGATTAACCCGGTATTAAAAACATCTGACAATAAAATTCTTGCGGTTGATGCCAAAGTAAACCTGGATGATAACGGACTTTTCCGCCATCCTGACTTTGCAGCGATGCGCGATACATCAGAAGAAGACCCAACAGAAGTAGAAGCAAGTAAATCAAATCTAAATTATGTTAAACTTGACGGAAACGTAGGTTGCATGGTGAATGGTGCTGGTCTTGCAATGGCTACAATGGATATCATCAAACTTGCCGGTGGTGAGCCTGCAAATTTCCTAGATGTAGGTGGAACTGCAAATGCAGAAACAGTTAAAGCTGGTTTTAATATTATCCTTTCTGATCCTAATGTAAAAGCTATTCTGATCAATATTTTTGGAGGAATTGTGCGCTGCGATCGTGTTGCTCAGGGAGTAATTGATGCATACAAAGAGATTGGAAATATTCCCGTTCCAATTATTGTGCGCCTTCAAGGAACTAATGCTGTAGAAGCAAAAAAGTTAATTGATGAATCTGGACTAAAAGTTTACTCTGCAATTCTTCTTAAAGAAGCTGCTGCATTAGTAACCAAGGTTCTTGAAAATAAATAATCTATAGATTTCGTCATTCCTGACCCAAACAGGGATGACGAAATTTTATTAACGTGTGATATTGCATGAATTATACAATTCAATCACATGTATTAAACCAATCACCTCTATTAAATTAGATGTTATTTTTGGTAAGGTAAATACCAAATACTTTTTAATTTAATTCTTAATACTTTTTACTTTAATTCTTAATACTTTATAGGGCTCCGTTAAAATGTAAGCTATACATAAGGGCACAAAAAAAGGGAGCTATTAGCTCCCTTTTTAAAATATAATGTCTAAGACTATTTTACTGTATCTATTACAGCTTTGAATGCATCTGGATGATTCATTGCAAGATCAGCTAAAACCTTACGGTTCAATTGATTTCCACTTGCAGTTAATTTACCCATTAATGCAGAATAGGATAGTCCGTGCTGACGTGCACCAGCGTTGATACGCTGAATCCACAAAGCTCTGAATTCTCTTTTCTTATTTTTACGGTCACGGTATGCATATTGCAAACCTTTTTCGACTGTGTTCTTAGCAACGGTAAAAACCTTGCTTCTAGATCCCCAATAGCCTTTGGCTAAATTTAAGACCTTTTTTCTTCTTCTTCTTGACGCTACTGCGTTAACCGAACGTGGCATGTTGTTTTGTGTTTTGGTAAGCGGTGTTCCTTGTCAGAAACTTAAAACCTGATACCTGGTTAAATTAATTTGTTGATTACTTGCCTATACAAAGCATACGCTTAACGTTGCCTGAATCTGCATCAGAAACTAAACTTGTCTGACCCAAGGCACGCTTGCGTTTGTTACTCATCTTGGTTAAGATGTGACTTTTAAAAGCGTTCTTTCTTTTGATTTTACCTGTTCCAGTAAGCTTGAAGCGCTTTTTTGCACTGGAACACGTTTTCATTTTTGGCATAATTATATTTATTTATTTATCAATTATTCTGCTTGTATAATCGTCAATTGCAAAATACCACAAAGGCAAATTAGCAAATCCGATTTTATCGGATGACGAATTATCTTTTACCTACATGTTTAGGAGCAACGGTTAAAAACATCCGCTTTCCTTCTAATTTAGGTAATTGTTCAACCTTACCCACATCTTCCAATGCTTGAGCAAACTTTAATAACAGGATTTCTCCTTGTTCCTTATAAACGATTGCACGACCTTTAAAGTGCACATATGCTCGAACTTTCTCACCACCTTCAAGGAAACCAATGGCATGTTTTAATTTAAATTGAAAATCGTGATCACTAGTATTAGGCCCAAAACGGATTTCTTTAATCACCGTTTGTTTTGCATTGGACTTAATTTCCTTCATTTTTTTCTTCTGCTCGTAAATAAACTTGTTGTAATCAACAATCTTACATACAGGCGGAACTGCATTCGGAGAAATTTCTACAAGATCAAGATCCTGTTCAATAGCCATTGCTAAAGCCTCTCTGAACGGATAAATACCTGTTTCCACGTTTTCACCAGTTAAGCGCACCTCGGGTGCCCGGATCAAATCATTGATCTTATGTTCTGCTTCTTTCTTTTTAAACGGAGGGCGTGGTCCTCTGTTAAAGCCTGGTCTTCCTAATGCCAAATTATATTTCTATTTAAATTGTAATTTCTTTAACTAACTGATTACTAAATTGTTCAATTGTCATACTTCCTAAATCACCTTCACCATGTCTCCTAACAGAAACCATGCCATCATTCATTTCTTTCTCACCTATAATGAGCATAAAAGGAATCTTTTTCACTTCAGCATCACGAATCTTTCTTCCAATTTTCTCATCACGAGAGTCAATCAGCCCGCGAATATCGGAATTATTAAGCGATTCTAAAACTTTTTTTGCATAATCCTCATATTTTTCAGAGATAGGCAACACTATAAATTGTTCAGGTGAAAGCCATAATGGAAATTCACCTGCGCAATGCTCGATCAAAACTGCCACAAATCGTTCTAAAGATCCGAATGGAGCTCTATGTATCATCACCGGACGGTGTTTTTGATTATCACTTCCAGTATATTCAAGTTCAAATCGCTCAGGTAAATTATAGTCTACCTGAATAGTGCCTAATTGCCATTTCCTGCCAAGGGCATCCTTGACCATGAAATCAAGCTTTGGCCCATAAAACGCAGCTTCACCTAACTCAATAACTGTGGTTAAGCCTTTTTCTTCAGCAGCTTCAATAATTGCCGATTCAGCAAGCTGCCAATTTTCATCACTTCCAATATACTTGGCTTTATTTTCAGGATCTCTAAGTGAGATTTGAGCCGTATAATCATTGAATCCTAATGCTTTAAATACATATAAAACCAGGTCGATAACCTTTTTAAATTCTTCTTTAACCTGATCTGGACGACAGAATAAATGTGCATCATCCTGAGTAAAACCTCTAACTCGGGTTAATCCATGAAGCTCTCCACTTTGTTCATAACGATAAACTGTACCAAATTCTGCATAACGAACCGGAAGATCCTTGTACGATCGAGGTTTTGTTTTATAAATTTCGCAATGATGAGGGCAGTTCATTGGTTTTAAGAAAAACTCCTCACCTTCTTGAGGGGTTTTTATTGGCTGAAAGGAATCTGCACCATATTTTTCATAGTGGCCAGAAGTAATATATAGGTTCTTATGTCCAATATGTGGTGTAATAACCTGCTCATATCCAGACTTAACCTGAGCTCTTTGAAGAAAATTAACAAGCTTTTCGCGAAGTGCAGTGCCTTTTGGTAACCATAGCGGCAAACCCATACCTACTTTTTCGGAAAAGGCAAAAAGCTCTAGCTCTTTACCCAGCTTACGATGATCCCTTTTTTTGGCCTCCTCAATCATGTGGAGATAGTCGGTTAGTTCACTTAGCTTTGGATAAGTAACTCCATATATACGTGTTAATTGCTTTCTGGTTTCGTCGCCTCGCCAATAAGCACCTGCGACATTCATCAGCTTAACCGCTTTGATAAAGCCAGTATTAGGAATATGCGGACCACGGCAAAGATCAGTGAAATTACCCTGTGTATAGAAGGTGATTGAACCATCAGCCAGATCTTTGATCAAATCCAGTTTATATTCATCATCTTTTTCGGTAAAATATTTAATTGCATCACTCTTTGAAACCCCTTTTCTAGAAAATTCAGATTTTGCTTTTGCCAATTCCATGATCTTATCTTCGATTTCTTTAAAATCATCTGAAGAAAATTCACGATCACCAAAATCAACATCATAGTAAAAGCCTGTTTCAATTGCCGGACCGATACCGAATTTTGTACCTGGATACAAGGCCTCTAAAGCCTCAGCCATCAAATGTGCAGAAGAATGCCAGAATGTAGCCTTTCCTTCCTGATCATTCCAAGTTAAAAGCTTTACTAAAGAATCTTTTTCAATTGGTCTGGAAGAATCCCATACCTCACCATTCACCATGGCAGCTAAAACGTTACGTGCTAATCCTTCAGAAATAGAAAGTGCTATCTGGTGGGCAGTAGTTCCTTGTTCATACTCACGAACAGAACCATCAGGAAGAGTAATATTGATCATCTACAAAATGATTTATATTTATGATTTAAAAAATTCAAATGATCATCTACAAAGTGATCTTCATTTCAATCACAAAAATAAGATTTTATAAAGGATTTTGATGCTAAAATGGGAACTAAAATTGGGGGTGCCAATTTCATGAAGCGATTTATGAAAAAACTTTAACGTCTAAACATTGCCCCAACCATGAGTTAAAACATCTGCAATATGCATCGTTCTAATTTTTAAATCATGCTGATCAATATAGGCCTGCAAATTTAATAAACACGAAGAATCTGTTGAAATTATATAGTCAGCACCCATTTCTAAGGCATTATTTACCTTTTGTTCTGCCATTGCACTTGAAATACCATCAAATTTAACAGCAAATGTGCCACCAAATCCACAGCATACATCAGTATCCTTCATTTCTACAAGTTCAAGCCCGTGAACTTTACTTAATAATTGCCTCGGTTCAGCTTTAATATTACATTCTCTTAAACCTGAACAAGAATCATGGTAAACAGCCTTTCCTTCAAGTTCAGCGCCGAAATAATCTTTTTTAATAATATTAACGAGAAAATCACTTAACTCATGAATATTACTTTGAATAGCTCTACATTTATTATGAACTGCTGTGTTGGTAAACAGATCATTATAAGAATTTTTGACCATTCCAGTACACGAGGCAGATGGTGAAACAATATAATTAGTTTCAGAAAAATCATTCAAGAATTTTCTGCCAACTACTTTTGCTTCTTCCCAGAAACCTGCATTGTATGCTGGTTGTCCACAACAGGTTTGTTCTGTATTATAAACCACTTTACATCCAGCTTTTTCAAGAATTTTGATGGTATTAAAAGCTGTCTGCGGATAAAGTTGGTCAATAAAACAGGGAATGAATAATTCGACAGTCATAGGTAATTTCTTAAACAGTGCTAAATTCAGAAAAAAAAACTAATCCTTAGCTAAGGAAGTTGAAGATTCTGTTTTTATAAAAAAGATTGACACTAAAATCAATAAACCTATAATAAAAAACCCAGCAAGACTAATTGCTGAATTTCGCATACTTCCTGTAAACTCTTCGATATATGCAAAACTGAATAAACCAATCACAATAGCCATTTTCTCAGTAACATCATAAAAACTAAAGAATGAAGCGGTATCAGGAGTGTTTTCAGGCAAAAATTTCGAATAAGTAGATCTTGAGATAGATTGTATTCCTCCCATAACTAATCCAACAACAACAGCTACAGCATAGAACTGGCCTTCATTTTGTATATAATAGGCTCCAGCACAAACTCCAATCCAGACTAGTATAACTGCGATAATAACTTGGATATTTCCATATTTTTTTGCAAAATATGACATGATCAATGCACCAAAAATTGCTACCAACTGTATAATTAAAATGATTGCAATTAATTTAGCGGTTCCTAATTTCAAAACCTTTTCACCAAATCCGGCCGCTACAAGCATTATGGTTTGTACTCCCATAGAGTAAAAAAAGAATCCCAGCAGGAATCTTTTAAGAATAGTCATTCCTTTTAATTGATGCCAGACTTTGATAAGTTCTTGAAACCCACTTTTAACAGCTATTTTAGATAATTTATTGTAATTGGAGCTTCCTTTAGGCAATTTTTTAAATGGAATCTGAGAGAACGATATCCACCAAATACCGACCAGTAAAAACGATAAACGGGCTGGTAAGGAAGGGTCAGTAATACCAAATAATTCAGGCTTTAAAACAAAAACGAAGCAAATAATTTGCAATAAAACACTGCCTACGTATCCATATGCAAATCCTTTAGCACTTACCTTGTCTTGTTGATCAACTGAAGCTATTTCAGGCAAGTATGAATTATTAAACATAGCTCCTCCTATATACCCAATAGCAGCAAGGGTAAAACAAATGATACCTAATTCTAGTGTCTCGAGCTTAAAAAAGAATAAACCTGTACAAGCAAAACTTCCAATATAGGTAAAGACCATCATAAACACCTTTTTATTGCCTCTGAAATCTGCAATAGATGATAATACCGGCAAGAGTAATGCCATAATAAGATAGGCTGCTGAAAGCGCATAGTTTGAAAGAGCCGTATTTGTAAATTCAGTGCCAAAAAACATAACCTTGTCGCCATTTTGCTCGGTTGTAGTAATGATGGTATAGTATGCTGGGAAAATTGTTGAAGTAATTACCAAGTTATAGGCAGAATTTGACCAATCAAACATGGCCCAGGCCTTAATAGTATCTTTATTGTTTTGCATTTTAGATCAAGGAATTTTAATTCATTTCAACCAGAAAAAATTGATGTATTTGAATTATATAAGATTTGAAAATAAAGAAAATAATCAATCTTCAAGATAATTATGTTTAATTAATTGCCTTAAAACTTAACTTTCCTACTTCATTAATTATGATCTTACCGGCGCTTCAACTTATGTTGTTCATTTAAAGCAGCACATAATACTTTGTGCAATTCAAGGGCAGTATGAAAATTAAGGACGTTATTGCTAGGGTATTGTTTATATATTTTATAAATAATAATACTCCCCATTTACCTTGATAGTGCCTGCATCGAGGAGCATCCGGATAACATTTAATTTTTCATTATCATTTCCAATTTGCAAAGATTCTATTAATTGACTTAGGTGTAAAGGCTTATTAGTTAACTCATTGAGTATCGATTTAACTAAGGCATCAGAGTTTCCAGCTTTTTTTGAAGCCTTTTTATTCTCCAGGCAGACATCACAAACACCACAAGTTGGTGCATGAGCTTCATTGAAATAATTTAATAGTTGCTGACTTCTGCACTTATTATTTACGGCGTAGTTTATAATGGATTCAATCTGTGATTGATGAACCTGATAACGATCTTCATGATATCTTCTATCAATTAAAAGATGTAAAGTATCAACACGCGGTTTAATAAATAGTAAATGCGGTTTATCTGTTTGTTCAATATAATTAATGATCTGAAGTGTTTGAAGTTTTTGAAGAATCTTTACTACTTCATTTCTAGTAATTCCTAGTCTTTTACCTAGATCACTTTCCTTAATCGCCGATAATTGATCAAAAATACCACCATATGACCTTAATAAAACCTTAATAAACTGATCATAAGCGGGTTGCTCAACCTGGAAGCGATAAAGATCTGCTGAGCCTGAAAGAACCTGAACTCTAGAGGCTAAAAAAACAGTTTCAGTCAAGGCAATATATTCATCATGCTCTAAAAATTTAAGAGCATGCAAGGTTCGAAATGGATCTAATTTAAATCGATTGCAAAAATCAGCCAGGTCAAATTCTAATGATAATCCTTCTCCTGCACCAAATGCTAGCTGATAATAATTGCCCAAATGATGATAAATCTGTTTTATTTCTTCAATAGAAGGATATTGTTGTTCAAATCTATTTTTGAGTTGAAATACATCCGAATTATTAAAAAGCAGAACAGCATAAGCCTTTTTTTCATCTCTTCCTCCCCTTCCTGCTTCCTGATAATAAGCTTCAAGGCTTTCAGGAAGATCAAGATGAACTACAAAACGAACATCAGATTTATCGATACCCATCCCAAAAGCATTGGTAGCAACTATTACCTTTACCTCCGAATTTTTCCATGCGGTTTGCTTTTTCATTCTTAAAGGAGTATCCAGTCCAGCATGATAGAAATCAGCTGAAATTCCTTGCATGGTAAGCTGCCTTGCCACTTCTTGAGTTTCCCGTCTGTTTCGAACATAAATAATACCTGTTCCTTTTACATTTTTGGCAATTGAAAAGAGTTTTCTAAGTTTATTTTCTTCATTATAAACTAAATAACTAAGGTTTTTTCGCTCAAAAGACTTCCTGAAAATCTGAGCGTGTTGAAAGTTTAATTTTAATTGAATATCTGCAGCAACTCTTTCTGTAGCAGTTGCTGTGAGAGCTAAAATGGGAACATTGGGATGTATTTCCCTAAGTTCTGCAAGGTGTAAATAAGACGGCCTAAAATCATACCCCCATTGAGAAATGCAATGGGCCTCATCTATCGCAATTAAATTAACCTGCATATGCCTGAGCCTCACCCTAACTAGTTCAGACAAAAGCCTTTCAGGCGACAAATAAAGAAATTTTATATCCCCATAAATACAGTTATCTAGGGCTATATCTACCTCCCGTTTCCCCATTCCCGAAATAATAGCTATGGCTTTAATGCCTTTGTCTTTGAGATTCTCAACTTGGTCTTTCATTAATGCAATCAAGGGCGATACCACAATGCATATTCCAGGTTTCAAAAGAGCTGGAACCTGAAAACAAAGTGATTTACCTCCACCGGTTGGCATCAATGCCAGTGTATCTTTTCCATCCAAAACTGATTGGATAATATCCTCTTGTAAAGGACGGAATTTGCTAAAGCCCCAATATTTGGAAAGAATATGATGAATTGTCATAAAAACAAATTCAATATAGGGTTAAAACTAAAAACCATAGATCAAGAGAAGAATTTTGATAATACCAAAACTATGAATAATTGCTAAATTGCGAATCCAAATAGATTAATACATGAATAGATTAATATTTTTAGTTTTCGGTATCCTGCTGAGTTCAAAAGTGTTTGCTCAGACAAGTCAAAAATGGAATGTAGAAAAACCTACAGGTCCGTCTAAATCATTAACATTTCAAACCAATGAAGGTACATGGATGAATTTGGATGTAAGTCCTGATGGTCAAGAAATTGTTTTTGATTTACTTGGAGATATTTACAAAATGTCTATAACCGGAGGGAAAGCAATTTTACTTGCCGGTGGAATGGCTTCAGAAGTACAACCAAGGTTTAGCCCCAATGGCAAATTTATTTCTTATACCAGCGATAAAGACGGCGGAGATAATATTTGGGTCATGAATGTTGACGGATCCGGAAAAAGGGCAATAACTAAAGAAAATTTTAGGCTCCTTAATAATGCTACATGGTCTATAGATAATCAATATCTCATTGCCAGAAAACACTTTACAAGTAGCCGATCACTTGGCGCTGGTGAGATGTGGATGTACCATATTGCCGGAGGTGGAGAAGGTGTACAGCTAACAAAAAGAAAAAATGATCAGCAAGATGCTGGAGAGCCAGAAGTTTCACCAGATGGAAAATTTGTTTATTTCTCTGAGGATGTAAGTCAAGGGCCAAATTTTCAATATAATAAAGACCCTAACGGAGAAATATATAATATCCGCCGTTTAAACAGATTAACAGGTCAAATTGAAACTGTTGCAGGTGGTGATGGTGGTGCTATTCGTCCAGAACTCTCACCTGATGGAAAATTCCTTGCCTTTGTGAGAAGAGTGCGTTTGAAATCTGAATTATTTATTCAGGATTTGCAAACTGGCGAAGAATGGTCTGTGTATGATAACCTTACTCATGATATGCAAGAGGCATGGGCTATTTTTGGGCCATATCCTAATTTTGCATGGACTCCAGACAGTAAGAATATCATTTTCTATGCACAAGGAAAAATCAGGAATCTTGAAGTTTTAACTCAATATTTAACTGAAATCCCATTTGATGTTACTGTTAATCAAACAATAATGGATGCTTTGCATTTTGAACAAAAAGTTTTCAATGATGAGTTTGACGTAAAAATGATCAGGCAGTTAACAACATCTCCTGATGGAAAAAGAGTTGCTTTTAATGCTGCAGGATTTATTTATGTAAAAAATCTGCCTGATGGTAAAGCTGCTCGTATATCTACGAGCACAGAATTTGAGTTTGAACCCGAGTTTAGTCCTGATGGTAAATACCTAGTCTATGTAAACTGGAGTGATGAAAATAAAGGTTCAATCATGAAGTTAAGCCTTAAAGACACTGTTTTAACCAAATTGACCCCAGAAAAAGGATACTATTATAGTCCTAAGTTTTCAAATAAAGGAGATAAGATCGTTTATCGGAAAGGTGTTGGAAATGATGTGTTAGGATATCCTTTTGGTAAAAATCCAGGAATTTACATCATAGCAACTGAAGGTGGCACGGCTTCAAAAGTACTTGACAATGGCATCAGGCCTATCTTTAGTTCGGATGATAGTCGAATATTTTTTCAGAGTTCTGAGGGAAGTAAAAAAGCTTTAAAGAGTGCAGATCTTAATGGCGGAACTATCCGAACTCATTATACCTCTACCTATGCGAATGTGTTTAACCCAAGCCCAGATGGTAAGTGGATTGCGTTTAATGAATTATTTAATGTTTATATCACCCCATTAGTTACTGTTGGCATGCCTTTAGACCTTTCATCTGGTAACAAATCTTTACCAATTACTAAGGTTAGTAAAGATGCAGGTACGTACATACATTGGAGCAAAGATTCAGAACGTTTAAACTGGACCTTAGGATCGCGTTATTTCTCAAAAGAAATAAAGAATTCTTTTGCCTTTCTTGGAGGGGGAAACGATAAGATCAATCGTGCTGATACTTTAGGAATAGACTTACAACTAAAACTTAAATCAGACAGGCCAGAAGGTAAAATTGCCATAACAAATGCCAGAATCATCACCATGAAAGGCGATGAAGTAATTGAGAATGGTACAATTGTTCTTGAAAACAATAGAATCATTGCTGTTGGGTCAAAAATTACTATTCCTGCCGATGCTAAATTGATTGATGGTACAGGAAAAACCATTATGCCGGGTCTTATCGATGTGCATAGCCATTTAAGAGCAAGCTATGATGGTGTGTCCCCTCAGCAAGACTGGAGTTATTTTGCAAATCTTGCCTTTGGTGTTACCACATCTCATGATCCATCGGCAAATACAGAGATGGTTTTTAGTCAAGCAGATATGGTTAAAGCCGGAACGATGATTGGACCAAGGGTTTATTCTACAGGCACCATTATTTATGGCGCAGATGGCGACTTTAAAACAGTAGTAAACTCCATTGATGATGCGCGTTCGGCACTAAGAAGGATGAAAGCTGTTGGTGCATTTTCTGTAAAATCATACAACCAGCCTAGACGTGATCAACGCCAACAGATTATTCAGGCAGCAAGAGAATTGCAAATGGAGGTTGTTCCTGAAGGTGGTTCAACCTTTGTTCATAATATCACTCATGTTCAGGATGGACATACCAGTCTGGAACACAACATCCCTCCTGCACCGCTTTATAAAGATGTAAATACCTTATGGAATAAAAGTACAACCTCGTATACCCCAACGCTAATCGTTGCTTATGGAGCACAATCAGGCGAAAATTATTGGTATGACAGAACCAATGTTTGGGAAAATGAGCGATTATTAAATTTTACACCTAGATCAATCATTGATTCAAGATCAAGAAGAAGAACTACATCAGCATTTGCTGATTATGGCCATATAAATGTTGCACGAGCTGCAAAAGTTTTACAGGATGGTGGAACCAAAGTAAATCTGGGTGCACATGGACAACTTCAAGGCCTTGGAGCACATTGGGAACTTTGGATGTTTGCTCAAGGAGGTATGTCAGCCCTTCAGGCAATCAGAAGTGCAACATTAAATGGAGCAGAGCATTTGGGCATGGGAAAGGAAATTGGCTCATTAGAGAATGGTAAACTAGCTGATATGATCATTTTAGATGCTAATCCACTGGATGATATCCGGAACACTGAAAAAATTAAATACGTAATCATTAATGGAAGAGTTTATGATTCGGCCACAATGAATGAAACGATTAGCAGGGAAAAATCACGCAACCTTTTCTGGTGGCAGATGAACAGGTCTGAAAGCTTTACTATTCCTCAGGGAAATGTTGAAACTTATCTATATACCCATCCTAAATGTGACTAAAACTCGCTAAATTAACTATTTGTAACGCTGGCAGCTTGAATAAGGTGTCAGCGTTTTTTATTTAAATATGTTGAGCAATCACAAATCCACTTGACCAGGCCCATTGAAAATTATATCCACCAAGCCAACCGGTTACATCAACACACTCGCCTCCAAAATACAGACCCGGTACCTTTTTTGATTCCAGTGTTTTTGAGGATAGTTCATCTGTTGCCACACCACCTCTCATTACCTCTGCTTTATCATAGCCCTTATCTCCTGCCGGTTTAACATCGAATTTGTGAATAAGCTGATCGATTAAAAGAAAGTCTTCTTTGGTCAGTGAAGCCAGGTTCTTCTCAACAGGCAAATACTTATCAAGGGCCTCTGCAAATTTTCTAGTAAAAATATCTGAAAGAAGCCCTAATAGAGTTTTCCGGCCATTAATCATTTTTTGCGACTGAATAATTTCAATGATATTATCATTTGGAAGCAAGTCTATCCTGATCTGCTCACCTGGTTTCCAGTAAGAAGAAATTTGTAGAATTGCCGGTCCACTAAGACCCCAATGTGTAAATAATATATTTTCTTCGAAGCTAATTTTATCATTCGAAACCCTACAAAAAATAGAATTACCACTAAGCTTTGCATACCAATCGGCATCCTTTCCTGTTATTGTAAGAGGAACTAAGGCCGGAGCCGTTTCAGTTATTCTAAGTCCAAATTGTTTGGCTACTTTCAAACCAAAATCAGTAGCACCCATTTTAGGAATAGGTAAACCACCAGAGGCAATTACGACACTGCAAACTGTTACATCTTTAAGTTTATTGGCAAGAGCAAAGGTGATTTTAAACCTACCAGAATCCAATTTTACTACCTCTTTAACTTCAGAATTGGTAAGGATTTTGTGTCCAAAATCGGCACAAAGAGATTCAAAAACACGAACAATGTCTTTGGCATTATTGGTTTGGGGGAATAACTGGCCAAGCGTCTTTTCTTGCCCGTCTATACCATAAGTTTTAAAAAAACTAATGGTATCATCAACAGAATATTGAGAAAACGCTGATTTACAAAAATGTGGGTTCTCAGAAATAAAGTTAGACTCTTCAGAATACAGGTTGGTATAATTACAACGCCCGCCACCTGAAATCAGAATCTTAGCTCCAATTTTTTCGTTTTTTTCAAGAATTAAAATTTTTTTACCAAGAAATCCGGCCTGAACAGCACACATTAATCCACAGGCACCAGCCCCAATAATTACTGCATCAAAAGCATTTTCCATTATTTCACAAAGATAAACTGATTAGTTTATGAAAATCTATTCTTTAATGCAGCAAGTTTTATAGCGATATCCGTTTCAGGTTCTTCTTTTTTAAACTCCACCTTATTTACATGAGGTTTAGGCTGTTGTACAACCGGTCTTGGTCTTGGTTCTTGCTTTTCATCCGTTTTCATTGACAGAGCGATTCGTTTTCGATTTATATCCACCTCTGTTACCTTAACCATCACTTTCTGACTCACTTTAACCACTTCATTTGGGTCTTTGATGTATCTATTTGACATCTGACTCAGATGAACCAGTCCATCCTGATGAACACCAATATCAACAAAAGCACCAAAAGCGGTAATATTAGTTATTATTCCAGGGAGGAGCATCCCAACATGAAGATCTGTAATTGCATTGATACCATCAGAGAAACTGAAGGCCTCAAACTGATCACGTGGGTCAAGCCCAGGTTTAGCCAACTCATTGAGAATATCATTTAATGTTGGAAGACCCACACTATCACTTATATAGTCTTGAAGTTTTATTCTCTTTCTAAGCTGTTCATCTTTCATCAGATCATCCAACTTACAATTAAGATCCTTGGCCATTTTTTCTACTAAAGCATAGCGTTCAGGATGAACCGCACTACTATCAAGAGGATGCTCTGCATTACGAATACGGAGAAAACCTGCTGCCTGCTCAAAAGCCTTTTCACCCAAACGTGGTATCTTTTTTAGATCGTTTCTTCGTTTAAAAGCACCATTCTTATTTCGATATTCCACAATATTTTGGGCAAGTTGTGGGCCAAGACCTGAAATATAGGATAAGATCTGTTTTGAGGCTGTATTTAATTCTACACCTATGGCATTCACACAACTAATTACTGTATCATCAAGTGAGCTCTGAAGTTGATTCTGATCAACATCATGCTGGTATTGCCCCACTCCTATTGATTTTGGATCTATTTTTACCAATTCGGCCAATGGATCCATTAATCGTCGGCCAATAGACACCGCTCCTCTGACGGTAATGTCCTTGTCTGGAAATTCCTCCCTAGCCACATCTGAAGCAGAATAAATTGATGCCCCACTCTCATTCACCATCACTATAATCAAGTTGGGAATTTGTAAGCTACGCACAAATGTTTCTGTTTCACGGCCAGCGGTTCCATTGCCAATAGCAATTGCCTCAATTTTATATTTATCAGACAAAAATTTAACAGTTTTTCCGGCCTCTTTCACTGCTTCATTCCCATTATGGGGATAAATATTTGTGTTCTCGATCAGCTGTCCCTGCTCATCCAAGCAAACCAGTTTACACCCTGTACGAAATCCAGGGTCAATAGCCATAATTCTTTTTTGCCCTACCGGTGCAGCAAGCAATAATTGGCGTGCATTATCTGCAAACACACGTATGGCCTCAGTATCTGCTTGTTTCTTTGTAAACAAACGTACTTCTGTTTCCATAGATGGCTTGATTAATCGTTTAAAGGAATCTGCTGCTGCCTGGCTAACTTGTTCTGATGAAGCATTCCTACCTTTAACAAAAAATGAGTGCAAAAGAGTAATTGCATCATCTTCAGGCACAACAATATCCAAAGTAAGAATGATCTCTTTTTCAGCTCTTCTTAATGCCAAAACACGATGTGAAGGAGCTGTTTTTACCGCTTCAGTCCAGTCAAAATAATCTTTATATTTCTGTCCGTCTATTTCCTTGCCTTTGATCAATTTTGAGTGAAAACTGCCCTTTTGAACAAAAATTTCTCTCATTTTCATTCTTAATTCAGGTTGTTCAGCCATAAACTCTGCCAAAATATCCCGTGCTCCAGACAAAGCATCTTCAATAGTTAGTACGGCCTTTTCATCATTAATATATTTTAGAGCTTCTGCTTCAAGATTATCATTAGTTTGCTCTAAAATAAAGTCTGCAAGTTTTTGCAGCCCTTTTTCTCTGGCAATAGAAGCCTTAGTTTTGCGCTTTGGCTTATATGGAAGATAAATATCCTCCAAATGAGTCATTGTTTCTGCTTCAAGTATTTGCTTTTCAAGTTCAGGGTTAAGCATTTCCAAGTCATTCATGGATTTTAATATTGCTTCCCTTCTCTTATCAAGGTCGACTAATTGTTGATTTCTATCACGAATAGCAGCAATCTGAACCTCATCAAGGCTACCAGTCATTTCTTTCCTATATCGGGCAATAAATGGAACTGTTCCGCCTTCATCAAGCAAATCAATGGTAACCTGAACCTGTTTCTCTGCTATCGAAAGCTCGATAGCTATTTTCTTATTCTTATTAACAATCATTTTGCATTTCGTAATTCACAGCGAATTTGAGGCTAACTATTCAAATTTCAAAAAAAGCTTATCCACAAAGTGAAATAAAAAAATATAGAAATAAATATCCCTTATTGAAACTTTAAATCAAATATTTATAAATTTGAGCAATGAACGAAATTTCACAACTATCTGAATTCGGTAAAGTGTTTATTTATCTGATAATGGGGGTCTTATTCGTTCTATTTACCTTTTTTTTAGGTTGGCTCGTTGCCCTTAAAAAACCAAATCCAGAGAAGCTCAGTTCCTATGAATGTGGTGAAGAACCTACTGGAAATTCTTGGATACAGTTCAATTCACGTTTTTATGTTATTGCATTGATATTTCTACTGTTTGATGTAGAATTAGTATTTATTTTTCCATGGGCAACCGTTTTTGGACAAGAAGCATTATTAACTGCAGATCCACGATGGGGATGGTTGAGTTTAATAGAAATGTTTATTTTTATTGGCATACTTCTTATTGGATTGGTTTATGTTTGGAAAAAAGGTGATCTTAACTGGATCAGACCAGAACAGTTATTGCCTTCTTCACCTACTAAAATTCCTTATTCCGCATACCATACCTTGAATAATGAAAAATACCAGATCAAAGAGTTTACATTAGATCCTGTTAGTATAGAATCAGAAAAAGCAGAGCCGGTACTAAACCCAATTCCCTTTAAACCTGCATTTAAACCTAAATTTAAAAAAACTGAATAGTGAGTCTAGAAATTAAAAGTGAAGGTGGATCTGTTTTAGTTGTCAAAGTTGACGATTTGCTAAACTGGGCTCGTTTATCATCATTATGGCCAATGAGCTTTGGTATTGCTTGTTGTGCAATAGAAATGATGGGATCAATGGCATCTACCTATGATCTAGATCGA
>NZ_JBIKSU010000118.1:0-4792 GCF_044348475.1 Daejeonella sp. | reverse complement strand
CTTTATCTCAATAGATACCTAAAAATGTAGCTGTAATTTGAATCAATACTAAATAAACAACCTTATTTCTTCATTATATAAGCAAATAGATCTCTAACTTCCTGATCACTTAAACGGTTTAGTATGCGTTCAGGCATAATGGATACTGGCAAAGCTTTCATTTCACTAATCTGGCTTACAGAAAGTATAATCTCTTTACCTGACTGCGTTTGAATGGTATGGGTATCTCCATTGCTAGCTGCAAGCTTACCTTCTAGGGTTCGCCCATCTTTTGTAACAAAGCGGTGAAGCCCATAACCTTCTCTGATATCTGCGTTTGGATCAACTACGTTTAGCAAAAAGTAGTTCACATTACTGCGTTCATAGCCTGTTAAATCAGGGCCAATATTTCCACCTTCATTAAACAAACGATGGCAATATCCACAATTGGCTAAATAAAGTATTCTTCCCTTATTGATATCCCCGGTGCCAGATTTTATAAGTTTCGAGTATTTAGCAATAGCTTGATTTTTTTCAGTAGATGTAGACAGTTTAACATTTGGCCAATACTTATCTGCCAATGAATTGATTTTAGGATTGTTTAACTGTTTTAACCTGCGGGCAACTTGATCGGGTACATCATCCTTACTGATTCGCTTTGTGTCTGAAATTGCAGTGAATAACTCATTAGCCCAGCTTGTTCTGCTGGCAAAGAGATCCAAGGCTGCATTTCGAACACCGGTATCTCCTCTAAACTGAGGATATGCTTTAACAATTCGTAAACCAATTTCATCAACATCATAACGTTGCAGGGCTAGTAAAGAGGCCTCTTTCATGGCGGCGGTAGACTTACCGCTTTCAATAATATTCAATAAAATAGGTACAGACTCCGGCTGATTTGTTTGACCAAAAATCACGATGTAGGATAAACGATGGTCAAAATTTGCATTCTCATCTGCTATGACATTTAGTGCTTTTTTAACTGCAGTCCTATTTCCTTGACGTATACCAAGTGCCAATGGTGCTCCAAATAGTTCAGACTGATAGGGTTGAATTGCTTTGCTTAGCTCCACTGATAAACCAATTGCATCTCGGCCCCTAAGGCCTTCACGTAATCCACTCATCAGTATTTTAGCATCTGGTTTTGAGGGTGCAAGACTAATCAATTTGGAGGCAGCTTTATAATTTGCATCTCCACCTGAGAGGATGTAACGCTGCATCAATCGTTTTAATAGTACATTTTGAACGAGCTTATTCTTCCATATATCCTTGTCCGAAAAAATTGAGATCAAAGCATCTCTATCTGTTTCGGCTTTGGCTTCCATGGCCCACCAGATTAGCAGTGGAATATCCGGGTCATTTGAATCATCATGATTGATAATCAGATTTTTTAATATTGGAATAGCAAATGATGCAACTAATCTTTTTGAAGTAGCTGCCAATTGGCTTCTAACTATCACATTGGTTTCACTAGCTGCTAGTGCCGCAAGCTTATTAGCTAGTGCAGAAGAAACATTTTTTTTGTCACCAATTAAACGAACCGACCATTCTCGCACATATGGATCTTGATGTTTGATAGCCATACTAGCCAAATCATCATTAAAGCCGCCGCTCACATGTATAGCCCAAAGCATTTCTAATGCTAGGTCTGAATTAGCAGTTTTTAAAATAGTAACTAATTTAGGTACAATAGACTTATCTCTCCGATTGGCAAACTGTAGTAAAGCTTGTTGACGAAACCATTTATTTTTATTTTCAAGTTGTTTAATGAGTTCAAAATTACTGAGTTTACTAAGATCAAAATTTGCATATGCTGCTTTAGAACCTTTAGCACGCAGCCGATAGATTCTGCCAGAGCTTTTATGCCAGGTATCTCGAGGATCAACATGTGAAAGACGGCTATCATACCAGTCGGCAATATAAATTGCGCCATCAGGTCCGGCTTTAATATTTACAGGTCTAAACCAATGATCATTTGTTTCAATAATCTTTCTCTCGTCTATATTTTTAAATGTAGAGCCTTTTGATTCAAAGCGGCTCAGCTGTACATAATTCAATAATGGATTGATAGCGATCATTTTACCATCATAAGCAGACGGTAATCTGCCACCTTCATACCGAATCAGGGAGTGTGTAAATCGGATTTTTTCGCCCACGAGTTCCATATTATCAAGATTCCCAAAAGTATAGGGGTTTGAGTATGGACCATGCTTACCCAAACTTCTTGGATAATAACCACCTTGTTTATAATAAGGACCTCTATCTGTATTATTATTTCCGGAATACAATCTTCCTTTCCTGTCAAATTCCACATTAAAGGTATTACCCCCACCTTCAGCAAATACTTCAAAAACTTTAGTATCTATGTTGTATCTCCAGATCACTTGCCCTGAAAAAGCAATATTTTTTGAAACGGCAGAACTGATATTTGCAGTAGTAGTACTTCCTTGAGCGCCATAAAGCCAGCCATCAGGCCCCCACCGAAGGCTATTGGCCACAGCATGTGTATCTTCAAGGCCAAAGCCACTTAAATGAACAGTGGGTTCTCCATTGGGTATCCCATCCCCTTCTGGATCATCAAATGAAATCAGATAAGGTGGGTTCAACACCCATATTTTTCCTCTACCGGTTATTACACTTGTTGCAATATTAAGTCCAGATATTGCATCGGTTGATTTATCAAATGTTCCGTCACAATTAGTATCCTCAAATATGCTGATCTTATCTGCTCCTTTAAGCCCACCTGGAGGAGCTGGAGGTACCTTATCAAAGTGTACCCGTAAAAAATTATCAACACTGGTTACTTTCAAACCCTTAGGATAAGGATATTGATGGTATTGTACTACCCATAAACGACCACGATGATCGAAACTAAGCTCAACAGGTTGAACAATATCAGGCTCTGATAAGACCAGATCCATACTTAGATCATTAGGAATTTGGAAATTACTTAGTGCTTTTTGAGGCTGAGTGGGCTGAGTTGAATCGGTAAGAGCACCAAGACCCTTAAAGGCATTCATGTAGCGTGCCACATCATCATTAGCAGATACATCTTCTATTTTAAGCGCTTCAGCTTCCTGATTGTTATTGCAAGCTTGAATACTCGTAATAAGCAAACAAAGTGAATAAAGCAGATATTTGTTCAGACTCATACCATTCTATAATTTATAGTTTAGAGATATAATATTTTGAAGATAAACTCTACTATTTTTATTAATAAATCATTCTTAATCACATTTTCTCATTTCCTCATTTTCTCAAAATTAGTTATGAGATAAATATTGCTAATCAATAAATGATATAAGAAAAGTATTAATGCTCAGATTTTGAATGTATTAAAACCATCTTATTTGCTATTAAAATCAATATTTGATCTAAATATTCTACAAAAAAGCATTCAAAATACAATGGTGTTATGAATTAAAATTTAAAAACTAAAAATCTCAATTAATCAATAGCTCATCAACCATTAATAATGCTGGATTACCCTTTGAAGGATGCCACTCCGGGAGCTTCTTAAGCGGCTTAGCTATGATTTTAATATAAGATACCGATTGAGGCTTAAATGTGGTATAAATGCTCTTAATTTCCTGTACACTAGTTTTATTTGGCATAACTGGATTCATAGTACCTATCAACTTTAAATTATCCTTATCAGTTCCAGCAAAAACCTGAATGCTTGTTGGAGGGAAAGAATATCCATAGGGAAAACGGTTATCAAATCCATTTGGAGATATCAAGGTGTTTAAAGCTATATTTTGAATTTTTTTAACGGTATTAAATTCTAATAACACCTCCAAATTATTTCCCTGATATCCAAGCCAGTTAGAATTATTTGTATCAAAATCACCAAGCTGTCCATCTATTAATGAATTTGCACCCATCGCTTTATGGTATTGGTCAGATTCAAACATTATTTTAATTCGATCTGGTTTGATTGACGTTTTTAAAAATCCAAAGGTACTCACCCCACTACTCAGCCATCCTTTTTTATATGCTTTAGCCTTAATTGTAGAATTTGATTTGATAATTAAATTATTATTAAATACAGGAGAGTTTATACTATCTGGCTCTGTCCCATCTAAGGTATATCTGATGCTGACATCCTGTCTGGGGTGTGTTAGTTGAATTTTAGTTTGATCTTTAAAGACTCTGGAATTATTATTTAACAAAGGTTGTGTGAGTTGAATTGGAGAATTTCCGTCATCTTTATAACCAGTAAGTATCTTTATTTTTTTATTCAATTTCTTTAATTCCTGAATATCTTTTTCAGAAAAAGAGGTGTTCCAAATAGTAAGTTCTTCAAGACTTTTTAATGAAACAATAGGCTTCACTTGAGCTAGATTCACTTTAGTTCCTGAAAGTGATAAACTTTTCAAAGATTTTAATCCGGAAAGTTCTTTTAATCCGCTACCGGTAATATCGGTAAAATTCAAATCAAGATTCTGCAAAGATTCAAATTTTGAAATTCTATTAAGGTCAGTATCCTTAACAGGCATTCTACTCAATCTCAAACTGACAATTTGATCTTTAATTGCAGATAGCTCATCTAGTGATTTAGAATCGAAGCCACTTTTGCTAAAAAAGCTAACGGCTAATGCCGGCGAACCTTGTGAAACTGGAGCTACCAATCTGTAAAAAGTGTTTAATTTTTTAATAGTTTTATCATCTGCAGCATCAAAGTCGAAATCATCGTCCTGGATTTCTGTAGGTTTTAATCTTGAGGTAGCCAATACTCTTAGCGAATCATTCTGTGCAAGATCTGTCACTTTTTTGCTGAATGAGGCTTTATCTTGTATCCACAAAAAAAGCA
>NZ_JBIKSU010000117.1:0-4815 GCF_044348475.1 Daejeonella sp. | reverse complement strand
AGTTCCACTCCTTTTGAAAAAAGAAAGAAGAGAACGCTTTCTGATGAGCAAGTAGATAGCATAGCTTTAATCTATAACCCCAAAAAGGCAGATAAAAGAATTGATGAATTTATGATGAATCTTCACCGAAGATCTGGTTTTAATGGAAATGTACTGGTCGCAAAAAACGGAAAAATTATTTATGAGAAGGCAATTGGTTGGGCAGATCATTTACATCGCGACAGTTTGAAAATAAACTCAGTGTTTGAGCTGGCATCAGTGACCAAAATCTTTACTTCTACAGCAGTAATGATGTTGGTTGAAGATGGAAAACTCAATTTAAATCAGGATGTTAAAGAATTTTTTCCTGATTTTCCTTATGATGGCATTACGGTTAAACAATTGCTGACCCACCGATCTGGTATGATGAATTATGTATATTTCGTTGACGATCTCTGGAAGGCTCAAAAGAAAGATGAGCGTCCTGGTATTACCAATCAGGATGTTATGAAGTTAATTGCAGAGCACAAACCTGCACCTTACATGAAACCAGATCGAAAATTCCATTATAATAACTCAAATTATATGGTTTTAGGGGCTATTATTGAAAAGGTTAGCGGGCAGAAATTCTCACAATTTATGGCTGAACATATTTTTAAGCCACTTGGAATGAAGCAAACAGCAGTTTATTCTAAGGCAGAATATACTAAGATCCCGGTAGATGTGGTTGGTCACGACAGAACGTGGCGTCGCTCTGTGGCACAGAATTTTCTTGATGGCCCCGTAGGAGACAAAGGGATTTATAGTACACTACATGATCTGTATCTGTTTGACAGGGCTATGCGTAAGGGCAGTTTAGTAGAAACATCAACTATGGATTCAATTTATGCTCCTCGAAATGAGATGCAGAGAGGCCATTTCAATTATGGTTATGGATGGCGAACCTTTGTTGATGGTAAGCATAAAGTAGTATATCATACCGGCTGGTGGCATGGATTTCGACATATTTATCTTAGACAGTTAGATAAAGATGTGACCGTTATTTTGTTAAGTAATCTTACCAATGGGAGTCTGTTAAAACTGGATGAGCTTTTTAATGCAGCGGGCATGCCGGTTGTTCGAAGAAGTGCGTATTCCGGAAGTGGGCAGAATTCAGTTTCGGATGACGATTAATAAAGTACTAATTTCAGAATATTCGTATCCATAACACCCATTAAATTCAAGCATAAAATTAATGTGCTTCAAGCCAATTACTGCCTTGGCCAACTTCAACCAGAATGGGTACTTTCATGTCAATTGCATTTTTCATGCGGCTTTCAATGATATTTTTCATGATCTCAATTTCTGCCTTCGGCACATCGAATACTAATTCGTCATGTACCTGCATGGTCATTTTAGAATTCAGCTTTTGGTCAATGATATCTTGATGAATTCGTATCATTGCGATTTTGATCATATCTGCAGCAGAGCCCTGTATTGGGGCATTTATTGCATTTCGTTCTGCAAAGCCGCGTACCGTCTGGTTAGCTGAATTGATATCTCTTAGGTAACGTCTTCTGCCCATGATTGTTTCAACATATCCATTTTCTCTGGCAAAATTCATGGTATCGTTCATGTATTTCTTAATTCCGGGATAGGTATTGAAATAGTTTTCAATTATTTCGCCTGCCTCTTTTCTTGGGATACCCAGATTTTGCGAAAGTCCAAATGCGGATTGCCCATAAATAATTCCAAAGTTTACAGCTTTTGCATTTCTTCTTTGGTTAGAGCTTACTTCTTCTAGGCTAATTCCATAAACCTTTGCTGCCGTGGCGGTATGAATATCATGGCCCTGAACAAAGGCTTCCATCATGTTTTCATCCTTGCTGATTTCTGCAATGATCCTTAATTCAATCTGGGAATAATCGGCCGAAAGTAGAACATGATCTTTATCTCTAGGGATAAAAGCTTTTCGCACTTCTTTACCCCGCTCGGTACGCACTGGAATATTTTGCAGGTTGGGGTTATTTGAACTTAATCTTCCGGTGGCTGCAACAGCCTGATTGTAGGAAGTATGAATTCGGCCTGTTTTCTTATTGATCATTTGTGGCAATGCATCAACATAGGTTGATTTAAGCTTTTGAAGCTGCCTGAAATCAAGGATATCTGCAACAATATCACTTTTATTTGCGAGCCTGCTAAGTACTTCTTCACCAGTTTGGTACTGCCCTGTTTTTGTTTTTTTTGCCTGAGGGTCTAGCATAAGTTTATCAAAAAGTACTTCTCCCAATTGTTTTGGAGATGCGATATTGAATTTTACGCCAGCTTTTTCATATATAGTTTTTTCGAGTTGTCTTAAATCTGTTTCAAGAATTTTAGAAATTTCTACGAGTGCATTCTGATCTATTTTTACACCTTCACGCTCAATGTCAGCGAGGACATAAACCAGCGGATTTTCAATCTCAACTGCTAATTTCCATGCATTTACAGATTTAAGTATAGGTTCGAACGTATTTTTTAATTGAAGGGTAATGTCGGCATCTTCGGCTGCATACTCCTTAACCAGTTCAACATCAATATCCCGCATACTTCCCTGGTTTTTGCCTTTTTGGCCAATCAGACTAGTGATACTCACCGGGCTATATTGAAGATAGTTTTCGGCAAGTAAGTCCATGTTATGGCGGGAATCTGGATCAATCAGGTAATGTGCAAGCATGGTATCAAAAAGCTCGCCCTGAACATGAATACCATACCAGTTAAGAACAAGAATATCATATTTCAGATTCTGCCCGATTTTGCCTATTTGAGGATTTTCAAGTACACACTTGAATTCATTCAAGGTATTTTGACAATCAGTTTGATCTGTAGATAATGGAATATACCATCCCTCACCTGGTTTGATACTGAATGAAAGGCCAACCAGCTCACAATCGTTGGCATCCAGGCTGGTTGTTTCAGTGTCAAAACAGAATGATTTTTGAGAGGCTAATAAAGTAATGAGGGATGCTCTTTTTTCAAAGGTATCGGCCAGATCATAGTGATGAGCAGTGTTGTGAATGTTTTTAAAAACTACTGGAGCATCGGCATGGTTTGAATCATTTCTGTCATTTTCAGTCGTATCATTCTGCAAATTATTAGCTCCAAAAAGATCCATTTGACCGTTTTTTGTTGTGGCAGTCTTAACTTCAGCAACATTGAACTCTTCTCCAAACACTCGACGACCAAGTGTACGAAACTCGAGTTCAGCAAAAAGAGCCTCTAATACTTCACGATTAGGTTGGTCAACATGTAATGCATCAACATCCAGATCAACTGGAGCATTGAGTAGAATTGTTGCCAGTTTTTTAGAAATTAGACCCTGTTCTGCAAAATTTTCAACGTTCTCTTTTAATTTACCTTTAAGTTCATGACTATTTTTAATGATATTCTCTATTGAACCATATTGTTTGATCAGTAGTTTTGCTGTTTTTTCACCAATACCAGGTATTCCTGGGATATTGTCGACTGCGTCTCCCCAAAGCCCAAGAATATCGATTACTTGTTCAACATGATCAATTTCCCATTTTTCAAGGATCTCTTTTACGCCCAGAATCTCCATCCCATTACCCATTCTTGCGGGCTTATAAATGAAAATATTTTCAGAAACTAGCTGGCCAAAATCCTTATCGGGTGTCATACAGTATACAGTAAAACCCTCTTTTTCGGCTTTTTTGGCTAAAGTTCCAATCAGGTCATCGGCTTCATATCCATCTGAAAAAATTACAGGGATATTAAAACCTTCTATTAATCGGACGATGTAAGGAATGGCTGCTGATAGATCTTCTGGCATTGCCTCGCGGTGTGCCTTATAGGCAGCAAAATCGGTGTGACGCTCAGTGGGAGCTGAAGTGTCAAATACCACGGCCATATGACTTGGATTTTCCTTTTTCAAAACTTCCAGCAGGGTGTTTGTGAATCCCATGATAGCCGATGTGTTCAAGCCACTCGAAGTGAATCTGGGATTTTTGCTAAGGGCAAAATGGGCCCGGTATATTAATGCAAATGCATCTAAGAGAAATAGTTTTTTCATTTGAATAGTAATCTTTTTGAGGTAAAATACCTCTATTTTTTATCTGGCTATGCAGCCTTCGATATGGTCATTTATCATTCCTGTTGCTTGCATATAAGCATAGCAGATGGTTGTACCAAAAAATTTAAACCCTCTTTTTTTCATGTCTAAACTTATACGGTCTGAAAGCTCAGTTCTTGCCGGAGCATTCTTATGATCTTTCCAGGTATTTATTATTGGTTTTTTATCGGGTAAAAACCCCCAGATATAATTTGAAAATGATCCAAAATTTTGCTGAATTTCCATAAATAATCTGGCATTGCTGATGCTAGAATTTATCTTTAACCTATTTCTAATTATACCTTCATCTATTAATAAGCGTTTAACGTCTTGTTCTGTGAATTCTGCTACTTTTTGAGTGTCAAAATTTGCAAATGCTTTTCGATAATTTTCACGTTTTCTTAAAATGGTAATCCAGCTTAATCCAGCTTGTGCACTTTCCAGAATAAGAAATTCAAACAAAGTTTGATCATCATAAACGGGTTTGCCCCATTCCTGATCATGATACCGTACATATAATGGATCTGTACCACACCAGGCGCACCTGATTATATTTTTATTTAGATCCAACTTTTTTTATTCATTTTAACAATAGAAAGCTAACTAATTTCAGTGATAGTTCAAATTTGAATTATCTGTTCAACTCTTCCCAATACTCAAGCGCCCTACGGTAGTGTGGAATAACGATTGATCCACCAACCAAATTTGCAATCATAAATATCTCATTCATCTCATCAGTACTAACTCCT
>NZ_JBIKSU010000041.1:0-18442 GCF_044348475.1 Daejeonella sp. | reverse complement strand
CAATTGCTCAGCTTTTTGCGCAAACCACACCGAGACCACCAGCTACATCGCCCAAGCCCATTCCGCTAAGACAAGTATCAGGTGTAGTTAAAGATTCGCTCGATCAAACCGTTATTGGTGCAACGGTAACCTTAACTTCTACCGCAGACACGCTTAAAACTTCAACCAATGAGGATGGAATTTTTATTTTCAAAAATGTAAAATCCTGGGTTTTTAAAGTTCAGGTAACTTCGTTGGGCCATGTTAGAAAGGTAATTTCAGGTAAATACAATGATGCTACCGCCCGAATTACTTTAGACCCTATCATCTTAAAAAATGATGAGAAAGTATTAAGCGAGGTCATTATTAATGGTACCCCATCTATTGTGTATAAAACAGATACTGTAGAGTATCGAGCCAGTGATTATGTGGTAAGAAAAGGTGCTACTGTTGATGAGTTATTGCAAAAAATGGAAGGCGTTCAAGTGGGTAATGATGGTTCGGTAACTGTAAATGGAACAGCTATAGCCAGAGCACGATTAAATGGTAAAGATATTTATGGTGGCGATGTGGCTACCGCGGTTCAAAATTTACCTGCAGAAATTGTTGATAAAGTACAAATGGTTGACGATTATGGAAATACTGCTGCCAGAACCGGAGTTAAAGATGGCGATCCAACCAAAGTATTGAATATTACAACGAGACAAGATAAATCTGTTGGTAATTTGGCAAGGTTAAATGCAGGTCTTGGAACGCTCGATCAGTATGAAGGTAGTGCAAACTTAACCCGCATCAATAAGAATCAAACCATCACCGTTAATACAACTTTACTCAAAACTCCAAACGGAATTGCAGGTCAAAATGCAAGTATTGGCCGTTTAGGTGGAGCCTCTAACCGGGGTGGAAGAAGTGGTGCAGGTGTTGGAGGCGGAGGTGGCGGAAGTGCTACAGGAGGCACCAACTTAAGAACCGCACCAGCATTTACTTACCGGGATAAATTTGGGAAAAAGATAGATTTTTTGGCTAATTATAATTTTAATTACACCGATAATAACACTCAAACCATTAGCAGATCGCAAGCAATCAGTACTTTAGGGACAACTGATTCTGACCGGGATGCTAATATAGAATCTAATAATAAAACACATGCCATTGGTTTTGAAATAGAATATGCCATTGATAGTGCCAATTATATTCAGTTTTCTCCTAACCTGAATTTTGTAAATTCAACAAGTTTCAATAGGTCTACAAACTTTCAAAAAGGCTTGATCAATCAGGATCAAATTAATAACAACAACAATAGCAGTACCCGTCCAAACATTGGCGGAACGGTTGCTTATCAACACATTTTTAAAACTCCTTCAAGAACTTTCTCTGCCGAAGCTACCATTAGGCAACAAGAAAATAACAATGAGGATGAACAATTAAATCTTTTCAATTACAGAGATGTTAATCAATTGTTCTTAGGTGATTCTATTCTTAATCGCCTAATTGATGTCAGAAACCTCCAAAAAAGCACTCGTGGTAGTTTAACTTATACAGAACCCTTGGGTAAATTATCTCGATTAGAATTTAATACGAATTTAGAAAACAGAGGCTATACTAATAGTCGGCTAACTAGTGATATTGAGGCTAATGGAAATTTATCACTCTTAGATAATTTCAGCAATGTGTTTAACTATTCCTTCACGCAATACCGAAACTCGATTAATTACAAATATGGCAATAATACCAGTTTATTTAATTTCTCTTTGGGTGCAACAGGTGTTAATACTTCTTTAGTAGGAAGCAGTACTAGTGTTGCTTCTAGAATTGATAAACAAAATTTTAGAATTATACCCATTGCTCGTGTTCAATTAAGACTTTCGAGTACGCACAGAGCTTCATTAAACTATAATGGCAGAGCTATTGAGCCCTTATTTAACCAAATTCAACCTGTAAAAGACGTTTCAAATCCGCAAAATGCCATTGTGGGTAATCCCGATTTGAAGGTTGCATTTGCACACAGTGTAAATGCTCAGTATAGCAATTACATTGCTAATTCAAGAATCAACTATGAATTAAGACTAGGCTCCTCGTTTACAGAAAATCAAGTAGTCAATAATGTTGTTGAGATTAGAGATCCTGCTGCTTTTGGTACATTTAAAAATGAAACACGATACGTAAACTTACAAGGTAACAACAGCACTATTGGCGACTATTCTATTTCAAAGCAGTTAAGTGATAGAAGGTATAACCTTAGTTTTTTTGGGAATGTAATTAACTCAAACCGTGTTTCGATGAGTAACAGCCAAATGAACAGCTCAAAAACCTGGGGTTTTAAGCAGAGTTTTGGCCCACGAATGAATCCTAAGCCTTGGTTTGATATAAATCCATTCGTTTCATACGATTTTAATAAAATAGATTTTTCTTTAGCCCGCTCTAGAGATGTTATTCAAAAAATTTGGGCATTGAGTGTAGATGGGAACATTTATTTTGCCAAGCAATACCAATTTGGGTATGCAATAAGCAAAAATTATGTGAGTGGTATTGGCAACAATATAACGAATAACCCTTTGATTATTAACACGATGCTGCAAATGCGAGTGTTTAAAAATAAAGGCTCTCTGCAATTAAGAGCCTATGATTTGTTGAACCAAAACAACTTCATCAATAGAACACAAAATGATTTAGGATTTACAGAAACTTTAACCAACCCTAACAGCCGTTATGTTATGCTAAACTTAAGTATGAATTTACAAAAATGGACAGGCGCTGTGGGCAATAATAACAGACCTCTTATTAGAAGAGGTGATGGCAGCTTTGTGAACTAAACAGCACAGGCCCAGAGAATGGTCAGATTAAAAAGGCTCAACCCGCTGATTTAGGCCGTCTATTTTGATTCTTCAACCTGCATTTCTACGCGGTTAAAAAATATTTTCAACTAAATTTTTCTAACTAAATTATTAGTCGTATTATTGACTAATAATTTAGTTAGAATGAAAAAACTCACACAGGCTGAAGAGCAACTAATGCAAGTACTATGGTCACTAAAATCTGGTGGCTATGTCAAAGACATCCTTGAATTACTGGATGAACCCAAACCTCATAATAATACTGTAGCAACCTTGCTCAAAATATTGGTAGAAAAAGGATTTGTAGGGATCAAGAACCCGAATCGAAACAACCTATACTATCCACTGGTTACAAAATCTACTTATTCTGAGCAAAGCATTGAGGGGCTTACAGAACGATATTTTGAAGGATCGTACTCTAATGTAGTTTCGTTTTTGGTTGATAAGAAACAAATGTCAATTGAAGATTTGGAATTGCTATTAAAAGAACTCAAAAATAAAAAGTCATGAGCACTGAACTAATTTTGATTTACGTCCTCAAATCGACGTTCATTACAGCTATCATGTATGGCTATTACCGTTTAGCCCTTAAGGATAATAAATTTCATTATTATAATCGCTTTTATCTTTTAGCCAGCCTGGTCTTAAGTTTGGTTATTCCCCTATTAAATTTTCACTGGTTTACATTTGAAAAGCCGGCAGCTAAAACAACTGGCGAAGAAATACTATTAATGATCGCCGAACCAGGAGTTAAAAGTCAGGTGAACAATCTAATTTATAGCGACTGGATATTCATGTTCATCATTATGATCGGTATTTCACTACTTGTATTATTAGTGATCAGCATTGTTAAAATCTATAGAATTAAGAGAAATTCACCTGTAAGGCAGTACGAAGGAATAGAATTCATTGAAACTGATGTCGAAAATGCACCTTTCTCATTCTTAAATAACTTATTCTGGAAAAAGGGAATCCAACTAAATGATGAAAACGGACAAAAGATTTTTAAGCATGAGCTTACACATATTAAACAAAAGCATTCATGGGACAGGTTATTTTGCCAGATCATAGGTTCAATCCTTTGGATCAATCCATTCAACTGGATTATCCAGAAAGAGCTCCAAACTATTCACGAATTTATTGCCGATGAAGAGGCCGTTGGTGAAAACAATACGGAGGCATTTGCAAAACTTCTACTTGAAACGCATTACGGAACACATTTTTTCAATCCAATACATCCATTTAATTATTCATCCATTAAGCGCAGATTAGCCATGTTAACAAAATCAAACAAAACAGAATACTCTTACTTAAGAAGGGTAATGGCTCTACCATTAATACTGCTTGCACTTGCAATTTTCTCAATCAAGGTCAATGCAGTAGAAAAAGTTGAACGCATAGGTAAACAATTGGAGAACGTTTATTATGAAAACCTTTCGGATACCATAAAACCAAAACTTCCGGTAGTGCCTGAACCGCCGATGCCTGCTATGCCACCGATACCACCGATGCCACCAATGCCTCCGATGCCTGCTATGCCACCGATGCCACCAATGCCTCCGATGCCTCCGATGCCCGGGGTAAAGCCAGTCGAAAACAACGATAACAAAGTAATGATTCTTAAGTGGAATAATGAGGATGCAGGCACAGAGCAAAATAAAATTATGATAATCAACGGAAAAGCCACTATATCAGACCTGAAACCAGGGGATATCGAAAGCATTCGATTAATTAGGAAAGATGGACTAACGATAGAAAGAGATGCTAAGAATTCGAAAGGAGAACTAAAGGAGGCGAGAGTGGAAGGTCATTATTTCCAAGAAGATGCTGATAAAAACAATGACCTCATGATTATTACCACAAAATCTAAGAATGGTAATAGTAAAAAAATATTCATGGTCGATCCAAGCGATAAAAGTGATAACAAAAAACTATTTATTGTGGATCAAAACAGTAAAGGTGATATTGAGAATGCAGTAAAAAGAATCAAAGGGATAAAAGGAATAAAAGCCATGGATATTACTGTTTCTGATTTTCGGGAAATTCAGGCAGACACGATTGTTTTTGAAAGAAAAACCAATTGGAACAAGGTAAAAATAAATGATCAAGTAGTTTACATGCTTGATGGAAAGAAAGTTGATAGCAGTACTTTTAAAAATATTAAACCTGATGATATTCAATCGATTACTGTCCTAAAAGGAGAAAGTGCTCAAAGAAAATATAGTGATTTAGAGGGCAATGATGTTATTGAGATCATTTTAAAGAAGAAATAAACAGCCTCGTTCCAACTCAATATAATTCCCCGGTTTTAAAAAAGCCGGGGAATTTTTATTTTATAATAACCTATCAAATAGGTGAACATTCTTTGCGTAAAAAGTGAAATCTATACTACAATGAACGATGTTAACACAACTGTATTCCATCCAAATTATTAGCTTTGCACCATGCAAGTTCATATTTTAAAATCAAAAATTCACAGGGTCAAAGTAACTGACGCAGATCTAAACTATATAGGCAGTATTACCATAGATGAAGATTTAATGGATGCTGCAAATTTATTGCATGGTGAGAAAGTACAAATTGTAAATAATAATAATGGCGAGCGATTTGAAACTTATACTATTCCAGGAAGAAGAGGGAGTGGTGAAATAGTTTTAAATGGAGCAGCAGCAAGAAGAGTGATGCGCGACGATGTCATTATTATCATTGCCTATGCAATTATGGATATTGAAGAGGCTAGAAACTTTAAGCCAGCCGTGGTATTCCCAAATGAAGAAACTAATAAACTGAATTAAATAAGTAAAAAAATATCTAGAAAAACGAGGGCCTAAAACGGTCCTTTTTTTATGTTATGACAATAAAATAAACGGATACAATCAGAAAAAGCCACCAATAAAAGGGTAACTTACCTAAAAGCAAGAAATATAAACAAAGTATTATGACACACAGAATTCCGTATGTAATCGCTATTTTAACACTAATAGGCGGTGTTTTTATCTCCATAATTTTCGGAGCAAACGAAGATTATTTCAAGGATAATATTAATGAAGGCCTTAAAAAGAATGAAAAGATAAATCAGATCCAGGATCCGGTTGAAAAAGCTGCGGTACTCAAATCTGAGGCCGACAAAAACTGGCGTTATTACCAACGATTTCACTTCCATGCTACTGGCATTGGCGCAATGATTATGGGTGTACTTTTGTTTATTTCCTTTTTATCGGCTCCTGACAGAATGAAAGCCATTACTTCTTATACAGTATCCATTGGAGGTTTTCTGTATCCTTTTGTTTGGCTTTTTGCGGCAATATACGGCCCAGAAATGGGACGCGAAAATGCTAAAGAGGCATTTGCAATATTCGGTTATATGGGAGGTGTATTTCTACTCGGTTTGGTATTAAGTTTATATATGGCTTTAAAATACCGTTTAAAGGAGCTAAAATAGGCTTTCTATTGGGGATCTATATGAGTTTTTGAAGAGGATGAGATGAGTCGGTTGATCTCATCCATTTCATCATTACTCAGGTATCTCCACTTTCCAATTGGGATATCAAGCTTAATATTCATTATTCTCACCCTTTTTAGCTTGGTTACCTTAAAATCAAGGAACTCACACATCCTGCGTATCTGACGGTTGAGGCCCTGGGTAAGAATGATTCTGAATTTATTTTTGTCAATCTGCTCTACTTCACACTCACGAGTTATCGTATCTAGAATTGGCACTCCACTTCGCATGTTCTTAAGAAATTCAGTGGTGATCGGCCTGTTTACAGATACCAGATATTCCTTTTCATGGTTATTTCTGGCGCGCAGAATCTTGTTCACAATATCACCGTCGCTGGTCAGCAGAATGAGCCCCTCACTGGGTTTATCTAACCTGCCAATAGGGAATATGCGTTTTGGAAACTTAATGTAATCAATGATATTATCCTTTTCGGCCTTGGTATCAGTGGTGCATACAATTCCGATAGGCTTATTAAAAGCAATATAAACTGGCTTTTCATCAGGTTTAGACACCAATTTCCCATCAACTTTAACAATATCACCAGGGATGATCTTAGTACCCATTTCTGGAACACTCCCATTAATGGTAACCCTGTTTTCAAGTATCAATTGATCAGCAGCTCTGCGTGAGCAATAACCTATCTCACTCAGATATTTATTTATTCGGGTAGTATCTTCAGAAGTCATTTTTACTTATTCCATTTTACAGCACCAATACCCGTTCAATAAATCAGGCAAAGCGTATTTCAGTAAATTAAATTTCATCCATCATGCATCCAATGGGAGCTCCCGGAGGTGCAACGGGATGAAGTGTTGGTTTTGCCTTTTCAGGAAATTTCATGCGATCTAAGGTAAGAATCAAATAACCTTTATACGTGGTATCTGTTGTAGACTTTAACTGAGCAGCTGCATATATTCTCAAATCTTCAAGTGATTTATGGATTTGTGCTTTGGTGGCGAATGAAGCATCATCATTGACAGATGAAGAAAGAAGGTAGGTAAGCAGTAACTGCTCATTCTGCTTTTGTATCATCCCCTCCATCCCATTGAGCCTGGGTGATTTCCATGTTTTTGCTATCAGTAAGCCAATCATTTCATCTACACCTAAACCCTTATTTGAAACCTCGTATTGTACCATCCTGTTCATACGACTTGTATTGAACAAAAAAGAAAGAGGCATATCAGCAGCTGACTCTGCTGCAGCCAGCGGATCAAATACCAGCCCGGTTCTTCTATTAAACAACTCTTTGGAAATGCTATAACCTGCCGGACGGGGAGGAATCAGTTTGACAATACTTTCAGGGAGCGCTAATGTTTTGGGATCCATACAATCAACAAGTGCTTTTAAAGCTTCGAGCTGAACTTCTTTAGAAACCGAACGGGTTACCATTTGCCCATCTCCTTTAATTGCATACGAATAATACATTCCGCCCACCTGTTTAGAAACCGCCTCAACCTGATACCGGTGGAACAAGTAAACAGGAACCAATACATCCTCAAGCATGGCCATTGGCGTACCCTGCGGTATATTGTTTAATCCAAATTTTGAAAGCGCTTTGGAACGAATATTCATCACATTTTTTAATTCCTTTACCGGATCATTTCCATTATCCCATAAATGTGCTTCAGGATGCAAACCCGCTGGATCACGCGCATCTCTGTCAGAAATAAATGTAAGGCCCTTTTTAGCCGCATCACTTAGTATTTTATTCAGAGCCTCGGCTTCATTAACCCCTTTTGGAAACTGTGAATAACCATATTGGATACTTACTTTATCCCATTCACCAATTTCATTAGTATAGGCATTAGTCAGATCAATTTCATTATTGGCATTTAATGAAACCATAGGTGGCGGATAATCCATTACGCTAGCCCGGTTCTGAGCGCTCGATATATAGTTATGCATTAAACCGATGGTATGACCAATTTCATGTGCCGACAATTGTTTCAACCTTTGCAAAGCCATTTTTAGCATTTTATCATCAGTAGGCAGCGTATTGTTTTCAAAAGGAGCCAATAATCCCTGAGCGATTAGGTAATCCTGTCGAACACGCAACGAACCCAAGGTTACATTTCCTTTAATGATCTCGCCTGTCCGCGGATCTACAACAGCATCACCATAACTCCAGCCCCTTGTAGAACGGTGCACCCAATTGATCATGTTATAGCGCAAATCCATTGGATCGGCCGTTTCAGGAAGTATTTTTACTTGGAAAGCATTGATAAAACCGGCTGCTTCAAAAGCCTGATTCCACCAGCTACCACCTTCTAGTAAAGCACTTCGAATAGGCTCAGGAGTGCCATTATCAAGATAATAAACAATAGGTTTTATGGCTTCGCTCTTTAAAGCCAAAGGATCTTTCTTTTCTAAACGGTGACGAAGAATCATATTTTTCTGAATAGGTTCATTCACCTTACTGCTATAATCAAAATATGAATTCGTGATGTATGGAGAACGTGCATCATACAGTCTGGTTTGAAAATTAGTATCGGGCAATTGCGCAAACGAATGATGCACTCTTAGGGTAATGGCTTCGGGTACAGGAGTCACACTATTTACAAAATTTCCGGTTTGCCCATCATTATTTATGAAGGTTAGCGTTGTTTCGAGCTCAGTATTTAAAGGAAAATTCTTAGTTCTGGGCAAATACATGGCAGAACGACTGGCATCTAAATTATACGCACCCTGCTTCGAACTTCTCAACCGATTAGAAACTTTTAAGGCATCGCGCATGATAAAATCTGTTGCATCAACAAGTACTGAACCTCCGGTTTGAGCAGCAACACTAAAGCCCCAGATTGTTGACTGGGCAAATGATTGTTCAACAGCTCTTTTTTCTGCCTCTCCACCACTTACTGCACGGTATGCATAGTTTGGCTCAATCATCAAAATCTTATTTGCTACACGGCTAAATTTAACAATATAGGTGGTGCCCATAATGCCTCTATCAAGACCAATATCATTTGAACCTAGTCCAGCTGGAAGTGAGGTTTGATATAAAATTTCTTTATCAAGTTCATCAATCTGTAACCAGATTTTACCGGTGCTTTCATCCCAATAATAATTTATGAAACCATTGAAAAGCTTCATGCCTTTTGTTTTTTCAGCAATAGTAATTCCTGGCTGCGCAATCGAAATACTGCATGAAATGAAAAGAATTGTAAACACGATCCATGTTTTACTGAACCTAAGGGATTGAAAAAGCATTTTCATAAAAATTGGTTTATCAAATAAACTTATAAATATTTTTTTAACAATTTTCTGGTTTAGAATAATTACTAAATGCAGGATGAAGAAATATAAAACTAACCGATTATCAAATCAATAGGATAAAACTGATATAAAAAATCATAAAAATTGAGTTACATATAAGCCAAAATTTTAACAGAAATAAATAGAAAATAAATAAAATTTTAATCGAAAAAATATCTTTATAGACATAATCAATAATTATTATATTTGAATAGTTTAAATCTATAACATGACTTTAGTACAGCTTGAATACATTGTTGCACTTGATACCTACCGGAGTTTTGGCCTTGCTGCAGAAAAATGTTTTGTGACACAACCCACTATGAGTATGCAAGTTCAGAAACTGGAAGATGAACTTGGGGTCAAGCTTTTTGACAGGAGTAAACAACCAATCACCCCCACTGAGATTGGGATAGAAATCCTAGAACAATCTCGAAACATTTTAAAGGAGAGCTATAAATTAAAGGAGCTAATCAGTAATCAAAAAAGTATTGTATCTGGTGAGCTTAGAATTGGAATTATCCCAACTATGGCACCTTACCTGATGCCTAAGGTAATTTCTGCGTTTATGGAAAAATACCCCGATGTACAGCTGGTAATATGGGAATACATGACCGATCAGATTATACATGAATTGAAAAACGGATTATTAGACTGTGGCATTTTGTCGACCCCACTAGAGGATAAGAGTTTGCAGGAAAGCCCTTTGTTCTATGAGTCATTTGTTGCCTACCTCTCAAAATCAAGTCAGCTGATTAATAAAAAGAATTTGCATGCTTCTGATATTAACTTGGATGAACTTTGGTTGCTCAACGAAGGTCATTGTATGCGCAACCAAATACTTAATATATGCAAGCGTAAAAAATCAGATGATTTGAAGCCATTTGAATACAATACAGACAGCGTCGAAACGCTTAAGCGAATGGTAGAAATGAACAATGGAATTACCTTATTGCCGGAGCTATCCATAAGTGATTTTTCTGTGAAGCAGCTAGACAGGGTACGTTATTTTAAGTCGCCCGAACCTACCCGTGAAATCAGCATTGTAACGCATCGCAACTATCTAAAAAGGAAATTAATACTGGCTCTTGAAAAGGAAATTCTTGACGCTATTCCCAAGCGGATGCGAAACAAAAAAAAGAAAGAAATATTGGGAATTTATTCTTGAATTAGTTTCTTCTTGTCAGTTTTGACAAAAAACCATTTATCAAGTTTGTAATTACTACAAAATAAAAAAGTGATGTAATTGAATACATCACTTTTTAAATTACGTCTTATTTTTTGAAATTATTTTGCTTTCGCGAATCTTTCAGATACTGCATCCCAGTTTACCACATTCATAAATGCAGCAACATAATCAGCACGTCTGTTTTGATATTTAAGGTAGTAAGCATGCTCCCAAACATCCATTCCTAAGATTGGAGTACCTTTTACTTCAGCAATATCCATTACAGGGCTATCCTGATTTGGTGTTGAGCTAACCTGTAATTTTCCATCAGTAGCAACTGAAAGCCATGACCACCCAGATCCAAAACGAGTCATACCCGCTTCGGCAAACTTCTTTTTAAATTCATCAAATGATCCAAAGGCAGCATCAATTGCTTTAGCCAAATCACCAGTTGGAGCTCCGCCACCATTTGGAGACATGATAGACCAATAAAGGGTATGATTAAAATGCCCACCGCCATTATTTCTAACTGCCACAGGGTACTTTGAAATATTCTTAATGATATCTTCAATCTTCTGGTTTGCACCATCAGTACCAGCCAATGCCTTATTCAGATTATCCACATAGGCTTGGTGATGTTTGCCATGGTGAATTTCCATTGTCGTTTTATCGATATGCGGTTCTAATGCGTCTGTTGCGTAAGCTAACGCGGGTAGTTCAAAAGCCATCTTTTTATAATTAGGGTTTATACTATTTTCTATAACAAATATAAGATTGAATTGTTAAAACTTATTCAATTTGATGTCAAAGTTTATTGCGTTTGGAAATAAAAAAGTCTTTCATCAAACTGGCAGCTTCTTCAGATCTGACCTCACTAAGCACCTCGGTCTTAGGATGAATGATTTGGTCAGAAACGTGTGAAAAACCTCTTTTTTCATCTCTTGCACCATAAACTATACGGCTTATCTGAGTCCAGTAGGATGCGCCAGCGCACATCACACAGGGCTCGATAGTTACGTAAAGCGTGCAATCTTTTAAATATTTACCCCCAGTATAATTTGCTGCTGCTGTAAAAGCCTGCATTTCTGCATGAGCAGTAACATCATTCAACTGCTCGGTAAGATTATGCCCCCGTCCAATTATTCTGCCCGCATGAACAATTACAGCCCCTATTGGAACTTCATCTAGAGCAAGCGCCTTCTGTGCTTCCTTCAGAGCCTCTTTCATAAAAAAGTGATCCGGATTAATGGCTGGCTCATCTGTAAAACTGATATATTTCATATAATTAAATTAAAGATGAACCATTTGGAACCTGTCGCTCAACTGCAGTAAGAACAATATGGCCATCCTGATCTGAAAAACCCGTAACCAGGAATTCTGAAATAAAATTAGCAATCTGTTTTTTTGGGAAATTCAATACACCTACCACCTGTCTACCAATTAAATCGTGTTTTGAGTAGTGTTTTGTGATTTGCGCACTACTCCATTTAATTCCATATTCGCCAAAGTCAACTTTAAGCTTGAACGCTGGCTTCCGGGCTTCAGGGAAATCAAGAACATCAAGAACAGTACCTACCTTTAGGGATACCTTTTCAAAATCCGACCAGCTTATTTCTTCCATGCCCAAAGTTAAGCATCAATTGTGAATTTATGCAGAGGCATAGTCAGGATGGCTCCAATGAATGGAACATAAATTGTAAATTTGAGCCATGCATTCTGTAAAATTAAAAAAAGGGAAAGAAAAAGCGGTCAGACAATTACACCCATGGGTGTTTTCTGGAGCAATAGATCAGATTAAAGGGAAACCTGAGAATGGCGATATTGTTATGGTCACTGACAGCAATAATGATTTCCTTGCTTATGGTTTTTTCAATAGCAAATCTAGAGTAGCAGTGCGTCTTCTTGAATGGGATCTAGAAACAGAGGTCAATGAAAGCTGGTGGAGAAGGAAGATCAAAATTGCAGTAAAACACAGAGATGAACTGTGTACAGAGGATACTAATACGTATCGACTAATTTTTAGCGAAGCTGATTTCCTTCCAGGATTGATCGTTGACCGCTATGCAGATTTTCTTTCTGTTCAGATCTTGACATCCGGCATAGAAAACATCAAACAAATTATCCTTGATGAATTACAGGAATTGTTACGTCCAAAAGGAATCTTTGACAGGAGTGATGCCTCGGCACGCGCTCATGAAGGGATGGAAGCCTCTTCAGGAGGAATTTTGCTTGGCACTGAACCTCCCGAATATGTTGACGTGAAAGAGAATGGCATTTTCTATCAGGTAAATATTGCAGAGGGGCAAAAATCAGGCTTTTACTGTGACCAGCGCGATAACCGAAATTGGGTTGCCGATCATGTAAAAGGTAAAAAAGTGTTGGATTGCTTTTCTTACTCAGGTGGATTTAGTTTGAATGCCCTGGCTAAAGGAGCAAAAGAGGTAATTAGCGTTGACAGTTCAGCTCTGGCATTGGATACCTTAAAGCGAAATATGGAGCTCAATAGTTTTAACAATATTCCTCACCGCCTCATACAATCAGATGTAAATAAGCAGCTTAGAGCATTCAGAGAAGTCAATGAAAAATTTGATGTCATCATCTTAGATCCCCCAAAATATGCTCCATCACGTTCGGCTTTAACAAAAGCATCAAGAGCATATAAAGACCTGAACAGAATGGCCATGCTTTTACTTAATGAAGGCGGACTTCTGGCAACCTACTCCTGTTCTGGGGCAGTTGATATCAGCATGTTCAAACAAATTATTGCATGGGCAGCGTTAGATGCAGGAAAAGAAGTACAATTTATTCAACAGTTTTCACAGCCTGCAGATCATCCAGTAAGATCATCGTTCCCTGAGGGAGAATATCTAAAAGGCCTACTTTGCCGCGTTATGTAATTGCTGAACTACTTTTCTTCGGGTTCTTCAGCCAAATTACGTAACTGAATAGGCTTTTTACCTTTATTCATTTTCAGGTTTAACATTTCAACCAACACAGAGAAAGCCATAGCAAAATAGATATACCCTTTTGGAATATGTTGATCAAAACCTTCGGCTAATAGTGAAACGCCAATCAATAAAAGAAATGATAAGGCCAGCATTTTAACTGTTGGATGATTATTTACAAAATCACTAATCCCACCTGCAGATAACATCATTACTATTACTGCAATGATCACAGCAGCAATCATTACTTGAATATGATTTGCCATCCCTACAGCGGTTATAACTGAGTCGAGAGAAAAAACAATGTCAAGAAGCAGGATTTGAACGATAACCCCTGAAAAAGTGATCACCGCTTTTGTATTAGTTTGATGTTCTTCACCTTCAAGTTTATCATGAATCTCACTAGTACTTTTATAAATCAGGAATAACCCTCCAATAATCAGGATCAAATCTCTTCCTGAAATAGCAAACTGTTTCAATAATTCTGCGTCTGTTAAAGCAATCCACTCGCCCATATTAAACAGCGGACTGGTCAAAGTCATGATCCATGATAAAGATAACAGCAATAGCACCCGTGTAATCATAGCTAATGCTAAACCTAGCTGACGAGCCTTTTTCTGCTTGTTGGCTGGAAGTTTAGACGCCATGATTGAAATAAATATGATGTTATCTATTCCAAGAACTATTTCCAAGACCGTTAACGTGATTAATGATATCCAGATTTCGGGGTTAGTGAGCCATTCCATAATTTAAAATTTCTGTAAATTAAGTTAAAAACGATTAGGAATAAAAACAAAAACCTAATCTAAAGATGAATTAATTTAGAAAGTTACACCAGTTTAAAGATTGATTCCAAGCCAATCACTTATTAATCATAAACGAGTCAATACATTGAATTGCATTTTTCAGTCTGACTTCATCAGACCCTGAGATCAGTGAATAAGTTGCATTCAATGCCTTTAATTCAGTATGCCAAACTTCCATGAAATGTTCGCGCTTATCAGGAAAATCACGTAATGGATCCTCTTGCCATGGAAGATCAATGTTCATAAGTAAATAAAGATCGTAGGGATGATGAGGGAGTTTATCCAGAACTTCTTGAGGAGCACTGCCAAACATATGATCACTCCAGATTTTGACCGTAATAAAAGTGGTATCACAAATCAAAATTCGCCTAGCAGTGATGGCCATTTGCTGTTCTAATTCCAACTGCCCTCTAAACATATTGATCTCATCTTGCCAGGTACATGGGGCTGTCAATTTCTCGCAATAGCTACGGGCATATTCTGGTACCCAAACTGTTTGATAGTGATTTGCCAGCTGTTCTGAAATGGTCGATTTTCCAGTAGATTCTGGTCCCACAATTGCAATCTTGATCAGGTTCAATTCCATACTAGCCTCCTTAAATCCATTCTATTTTTTAAGCTTTAATATTTAGCGTCAATTTAGATTGCTTATACTCTTTTTTCCAGTTAATATAGCCCATTATAGCTATCAGGACATATATGGCATACATTCCAGCTGTTAGATGAAGATCTTTGATCAGATACACCCCAATATAAATGATGTCCACAAATATCCAAATAAGCCAATTTTCAATGATTTTTCGGGCAAGAAAAAGTTGTGCAACAAGGCTGCAGGCTGTACAAAAACTATCAATATAAGGGAATGCCGCATCTGTACTTTTAAATAGGAAAGTGCCGAGTAAAAATGCAAATAGAAATATGCTTAAGATTGATAAAAAGATAAGTTTTTTTGAAGCAAAACTAACTGGAGTCTTGTTGTATTCAGTCGATTTCTTAGTCCAAAAATACCATCCATAAATATTAGTGAATAAAAAATATATCTGTAATCCCGCGTCAGCGTATAGTTTTTCCTCAAAAAAGATGAAGGTATAAATTAACACGCTGATGATGGCAAGAGGCCAGTTCCAGATATTATTCTTGGCAGCAAGATAAACACACAATATCCCGCTTATTACACCAGATATTTCTAAAAGACTTTGACTTTTAAGCCAGTCTGTTACAGCAAGAATAAAAATCATTCGTTAAATGTTACCCAAACAGGCTTTTTAATGGGGTAAAACTAAGATTATTTTGCTGTATTTGGTGCTACGTTTAATCCAAGACTTGCCTTCAAGTTTATATCGGATGTAATGGCACCTCTAAGTACATATTCGATTCGAATACGAACGGTTGATCCTTTAATGTAGTTGTCTACTAAAAGAGTGGAATCTGCATCAAGCATGATACTGCTTCCAACGGTAGTTGCAATATCATTTCTTGTAGCTATCAGTAATTCTTTACTGCTGTCGCCGCGTGAAATATATATTCTGAATGATTTGAATACTCCAAGAGTTTGACCAGAAGGCGAGGTAGCATCAACCTTCACAGAGGCTACACGCACGTCTCTGATAGATTGTGTATTGGAAGCCTGACCGGTAAAAATTTGGTCAAAACTACTCGCCTTACTTGTAGCAGATTGTTCTGTATTAATCTTAGAAGTACTAGGAACTACCAATAGGGCTGTATATGGAAAGGTTGAACGTATAATAGATTGTACTGCAGAGCAGCCGGTAAAAATTATTCCTATAACAATGAACGCTAAAATTAATCTTTTCATACTACTATTTTGTTTTATATCTGTATCTACTCAAGGATAAAAATTAATGTTGTGAATTCAAAAATTTCATTAAGCCAATGCTGTGCATAAAGAAAAAAGACGTTAAATTTTTAGCAATAAACAATTCTAAAAAATTCGAAATCAAAATTCGAAAGAAATTCTTGTTTTTCATCCATGATTTTTTAAAAAAACAAGCTTCATTAGGATAAAAAAATATAACTTTGCATCCCGACGAAGCAATCGGGATTTTTGTTCTTCAAAGTATAGCAATCTCGCATTTGTACAGTCAAAATTAGACTCTTAGAAGAACTATGCCATTAGATACTTCCATCCGTTCAGTCCTGATCATCGGTTCAGGACCCATTATTATCGGACAGGCCTGCGAATTTGATTATGCAGGATCACAAGCCGCACTCTCGCTAAAAGACGAAGGAATTAAGGTTTCCATTATCAATTCTAACCCTGCCACAATTATGACAGATAAGGTTATTGCTGATCATGTTTATCTGCTTCCTTTAACCTGCGAAAGCATAGAACTAATTTTAAAAGAACAGAAAATAGATGCTGTGCTGCCTACCATGGGCGGGCAAACTGCTCTAAACCTTTGTAAAGAGGCTGAAGAAAGAGGTATCTGGGCTGATCATAATGTCAGGATTGTGGGTGTTGATATGGCGGCGGTTGAAAAGACTGAGAACCGTGAAGAGTTTCGTAGATTGATGGTTGAGATTGGAGTGGGAGTGGCAAAATCTAAAATTGCCAATTCCTTTCTTGAAGGCAAGGAGGCTGCTCAAGAAATTGGATATCCTTTAGTTATCCGTCCATCATACACCCTTGGAGGTTCAGGAGGCGGCTTTGTTCACAAAAAAGAAGACTTTGATCAGGCTTTAAGTCGCGGTTTACAGGCCTCACCTACCCATGAAGTATTAGTTGAGAAAGCGGTTATAGGTTGGAAAGAATATGAGCTTGAGCTTCTTAGAGATGGAAATGACAATGTAATTATCATCTGCGCAATAGAAAATTTCGACCCAATGGGTATTCATACTGGAGATTCTATTACTGTTGCCCCAACTATGACATTGAGTGATCGTTGCTATCAGGAAATGCGTAATCAAGCAATTCATATGATGCGGTCAATCGGCAATTTTGCTGGGGGATGTAATGTGCAATTTTCAGTTGACCCTGCTACAGAGGATATTATCGCAATTGAAATCAACCCTAGAGTTTCTCGTTCATCTGCATTAGCATCAAAAGCAACTGGTTATCCAATTGCAAAAATTGCGGCTAAATTAGCTATCGGGTATAATCTAGATGAAATTGAAAACCAAATCACTAAAACTACATCAGCATATTTTGAGCCAGCATTAGATTATGTGATTGTTAAAATACCCCGTTGGAACTTTGATAAATTTAAAGGTGCCAATACAGAACTGGGCTTGCAAATGAAATCGGTTGGCGAGGTGATGGCTATAGGCCGAACCTTTATCGAAGCTTTGCAAAAAGCTTGTCAGAGTTTAGAGACCAATCGCCTTGGATTAGGTGCAGACGGCCGACAAAGCCGCAACCTGGAAGAGATCATGCATAGCCTGGAACATCCAAGTTGGGATCGACTTTTCCATATCAAAGATGCAATGAGCCTGGGGGTTCCGCTAGAGTCTATCCGTAAGATAACTCATATCGACAAATGGTTCCTGAATCAGATCATGGAACTGGTTAATATGGAGATCGAACTAAAGCGCTATTCCTTAAAAAATATACCGACAGATTTCTTCATCACATTGAAGCAAAAAGGTTATGCCGATACACAAATAGCTTGGTTGCTTGGAAATGTAACAGAAGACGAAGTGTTTGATCGTCGTAAGGAACTAGGCATACACAGAGTATATAAAATGGTGGACACTTGTGCCGCTGAATTCCCTGCTAAAACACCCTATTTCTATTCCACTTTCGAAGATGAAAATGAATCGATTGTAAGCGATAAAAAGAAAATTATTGTCCTAGGATCCGGTCCGAACCGAATTGGTCAAGGAATCGAATTTGATTATTCATGTGTTCATGGTTTACTGGCAGCAAAAGAAGCCGGTTATGAAGCGATCATGATCAATTGTAATCCTGAAACGGTATCAACCGACTTTAATATGGC
>NZ_JBIKSU010000116.1:0-4830 GCF_044348475.1 Daejeonella sp. | reverse complement strand
GGAATGATCAGGTTCTTGTTGACCTTAAACTATTTTTCAGGAGTGAAATTCAAGGAATTGTTAAAAATACGGAACTACTATTTAATCAACTGATCAATCAAAGCGAGGAGCATAAGAATAAATTACTTCCAGGATATACTCATTTGCAGATCGCAATGCCCTCCTCTTTCGGACTTTGGTTTGGTGCTTATGCCGAGAGCCTTACCGATGATATGGAGTTGATGCTTGCAGCTTGGAAGGTGTGTAATAAGAATCCATTAGGTTCAGCAGCCGGATATGGATCTTCTTTTCCTTTGAACCGTACCATGACCACCGAGTTATTAGGTTTTGATTCGCTGAACTATAATGTAGTTTATGCACAAATGGGCCGTGGAAAAACTGAACGGATTCTGGCACAGGCAATGTCATCAGTGGCGGCAACTCTGGCAAAACTGGCAATGGATGCTTGTCTTTTCATTAATCAGAATTTTGCATTTATAAGCTTTCCAGATGAGTTGACCACCGGTTCGAGCATCATGCCACATAAGAAAAATCCGGATGTTTTTGAACTGATCCGTGCAAGATGTAATAAGATACAGGCTTTACCCAATGAGATCGCTCTGATGACCACTAACTTGCCTTCAGGATACCATCGCGATCTTCAATTGCTGAAAGAAAATCTATTTCCGGCATTCAAGTCTTTAAATGAGTGTCTGGAAATGACCGCCTTCATGCTTCAGTCTATTCAAATTAAAGAGGATATATTGAAAGATGAGAAATATGCTTATTTGTTTAGTGTGGATGCGGTAAACGAGGAAGTATTGAATGGTGTACCATTCCGTGAAGCCTATAAAAATGTTGGTATAGCCATTCAAAAGGGTGAATTTAAAGCACCTTCAACTGTAAAACATAGCCATGAAGGTAGTATTGGTAATTTGTGTAATGAGCAGATCCGCGACACCTTTAATGGGGTCTTATCCGGATTTAATTTTGAGAAAGTTGAAAAAGCTGTCAGTGCACTAATTGTCTGATATTAAATAAAATAATTTTAATAAGAGGTTATCTGAAGATCCATAACAGAATGAATATATCCAGATTAGCAAATACACTTGAGGGTTCAGAAATTATAAAAATTGCCGGCGAGATCAATGAGCTTAAGCGCCAAGGTGAACAGATTGCTAACTTAACTATCGGTGATTTTGACGCTAATATTTATCCGATACCGGATGAGCTCAAAGCAGGAATTGTAGATGCATATAAAGATAATCAGACTAATTATCCCCCCGCCGAGGGTGTTGCTGTATTGCGCGAGAATGTTTCGGCATTTTTAAAGGAGCGCTTTGGATTGGAATATAACAGCAAGCAAATTTTAGTTGCGGGTGGATCTCGTCCTTTGATTTATGGTACCTATATGGCATTGATCGATCCCGGCGATAAAGTGATTTTCCCCACACCATCCTGGAACAATAATCATTATTGTCGGTTTACAGGTGCAGAACAAGTTCCTGTAATCACATCTGCGGATAATAATTTTATGCCTAAGGCTGATGATATCAGGCCTCATTTAAAAGGTGCAACACTACTGGCATTATGTTCTCCATTGAACCCTACCGGAACCATGTTTGCAAAAAAGGATCTGGAAGAGATCTGCGAGCTGGTCATCGAAGAGAATAAGAACCGTGCAGCAGATGAAAAGCCATTGTATATCATGTACGATCAAATCTACTCTCTACTTACCTTTGGCGATCAAATTCATTATGATCCCGTAAGCCTTAAACCTGAGTTGAAAGATTATGTTATTTATATTGATGGGATCTCTAAATGCCTTGCTGCAACAGGAGTGCGGGTTGGATGGGCTTTTGGGCCGGAGCATGTAATCGATAAAATGAAAACTATTGTAGGTCATGTGGGAGCATGGGCGCCCAAGCCAGAGCAGCTAGCAACAGCTAAATTTCTAACCCAGCCATTGGAGTTAAATACCTACTTGACCACCTTTAAAGCGAAGGTTCAAAAAAGTTTAGATGCACTTTACCAGGGAATAATTCAGCTAAAGGCAGATGGTTTCGCTGTGGATGCAATTAATCCAATGGGTGCAATTTATCTAACTGTAAAGGTTGATTATATTGGAAAAACTACAACAGATGGTGATATTTTGAAAAATAGTGCGGATGTTAATTTTTACCTGATTAAAGAGGCTAAAATGGGCATTGTACCTTTTTCTGCATTTGGCACTAACAATAGCGTAAATTGGTTTAGAGCCTCTGTTGGTGGTTGTTCTCTTGAAGATATTCAACAAATGATTCCAAGAATGAGACTGGCACTCAGTAAGTTGAAATAAGAGTAACCCAATAATGACACTCTTTCAGAATTTTGAAAAGCTTATAGTGTAATTAATTTATTGCTTAATATCATGCTAAGCGGAATAAATGACTAGCTAGTATTCATCATTTGTCAATATAAAGCAGCATTTTGGATTGATTTTAATTAATTTGTACAAAAAACTATACATGCTTTTAGGCACTCTTTATCTTATTCCCGTTCCATTGGCAGAAAATGCATCTGCAAAATCATTTACTCCATACCTTGTCGATACCATTAATCACATTAATGAATATATCGTTGAAAACAGTAAAACTGCACGCAGGTTTTTAAAGGAGGCCGGTTTAAAAACCCCCCAGAGTGAACTTATTGTTCATGATTATGGCAAGCATAATAGAGATGGTAATCTTCACGAATTTTTTAAAGGCTTGTTATCGGGTAAAGATGTGGGTCTGATGAGTGAGGCTGGCTGTCCGGGTGTTGCTGATCCGGGAGCAGAAATTGTGGCTTTAGCCCATTCAAAAGGGATAAAAGTTGTTCCTTTGGTTGGACCTAGCTCCATATTACTGGCATTAATGGCTTCTGGTTTTAGCGGCCAAAGTTTTACATTTCATGGTTATTTGCCAATTGATAAGTTACAACGGGCTAATAAGGTTAAGGAGTTAGAAGGGGTAGCAGAGCGGCATAGTCAAACTCAGATGTTCATTGAAACGCCATTTCGCAACGATTCGATACTAGAGGAGGTCTTAAAAAGTTGTAAACCCGAAACACGATTATGCATTGCCTGCGATTTGACTTCCGAAAGTGAATTCATTCAGACAAAAAGTATAAGGGAATGGAAGCTGAAGATTCCGCAATTACATAAACGTCCTGCTATATTTTTGTTATTTAAAAAATAGTAAGAAGAGTAATTCGTGCTTAATTGTTTGATTTGATGACAACATTAACGTCATCTCGAATACGTTAAAGTATGTTTCCCTTTAAAAAACTTTGAATCGTGGAGAGATCTACTGATCAAATCTCTGTTTTACTCAACAGATTCCTCTTCGTTCCTGATTCGGAATAACGTCGTCATTTCGAACACCTGCGCTATTTTTAACTGAAAGGTACTAGTGAAGGGTGGAGAAATCGGTTGATCATAAACTATTTTTATTCATCATAATATTCTTCCCGCCTCATCGGGATGAATAGTTGGCTATCAGTAGATTAATCCGGTTATTAACCATGTATCGTTTCCGATTTACCATAATTTTGGATAACCTGAGCTTCATAATCAAGAAATTCTTTCCAGCGTTTTTCTACATCAATTCCTTCAGCATATTTTCGAGCAAGCCCAATGAACATGGTATAATGACCGGCTTCACTGACCATCAGTTCATAATAGAACTTGGAAAGTTCTTCATCATTAATATGCTCAGACATTACTTTGAAGCGTTCACAGCTTCTGGCTTCAATCATGGCAGAGAATAAAAGCCGGTCAATCAATTGGTCATGCCTGCTTCCGCCTTTGATTACAAATTGCAATAGTTCATTTACATAATGATCTTTTCGTTCTCTGCCAAGCACAAATCCTCTGGCAAGGATCAGATCATGTACCCTTTTAAAATGATCCATTTCCTCTTGTACCAAGAGGGCCATTTCCTGTACTAGGTCAGACAGATTTGGATTTTGAACGATAAGCGTTATAGCATTGCTGGCAGCCTTCTGCTCACAAAAGGCATGGTCAGTTAGAATCTCCTCAATATTACTTTCAACCACATTCTTAACCCAAAGCGGGTCGGTAGGGAGTTTCAGTTTAAGTATGGTTTTTTCGTTGCTCACAGTATTTTTATAATTCTTTTAGCGTCTTTAATGCTGGGCATTTCCGAGTATTAACGGTATAAATTTTTGCTATCGATAAATTTAAGCACTTTATCAGGTACAAAATAGTGCACATTCTTACCTTCTTTAACAGCTTTCCGAATAAATGTGGCAGATAATTCCATAAGAGGAGTTTCTGTAATTGTTATGGAAGGATGATCCTTGAATTCTTGTATTTCAAACCCCGGTCTTGGGTAAATATGAATGTGATAATCACGTAGAATCAGTTCATAATTTTTCCATTTTTTGATTGAGGTTAAATTGTCTGAACCCATGATTAGACTGAATTCATGTTCCGGGTATTTTTCATGAAGAAAAGTTAGCGTATCAATGGTATAAGATGGTTGTGGAAGTTTTAGTTCCACATCGCTAACCCTGATATTCATTGCTTCTTCTGTAGCCAATTTCGTCATTTCTAGCCGATCATACATATTGATGAGGTCGCTCTTTTCTTTCAAAGGATTATGAGGAGAAACCACCAGCCAAACCTGCTCAAGGTCAGTGTAATTCGCCATGTAATTGGCTATAATCAGATGGCCAATATGAACGGGATTGAATGAGCCGAAGAATAATCCTATTTTCATATGCCTAGAGAGATGTGAGATATGAGATAAAAGATATGAGATATGAGATTTGAGATATGAGAAAGCCCGACATTCTATTTCTATAATT
>NZ_JBIKSU010000115.1:0-4882 GCF_044348475.1 Daejeonella sp. | reverse complement strand
CTGGCAGACAATGCCGCGCAAGACGGTTTATAATGATGCAGCACAATTATTTTTATCCGCCACGCTAGCACAGACCTTTAATACCCGTTGTTCCGCATTGACTGGTGCGGCAATTACCGTCTTAGCCCTCGCAGAACCTTTCATAGCAGCAGGCGCAGCAGTGGGGTTTATTCGGTGTAGTCTATTGTTTTTTAAAGGCCCTCATGGTCTCGTCGTACCGCCTCGGCTTGGTCCTTTTTTCCTACAGAAAAAGGTAAAGCCCCCGCGGCTATGAGCGGAATAAAATTATGAATGGTGGGCACCACCAAGCACTTTCCTATGCTTGATGATTCTCAACACTAAAATTAAAAACCACCCCCTTTTATTCCCCCGCCAGCGGTGGACACTGGATGCCTAAGGAAAATTTGATTTAAACATTAAATTATATCCTCTTTTCGAAATCTTTTTATCCGATATGCTGTCCCCCGCGGCTATGAGCGGAATAAAAATATAAATGGGTACCACCAAGCATAAGGAAAAATCAACTACTAGATTGCGAGCGTAACCTTGTGTCATTGCGAGCCTAGCGCGGCAATCTCAATAGTTTATTGGATTCAAGTTTTGAGATTGCTTCGTCATGTCTCCTGGCAATGACAAATCACTTATATTTTCGAAATACCGTTAATATTATTTCTTCATTTCAGCCTTAATACTCTGCTCCAATTCAACCGGCCGCTGAGTGCCAATGATATAAAGTAAACCATCTCTGTCGGTCAGCTTTACGGCATCTTTGCCATCGGCATAGAAACGAACAGTGCCTTTTTGGTGAAGGTTATAAACTGGATTATTGATTATAAATGAACTGTATGGAGTGCGTTCAACCTTGACAATGCTATTCAAATCAATCTTGACCATTTTGGTGGTCCATAAACCATCCAGAACAATGCTTTTATTATTAACTGTGGTTTTATAATGTAGTAGGAACATCATAATTACTGATGTAATTAGGATACCGCATCCAACTACCAGGAACAACTCTGTATTCTGCTCACTTCGTTCCGTAATATAATAGGCTGCAAAACAGAATAATGCAAGTACCAAGCGGATACTGATACGGCCATGGTCGCGGCCTAGGTATTGTTTTTCTAAAAAAGCTGGTTCAATTTCTTGCATATCATAAGGATTGCTCTAAGATAAATACTTTTTTTGTGTTCGGACTAATTTTATAGCGTTCGCTGATACGGAATCCCACGATCCAAACGATATCTCCGTTACCATTTTCAAGTATTCCGATAGCTTTCTTATGATTCAGCCTGATCTTTTGCGCTATAAAAAAATCGCTAAGTTTCTTGTTGCTTTTTAAACCCAATGGCTGAAACTGATCTCCATTTTTCCAGGGTCTTAACTTCATTGGAAATTGAAGTAGATCATAGTCTAACTGTGCCATTGTTGCAGCATTACTTAATTGAAATTTACTAATTGATTCTACCCGGCTGCTGAATTTTTGTCTGTTCCAGATACATTCTGTAAGTTCTTTACTTAGGTAGATATCTAATGGAGTGCTTTGATGTATTTGGCAAAGTATCAGGCGATCACGATCTAAGATTAATTGATGTGATACTGATCTGAATACTTTTCCCGGAGATCCTTCCCAGGCTTTGGTCAGATCATTTAATACGCTTTCAGTAAATCCAAATGGGTGAAACAATTCATATAAGAGCGTATTTAAAGGAATTAAATTCTTTAATGACATGAGGTTTATCTCAAATTCTTGATCGTCCAGTTTTTTGAAGAGCTGCTCCCTGAGTTCATTAACACGCTGCTGCAACAGAATTTCAAGATCTGCAAAACGTTTTCTATTGGCTTCAAATGTTTGTTCTAGACTTGGGTTAAGCTCCTTTAAAACGGGAATTACTTCCAGCCTGATCTTGTTACGAGCATATTTAACCGATACATTTGAACTATCTTCGTGGTAGTCAAATGGGGGAATTTGATCAATTTCTTCCCTGCTTAAAAACAAAAGTGGCCTGATCAATTTATCCTTTTTTGCTAATATCCCATGTAAACCTGCAATACCTGTGCCGCGGGTAAGATTCAAGAGCATGGTTTCAATTACATCATTTTGGTGATGAGCAAGTGCGATATAGTGGTAGCCAAATTCCTTTCTGATCTTTTCTAGCCATTGGTAGCGAAGGTCTCTTGCGGCCATTTGAATAGAGATATGATTTTCTTTGGCATATTCTGCAGTTTCAAACCTGGTAGCAAAAAATTTGACCCCTAGTTCTGAGGCAAGTTGCGATGTAAATTGCTCATCCCGATCGGCTTCTTCATTCCTCAATTGGAAATTACAGTGAGCAATACCGAAATTAAATCCGGCTAATTTAAACAGCCTGGCCATCAGCACAGAGTCGCGACCACCGCTTACAGCTAGCAACACACACTCTTTTTCCTGAAAAAGGGCATGCTCTTTGATAAACGTTTGCAGGCGGTTTAGGGCTATCATGATGGTAAAATTATTTAATTAAAAATCCTTAGCCAAAAAACTATTTTTGTATGGTGAGAATAATCCTTTTTTCAGTTCTACTTACATTAGTATCGATCGCAGCTTTTTCACAGGGGCGACAGATCGAGATCAGGTCTTCTGAGTTGATCAAGGGCTTTCAGGCTTCGGGTTTTGTCAGGATAATTCGCCCTGTTTTTGCTCAAGAAGGCTCAACTCTTGCTGCAGATAGTGCTGATTTTAATCAGGCGGCCAATACCTTTGATGCTTTTGGACATGTAGTAATTACTCAACCCTCAGGCACCACCATTTATTCTGATCTTTTAAACTATGATGGAAATACCAAACTTGCAATTTTAACGAACAATGTAAGGTTTATTGATGGAGATGCTACATTAACCACCAATAATTTAACCTATAATATGAATACCCGCATTGGTATCTATACAGGAGGTGGGAAGATTGTGAACGGAAAAAATGTGCTGACCAGCAAAAACGGGTATTATTTTGCTGCTACCCGCGATGCTTATTTCAGAAATAATGTGATTCTTACTACACCCGATGCCCTGATCAAAAACGATACCTTGCGCTATAATTCAAATTCGAAAATTGCTTATTTCTACGGCCCGAGCAATATTTACGGAAAAGATGATACGCTGTATACCGAGAATGGAACGTATAATACAAACAACGATCAGGCTCGCTTTGGAAAGAATAATTTATATACTCAGGGAAGTAAATCTTTGACAGGAGATAGCTTGTTTTATGATCGTAAGGCTGGATATGGAAAGGCGATAGGGCATGTTACATTTATTGATACTACCCAAAAAGCAATCTTGAAAGGGGGTCTTGGTGAGTACAAAAAATTGGATGAGAGTATTCTGGTTACAAAAAATCCATATGTAGTTATTATCTCTGAAACGGATTCTTCTAAGGTTGATTCAATTTGGATGACCGCAGATACACTTTTGAGTAAGGTGGTTTTTACTAGAGATCTTATTCCGTATAAACAGGATGAGATCATTCCAGATGACCAGATTTCAATAAATGATACTCCTGAAATAAATACTCAGGATGCGATTAAACCTGTAATGCCAGATCAAAAGGATAATAACCTGGCGTTAAGGAAAGGTTCAAAAAAACCTGAAATGAATGTCACAGAAGATAGGGCTGAAATTCCTACGGAAGTGAAGATACCACCACCTCCCGTAAAAATTGCTCCGCCTAAACTTGATAAGAAGAAAGACAAATCTGTAAAGGATACCTTGAATAAAAAAGCCTTGTCTGACACTACAAAAGTGGTTTCTTCAATTAAGGATACGGTCAGTTTAGATACAACCCGTACCCGGATGATCATGGCTTATCATCATGCCAAGATATTCAAGTCTGATTTACAGGCAAGGGCAGATTCGATGTTTTTCAGCTACGCTGATTCTACAGTTAGATGTTATGTTAACCCAATGGTTTGGGCTCAGGGATCTCAGCTATCTGGTGATACAATATACCTTCAAATGAAGAATAAAAAGCTCGATAATATGCTATTGCATCATAATAGTTTCATTGTTAATACCGAAGATGCAGATTCTACTAATTTCAATCAGATTAAGGGTAAGGTGATTACGGGTTATTTTAAGGAAAATAAGCTGAATAATATGTTTGTAGATGGCAATGCAGAAAGTGTGTATTATTTGAAGGAGGATTCCACCTATAGCGGATTGAATCATATGGTTAGCAGCCGTTTAAGGATCCTGCTCAAGGATAATAAGCTAAACAATATCAGCGCCATTCGTACTATTGAAGCATCTATTACGCCAATGAAAGATCTGCAGGAAGAGGACAGAGTTTTAAAAGGCTTTATTTGGAAACCTCGCGACCGTCCCAAATCAAAGGAGGAGATCATTCCTCAACTGGCCAAGGCCGAACAAAAGCCTGCCGCGGCAAAAAAATCAGAAAAGAAAAGTACTCCTGCAAAGAGTGCTCCTGCAAAAAGTACGACACCTAAGGCCAATCCTTCAAAAAAAACGGAGCCAAATGCAGCTGTTAAAGTGGTACCCAAAGCAGCAACAAAAACGGCAGCTAAGAATATTCAGAATTAAGAAATCTGATTAGCTTATCCATGGCTTTTGCCCGGTGACTGATTTTGTTTTTTTCGTCGGCAGACATTTCTGCAAAGCTAATATCATACCCTTCAGGAACAAAGATAGGATCATAGCCAAAGCCCTTGCTTCCTGAGCGTTGCTGGCTAATCAAACCTTCAATACTCCCTTCAAAGAGATGCTCTTTGCCCCCTTTAATCAGGGATATCACTGTTTTGAATCGGGCTCTGCGGTCTGTTTTTCCAGCCAAGCGCTCCAAAACAAGGCTCATATTATCCTCAAAATCACGACTTCCTGAATAATGAGC
>NZ_JBIKSU010000040.1:0-18770 GCF_044348475.1 Daejeonella sp. | reverse complement strand
TGAAATTTGAAATTTCTTTTCTTCTTCTGTGGCTCTAATTACCTCCGAAGGAATAATTGTTGGCGAACCATTTTTATTTAGGAAAGTATTTACCCCTATAATTGGATAAGTTCCGTCATGCTTTAGTGTTTCATAGTAAAGAGATTCTTCCTGAATGCGGCTTCGCTGATACATCGTTTCCATTGCACCAAGAACACCTCCGCGGTCGTTTATTCGTTTAAACTCTTCAAGAACGGCATCCTCTACTAGTTCTGTGAGCTCCTCAATAATGAATGCTCCTTGTAGAGGGTTCTCATTTTTAGCCAATCCTAATTCGCGGTTGATAATTAGCTGAATGGCCATTGCCCTACGAACAGACTCTTCAGTAGGTGTTGTTATTGCCTCATCATAGGCATTGGTATGGAGAGAATTACAATTGTCATAGATCGCATACAGTGCCTGCAGCGTAGTACGGATATCATTGAAGTCGATTTCCTGGGCATGCAATGATCTTCCGGAGGTTTGAATATGATATTTTAATTTCTGAGAACGATCATTACCCTTGTATTTATGTTTTATGGCTTTGGCCCAGATTCTTCTGGCAACACGTCCAATTACCGAATATTCAGGATCAATTCCGTTCGAAAAAAAGAACGATAGGTTTGGCGCAAATTCATCAATATGCATTCCTCTGCTGAGGTAATATTCAACGAATGTAAAACCATTACTCAGTGTAAAGGCCAATTGTGAAATTGGATTAGCGCCAGCTTCAGCAATATGGTATCCCGAAATAGAAACGGAATAGAAGTTCCTGATCAGATTATCAATGAAGTATTTCTGGATATCGCCCATCATTCTTAAGGCGAATTCAGTAGAAAATATACAGGTGTTTTGTGCCTGATCTTCCTTTAAAATATCTGCCTGCACAGTTCCTCTCACATTGGCAATGGCAAATGCTTTTATTTCGGCATACACATCTGGTGGTAATACCTGATCTCCGGTAAGCCCAAGGAGCATCAATCCCAAGCCATTATTTCCTTCAGGTAGTTCTCCTTGATAACTGGGCTTTGAAATTCCTTTCAACTTAAATAACTCATCGATTTTTACTTTGGTTTCTTCCAGTAGTCCATTTTTAAGAATGTATTGCTCGCATTGCTGATCAATGGCTGCATTCATGAAGAATCCAAGTAGCATTGGTGCCGGGCCATTGATTGTCATGGATACCGAAGTGGAAGGGTGACAAAGGTCGAAACCGCTGTATAATTTTTTGGCATCATCCAGTGTTGCGATGCTCACACCTGAGTTACCGATCTTTCCGTAAATATCGGGCCTTAAATCTGGATCTTCGCCATAGAGTGTAACCGAATCGAAAGCAGTAGATAACCGGTGAGCTGCTTGATCCAAAGACACATAATGGAATCTTTTATTGGTTCTTTCTGGACCACCTTCGCCTGCAAACATCCGGGTTGGGTCTTCGCCTTCACGCTTGAGCGGGAAAACCCCGGCAGCATAAGGAAATTCTCCCGGAACATTTTCAGTTAGGATCCATCTTAATACATCTCCCCAGGCCTCAAATCGCGGAAGAGAGATCTTGGGAATACGGAGTTTTGATAAGGATTCTGTGTAAAGAGATTGTTTTATTTCTTTATCGCGAACTGTATAAATGAATTGGTCTGCTTTATATTTCTTGATCGTTTGTGGCCATTCTTCCAGAAGTCGTTTGCATTCAGGATCCAAACGTTGTTCCAGTACCTGATATATTTCTTTTACCGATTTTATGGAATCCTCTTTGTTATGTTCAGAAGCAATTGCCAAGGTGCCATGTACCTGGAAAAGTTGCTGGGCTAGTTTGCATTGTTTATTTACCCAGGAATTATATTCAGCACTTGATTCAACAATTTCTGCAAGATAGCGGGTCCGGTCAGGTGGTATTATGTAAGTTTTCTCGGATTGCTGAGCACTCATTTCCATTTTTGCATGAAAATCAAAGCCTGTTTTCTTTAAAATCAAAGCCATTAATTCTGAAAACAGCTTGTTCATTCCAGGGTCATTGAACTGAGAGGCCATGGTTCCAATCACTGGAAGATCCTCGTCTGGGGTATCAAAAAGCTGGTGGTTACGTTTGAATTGTTTTCGAACATCTCTGATCGCATCCAATGCACCTCGTTTATCAAATTTGTTGATGGCAACAATATCTGCGAAATCTAGCATGTCAATCTTTTCGAGCTGTGTTGCTGCTCCGAATTCGGGAGTCATTACATATAAGGCTACATCAGAATGTTCAGTAATTTCGGTATCTGACTGTCCGATGCCTGATGTTTCTACAATGATCAGGTCAAATCCAGCCGCTTTACAAATGTCAATGGATTCCTGAATGTACTTTGAAAGTGCGAGGTTTGCTTGTCTGGTTGCCAGCGATCGCATATAAACCCGTGAATTATTGATTGAATTCATTCGAATTCGGTCGCCTAATAATGCACCTCCTGTTTTACGTTTAGATGGATCAACTGAAATGATGGCGATATTTTTATCGGTTTCTACCAAAAAACGTCGCACTAGCTCATCAATGAGTGATGATTTCCCGGCACCACCTGTTCCGGTGATCCCTATAACAGGGACAATTTTGCCATTGATTATTTTTTTAAGCTCTTGAAGAAATTTTTCGGTCTGTTCCGGATAGTTTTCAGCCAGCGTTATGGCAGAAGCAATGGCCTTTTTATCTTGTTTTCCAATTCCTTGGAGTTCATTGTTGAGGCTTGTTCTGGTCAGGAAATCGCATTGTTCTAACATGTCATTGATCATTCCCTGCAAACCCATTTTGCGGCCGTCGTCTGGTGAGTAGATCTGTGTTATGCCATATTTTTTTAACTCGCTGATCTCATCGGGTAAAATTACTCCGCCTCCACCAGCAAATATTTTGATGTGTCCGGCCCCTGATTCCTGCAGCAGGTCGTACATGTATTTGAAGTATTCATTATGCCCACCCTGGTATGAGGTCATTGCTATTCCCTGCACATCTTCCTGAATGGCGCAATTCACAACCTCCAAAACTGAACGGTTATGACCCAGGTGGATTACTTCTGCACCCGAAGATTGCAAAATGCGGCGCATGATATTGATTGTAGCATCATGTCCGTCGAACAATGCAGCTGCAGTAACAAAACGTATCTTATGTTTGGGTCTATAAACTTCGGTCATTTTTGCTTTCCTGATTATTCTGTAAAGGTAAGAATAATTGGAATGCCGAATTGTGTAGCAAATTTGCATGGAAATTTAAGACAGAAAGCGTTTAAGAACTTACGATCTTTAGAATTCAATCTTTAGTGTGAAATGCTTAATGCTATTTTGAGAACCTGCGTGGTTGCCGGTACCCCAGAATTTTCATTCCCTTATAATTGCCTCATTTTTTCAGTTCCTTATCTCTTTATTGGAAGGCTAGATTAGAATTGATCCGCTATGCTGATTTTCTATCAATTTGTTTCTTTTATTTGGTATTTCCATCATAATTTTTCTTTTGCAAGGCGTTTTTCCCTATAATATACCCGAAGCATAGACTTAATTTAAGGGTAAGGTTGAATTTTGTATCTTTGCAAAAATTGAATTTTGGGAACACCTTTAGATTACGGGCATAAGAATTATAATCATTATGGCGCATACCTTAAAAATAAGTATGATGGTCAGCGTGTATATAAGATAATTGCGGATGCCGGATTTACTTGCCCCAATCGTGATGGAAGCAAGGGTTATGGGGGTTGTACCTATTGCAATGTTGATTCGTTTACACCTGAACTTTCAAGAAGTTTGCCAACTATTCGAGAACAGATCGAGCAGGGAATGGAGCGGGCATTTAAAAATTATAGAGCTGAAAAATTCATTATCTATTTTCAGCCCAATACCAATACCTATGCCCCAACGCATTACCTAAAAATGCTTTATGATGAGGCTCTGAGTATCAATACAAACAGCATTGTTGGTTTATCGGTAGGCACCCGTCCTGATTGTATTGACTTTGAAAAACTTGCCTTGCTTGAAAGCTATTCCGATCGCTTTGATGTGGATCTTGAGATGGGTATGGAGTCGATCTATGATGATACACTATTAAGGATAAATAGGGGATGCAGTCATCAGGAATTTGTAAATGCTGTTCAGTTGGCTCAAAATTCAAAAGTTGATATTTGTGTTCATACTATTTTTGGATTTCCATGGGAGACTCATGAAATGATGCTTCGCTATGCGGATGAAATAAACAGGTTCCCACAGATTAAATTTGTTAAGCTACACCATCTTCATATTGTAAAAGGGTCTATCATGGGTACAAAATATAGCCGTGATCCTTTTAAGGTATTTACAATAGATGAATACACTGACTTTATCGCAGAATTTATTCCACTCTTGCGACCTGATATCGTTTTGCAGCGTCTTTTTGGTTTGGCTGACTTTGATTTGCTAATTGCTCCGAACTGGGGCATGAAAAAATCCCAAATTCAGAGTTATATCGATAAGCGTCTTGAGGCTAAAGGAGTAATTCAAGGTAGTGCTTATAAGCCAGCTTCTGTTTTACTCGTTTGATCACAATTAGCTAATTATCTATTCCTACTATTACTATCTCTTCTTGATTGATTTATTTTCGACTTCGTCTTACTAGGTTTGACCCGTTAATCCAGTAAATCTATCAGTCTATTTATCTTTTTTTCCTCAAAATTCTTATTTTTTCACCTTAATTCTTAATTTTTAAATTGAAATTTCAAATTATGACCTATATTTTCATGATTTTATTTGCAATATTTTTAATTTTATGTCACTTATTGAACATTTTACCTATTAAAATCTCATTTAAGATTACAAATCTCTTAAAAATTTAATATTTTTTAAAAAAGTATTGAAATAATAATGATTTTTTTTCAAAATGATTATACATTTGTATTAAACCATAGAAATTTTGTTCTAAATATTTGAAATTTTATCATGAAAGTTGGATTAAAGCAAATTTTGCCATTTTTATTTCTTGCCAGCATAGCTATAGCTGCAGTTTTTGTTCCTTCTCTTCCAGATTTTGCCGATACCGGCAAGTATAATGGAGCTGATATCGCCTGGTTGCTAGTGGCTACAGCTCTGGTATTCCTGATGACACCTGGCTTAGCATTTTTTTACGGTGGAATGGTTCATCGTAAAAATGTTATTTCAACGATGATCAAGAGCGTAGTTGCCGCTGGGGTAGTTAGTATACTTTGGGTTACTGTTGGATTCAGTCTTTCTTTTGGTGAGAGCATTGGTGGTATTATTGGAGATCCCAGAACTTTTCTGTTCTTTCAAGGAGTAAATTCAGGTGCACCCTGGGGTTTGGCTCCAACAATACCTTTAACACTATTTGCATTATTTCAATTAATGTTTGCAATCATAACACCTGGTTTGGTAGTTGGTGCAGTGGCAGAACGTATTCGTTTTACATCTTATATATTATTTATATGTCTGTTCAGTTTGCTGATTTATGCACCAATCGCGCATTGGGTATGGCATCCGGATGGATTTTTATTTAAAATGGGAGGCCTTGATTTTGCTGGAGGTGCTGTTGTTCATATTTCTGCAGGTATGGCTGCTTTGGCAGGTGCAATGGTTTTAAAACGTAGGCAAACGCATCTTAACGGACAAGAAATTCCACCAGCAAATATTCCTTATGTTTTGATAGGAACTGGTTTATTATGGTTCGGTTGGTTTGGTTTTAATGCCGGATCTGCACTTGGTGCTAATGCTCTGGCTGTTTCAGCATTCGCAACCACTAATATTTCAGGTGCTGCCGGAGGCTTATCTTGGATGTTCTTTGATGTAGTTAGAGGTAAAAAGCCATCAGTACTTGGTTTTTGTATTGGTGCAGTGGTTGGTCTTGCCGCAGTAACACCCGGCGCCGGATACGTCGGAATTCCGCAGAGTATATTTATAGGATTTGTTGCAGCAATAATTTCGAATCTAGCGGTTTATTGGAAATCAAAAACTACCCTAGATGATACGCTTGATGTATTTCCTTGTCATGGTGTAGGTGGTATAGTTGGGTTATTATTGACCGGTTTACTAGCTACAAAAACAGTAAACCCAGCAGGTTCTGATGGTTGGTTCTATGGGAATCATGAATTTTTCTTTACTCAGCTTAAATTAGTTACAATCACAGTTTCCTATAGTTTTATTGTCTCTTATGGTATCTTCAAATTCATTAACTTATTGCAGCCTATGCGTGTAAGCTCAGAAGAAGAGGAGGAAGGTCTAGATTCAACACAGCATAATGAAAAATACAGTCAAGGTACATTGCTTGTAAGCAACCATGGATTTGTCTATGAAAAAGATGTAGAAGATGATTTAGAGGATGACATGGAAAATGTGAGGCATATCGTTACTGAACAAATCAAACTTAAATCTTCATAAACCAATTATAATTCACAATTGAAGCCATTGTCAAAAGCAATGGCTTCTTTGTTTACTGAACTAGTTTATTAGCGCAAGCTGAACTAGCGAAGGCTTCTGGTTTTGCTTTAAATACAAAGCCCATACTTAAGATATATCCCATAGCTTCATGCAGTGCCATGTTTGATTTGAAATTTGGATTGGTATTGATATCGGCATGAACTTCCAGATCTACATCATAAAGATCAAGCAGGTCGCAAAGGGAATAAGCACATTCGATTGATTTTTGTACTTCTGAGAGCATTCGTTCTTTAATCCCCATTTTCAAAGAAGAGCGCTCCTGATGGATATACATAAATCCACCTTTCTTTTCTCTTAAAAACACAATGACGGTTGCAAAGTCGATGATTGCTCCTTTAACCTGGGAGTCTGTGCCAATACAGACCTTTAATTTGTTGCCAAGTGCAGATTCGCGTTCAATTGCATGCTCAACTTCTTCAAGTATTGGGCTTTCGATGGTTTCTCCATTAAATTTCTTCCAAGTCATAAATTTTGATTCAAGATTGAATTAGTATTTAAACCGGTGCAATAAAGGAAATTACTATATAATTAAAGATAGGTGATAATCTTTCAACCTATCGGCCCACGTATGTTATTTATTTGTTAACATTTTAATAATGAGTAGTTAGACTATTTTGAACAGCTTATTGGACTTCTGGCTGTGTCCTTTGGTTGGCTCTGCATTCAAGGATTCTTATTTACCAACTGGATGATTTATATGGAACGGTGATCATACCAAATAGCGCTCTAATTGGTATGATCACTGCCCAGAATCTTAATCAGTTAGTTTCTTATACCTGATCCGGTGAGGTTGATCGTCACCAGTACGTTTTTTTCTGTTCTCTTCGTATTCAGAATAATTTCCTTCAAAATAATAAACCTGCGAATTACCTTCAAAGGCTAAGATATGGGTACAAACCCTATCCAAAAACCAGCGATCATGTGAAATGATAACAGCACATCCTCCAAAGTTTTCGAGTCCTTCCTCTAGTGCTCTCAAGGTGTTTACGTCTATATCATTCGTAGGCTCATCTAAAAGGAGGACGTTTGAACTTTTCTTAAGTGTTATTGCAAGATGAACTCTGTTTCTTTCTCCTCCTGAAAGCACCGAAACTTTTTTCTGTTGGTCTGCGCCATTGAAGTTAAATTTAGAAACATAAGCTCTTGAGTTAACCGGTCGGTTTCCTAATAAAATTGTTTCCTGGCCATCAGTAATATTTTCCCAAACTGATTTCTCTGAATCCAGATCATCATGCATTTGGTCAACATACCCCAAGGCTACGGTCGGGCCCACTCTAAATGAACCAGTATCCGGAGTTTCTTGTCCTGTAATTAATCGAAACAGCGTAGTTTTACCTGCACCATTTGGTCCAATAATTCCAACAATTCCTGCAGGCGGGAGAGAGAAACTGAGGTTTTCAAATAATAATTTATCGCCATAAGCCTTAGTAACATTCTGTGCTTCGATCACCAGGTTGCCTAATCTAGGCCCTGGAGGAATGAACAGCTCCAGTTTTTCTTCTCTTTCTTTAGTATCTTCAGAGGCAAGTTTTTCATAATTTGATAATCGAGCTTTTGATTTGGCATGGCGTGCTTTGGGTGCCATCCGAACCCATTCGAGTTCTCTTTCAAGTGTTTTCTGGCGCTTACTTTCAGTCTTTTCTTCAGAGGCTAGTCTTTTAGCTTTCTGATCAAGCCATGATGAGTAATTTCCTTTCCATGGAATACCTTCGCCACGATCAAGTTCAAGAATCCATCCTGCTACGTTATCAAGGAAGTACCTATCGTGCGTAACGGCGATTACTGTACCTTTATATTGTTTCAGATGCTGTTCTAGCCAGTCGATACTCTCTGCATCGAGGTGGTTGGTAGGCTCATCGAGTAATAAAACATCAGGTTCTTGAAGCAGCAGGCGACATAATGCTACTCTTCTGCGCTCTCCACCTGACAAAGTGGCAATTTTGCTATCGGGCTCAGGACAGCGCAATGCGTCCATTGCCCGTTCAAGTTTACTATCTAGTTCCCATGCCCCGCAAGCATCGATCTGGTCTTGTAATTCTCCTTGCCGAGCAAGAAGTTTATCCATCTCGTCTGCATTTTCATATACTTCTGGAAGACCAAATTTTTCATTGATCTCCTCGTATTCCTTTAATATAGCAGTTGTAGAAGCAACACCCTCTTCAACTACCTCTCGTACCGTTTTTTGGGCATCAAGGAGTGGTTCTTGAGCTAAATACCCAACAGTATAGCCTGGAGCAAACACCACATCCCCTTGGTATGATTTGTCTAATCCGGCAATGATCTTGAGCACGGATGACTTTCCAGAGCCATTTAGTCCGATTACCCCGATCTTTGCACCATAGAAAAACGATAGATAGATATTCTTAAGTACTTGTTTCTGTGGAGGATAAATCTTATTTACCCCGGCCATAGAAAAGATTATTTTTTCGTCTGACATTTGTATCGATTATTGATCCCCAAATATCGTATTTTAGTCAGAGACATGTCAACTTTATTATCTTATATGTCTATAAAACCTTTTTTGATAAAATGGCGTAATTGTTGATAAATGTTACAGAATTCAACTAGTTATTAATCTAATAATTTAATAGATTAGGACGTTAATACATACAGAAAGGTAATATAATGGAAGCTAAATTTTCCCCACGCGTCAAAGACGTGATATCATATAGCCGGGAAGAAGCCCTGCGTCTAGGACATGATTATATTGGAACAGAGCATTTACTGCTGGGTCTCATCAGGGAAGGAGACGGCATGGCAATAAAAATATTAAAGGGAGCGGGTGTTGATACAGCCAGATTAAGAAAGTCTATTGAAGATTCTGTTAAGGGAACTTCTAGCACAACTGTGAATCTTGGAAACATTCCACTGACTAAGCAAGCTGAAAAAGTTTTGAAGATCACCTATCTCGAAGCAAAAATATTTAAAAGTGACATCATAGGAACAGAACATTTATTATTGTCAATTCTTCGAGATGAAGATAATATTGCTTCTCAGATTCTGCAGCAATACAATGTCAATTATGATATTTTCAAGGTCGAAGTAGAAAATAATAAGGAAGGCTTCCGTGACGAAGCTCCGGGAGGGTCTCCTGCAGGTGATGATGATTTTAGAGAAGAAGAAAGCTTCAGCCAGCCTAAAAAGGTTTCTGATATTAAATCAAAAACTCCGGTTCTTGATAATTTTGGCCGCGACTTGACCAGGGCTGCCGAAGATGGAAAATTGGACCCTATTGTTGGTCGTGAAAAAGAAATTGAGCGTGTTTCTCAAATCTTATCACGTCGTAAAAAGAATAATCCAATCCTTATTGGTGAGCCAGGTGTTGGTAAATCTGCTATTGCAGAGGGGCTTGCGCTTCGAATTGTTCAGCGTAAAGTTTCACGTGTGCTATTTAATAAGAGAGTAGTTACGCTTGATCTTGCTTCATTGGTTGCCGGCACAAAATACCGTGGTCAATTCGAGGAAAGAATGAAAGCGGTAATGAATGAACTAGAGAAATCGCCAGATGTTATTCTCTTTATCGATGAAATTCATACCATTGTTGGTGCTGGTGGTGCTTCAGGTTCTCTTGATGCATCAAATATGTTTAAACCAGCTTTAGCTCGTGGCGAAATTCAATGTATTGGAGCAACCACTTTGGATGAGTACCGCCAATTCATTGAAAAGGATGGTGCTCTAGACAGGCGTTTCCAGAAAGTGATGGTAGAGCCTGCAACTCCTGTTGAAACCATTGAAATTCTGAACAGAATTAAAGAAAAATATGAAGAACATCACGGTGTAACTTATACTGATGAAGCAATCAATGCATGTGTTAGCTTAACCTCTAGATATATTACAGATCGCTTTCTACCTGATAAGGCTATTGATGCACTTGATGAATCTGGTTCTCGTGTTCACCTGACCAATATTCATGTTCCACAAAATATTATTGATGTAGAGCAGAAAATCGAAGAGATTAAAATCGAGAAGAATAAAGTTGTGCGTAGTCAGAAGTATGAAGAAGCAGCTAAACTTCGTGATACCGAAAAGAACTTGCTTGAAGAGCTTGAAAGAGCAAAAAGTGAGTGGGAGGCTGAAACAAAAACAAAGCGTTATACCGTAACTGAAGACAATGTTGCAGAAGTTGTTTCAATGATGACCGGAATTCCTGTTCAACGCGTTGGACAAGCCGATAGCATTAAATTGCTTGGCATGTTTGATGCAATCAATAGCAGGGTTATCGGTCAAGAAGATGCAGTAAAGAAACTAACAAAAGCAATTCAGCGTACCCGTGCTGGATTAAAAGATCCTAAAAAACCGATTGGTTCATTCATTTTTCTTGGACCGACTGGGGTTGGAAAAACTGAGTTAGCCAAGGAACTTGCCCGCTTCATGTTTGATACCGAAGATGCTTTGATTCAGGTAGATATGAGTGAGTACATGGAAAAATTTGCTGTTTCACGTTTGGTTGGAGCGCCTCCAGGATATGTGGGATATGAAGAAGGCGGGCAGCTGACAGAAAAAGTTAGAAGAAAACCATATGCTGTTGTATTACTTGATGAGATAGAAAAAGCTCACCCCGATGTGTTTAATATTCTTTTACAGGTTCTTGATGAAGGCCAGCTGACCGATAGTTTAGGGCGTAAGGTGGATTTTAGAAATACCATCATCATCATGACTTCAAATATTGGTGCCCGTCAATTAAAAGATTTTGGTCAGGGCGTTGGTTTTAGTACTGGCGCAAAGGCTTCGCAGGCAGATACTTATTCAAGAGGTGTTATTGAAAATGCGTTGAAACGTGCTTTTGCTCCTGAGTTCCTGAATCGTGTGGATGATGTGGTCGTATTTAACTCATTGACCAAAGATGATATATTCAAGATCATTGATATTGAACTTAAGTCTTTGTTCGACAGGATTCAAAGCTTGGGTTATACCATAATATTGACTGATGCGGCAAAAGATTTCATTGCTGAAAAGGGATACGATTCTAATTTTGGTGCCCGTCCTTTGAAACGTGCTATCCAAAAACATCTGGAAGATCCAATTGCTGAAGAGATTTTGAAAGGGGAGCTGACAGAAGGAGATACAATGGAGGTAGATTATGATAAGGAAAAAGAAGAGATTCGTATCCTAGCCAAAACCAAAGGTGCTAAAAGGAAGAAAGAAGAGAAGAAAGAAGAATAAACTATTTTAATTGACTATCTCCCAAAAAGGGCTGACAGATGCAACTGTCAGCCCTTTTTTTGCGCCATCATTTAATAGGATTTTCCTGTATGAGTATTATGAATCCGACATAATTAAAATACACATTTAACTCACAAAGGAATATTTTTTAAATCATCAAAGGGTCTTTTTTTTAGATGTGTACGGTGTTTAGAGCGTTAGGGATCGAAGTGGAAATCCTTTTTATGCAAAGCAGAAAAAGATTGTAACGTAGAGCCCGACCCGCCCAAGCGGGTAACGCCCAGAGTATTATTAAATTCAGAACAGAAATTAATTTTAAAGCTCAAACTATAAAAACTCCCCAATTTATACATCAATAAACATACTTATGTGCAATTGAGAATGAGAAAATTTCTAATTCTATTCTTCAGATATTAACCCTCACCATTCTCAACCCCTAAACGGTACATCACATCATCACTTACACCTGTAGATGAATATCCGCCATCGTGGAACAGGTTCTGCATAGTAACCATACGGGTTAGATCCGAGAATAAAGTTATACAATAATCTGCGCACGACTCAGCATCAGCATTGCCCAAAGGGGCTATTGCATCGGCATAATCATAGAAACTGCCAAAACCTTTAATACCTGTACCAGCAGTGGTTTTGGTTGGCGATTGAGAAACAGTGTTAATTCGTACTTTTTTGTCAAGACCGTAATGATACCCGAAACTTCTGGCTATTGATTCAAGCATAGCCTTGATATCTGCCATATCGGTATAAAAAGGATAGGTACGTTGTGCAGCCATATACGTAAGTGCTACCACACTTCCCCATTCATTAATGGCATCTAGTTTCTTTGCAACACTCAGCATTTTATGTAATGACATCGCTGAAACGTCAATTCCCTTTTGAAAATATTCATAGTTTAACTCAGGGTAAGGAATCTTTTTACGAATATTTACGCTCATTCCAATAGAGTGAAGAACAAAATCAATCTTTCCACCTAGAATCTCTTGTGATTGTGTAAATAAGTTGGTTAGGTCTTCTACACTTGTTGCATCAGCGGGCACGATCTGTGAATTGGTTGCTTCAGCCAGTTTGTTGATTTCGCCCATTCGCATGGCAATTGGTGCATTGGTCAGAACGAATACAGCGCCCTCTTGATGAGCTTTCTCTGCAACTTTCCAGGCTATTGAATTTTGATCCAAAGCACCTGAAATGATTCCTCTTTTACCTTTCAGTAAGTTATACATATAATTAATTTTTGTTTTTTGTCGTAAATAAAAAGATAAAGTTATTATTAATCTCTAATTCTTAAACTCTTTAAATTTTAAACAGTAATTCACGTGCATTTTGAATGGCCGATTCGCCAGGATTATCCCCGCTTAACATCTTGGCTAGCTCTAATATCCGTTCTTCTTCGTTGAGTTTAGTAATATTTGTGTTGGTAATTTCGTCTTTTTCATGTTTGTATACCCGGAAATGGGTATCCCCCTTACTTGCTATCTGCGGCAAGTGCGTTATTGCGATCACCTGCATACTCTTTGATAGCCTTTCCATGATATGGCCAACCTTTAAGGCAACTTCACCAGAAATACCTGTGTCAATCTCGTCAAAAATGATAGTGGGAAGTGCCGTATGTACCGCAATTAGTGATTTAATACTGAGCATAAGCCTTGAAAGTTCACCGCCTGAAGCAACTTTGTTCATGGGTAATGGCACCTGGCCTTTATTTGCACTGAATAAAAATCGAATCTGATTGTTTCCGTTCTGGTCAAACTTGCCTTCTGGCAAAGTATCCTTTACAACCTGAAGTACAGCATTGGGCATTCCTATCTCAGTGAGTGTTTTCATTACCTGCGTTTCAACTTTTGGAATACATTCAGTCCGGGTTTTATCCAATTGAATGGAGAGGTTAAGCACTTCTTTATAAAGACCATCCACTTCAGCTTTTAATTTTTCAATATCTTCATCCGCAAAAAGTATGCTATTGAGCTTATTTGAGATTTCATCTCGAATGGTAATTAACTCATTTTCTGATCCTACCCGGTGTTTTTTCTGAAGTGAATAGATTAAATCAAGTCGGTCGCTCACCTTTTCTAGACGTGCTTCATTGATTAGGCTACTTTGCTCTATTCGTTCAATCTCAGAAAGAATATCTTTTACTTCAATCAGGCAACTGTTAAGACGCTCGGTCAGACTGTTAATTTCAGGATTGTATTTTTCTGCATTTGCTAAACTAACTGCTGCTTCTTTGATCTGTAAGATTGCAGAAGGCTCGTTTTGGCTCAGAACAGCTATAGAAGATAGTAAACTTTTCTTGATATCCTCTGCATGGGTTAGTGAATCTAGTTCACGTTCAAGTTCGTTCTGCTCACCTTCGAATAAATTTGCTTTATTTAATTCATCAAACTGGAATTGAAAATAGTCTAGATCCGATTTTGATTGTTCGCTTTGGCTGATGAGATCTTTCAGTTGGGTTTGTGCCCTTTTGAATGATTTAAAAACTTCACGGTAATTGTTTAAGAGATTCTGATTGCCCGCAACGGTATCGATGACCAATAACTGAAAATCCTCATCATTGATTTCAAGTGTGGCATGTTGTGAATGGACATCAATCAGCTTTTCGCCGAGCTTTTTTAAAGTGCTGAGTTGTACAGGTGTATCATTTATAAATGCTCTTGTTTTACCATCAGAAGAGATCTCTCTTCTTAAAACAGTTTCTAGATCATAGTCTAGGTCGTTCTCAGCAAAAAACTCATTCAGTTGAAATCCGTTCAGAAGAAAAATTCCTTCAATTACACACTTTTTCTGCTGATTGAAGAAATACTTACTTTCGGCGCGCTGGCCTAGTATCAATGCTAATGCTCCAAGAATAATTGATTTACCTGCTCCGGTTTCTCCGGTCATGATATTTAACTCCTTAGAAAAGGAAATATCCAGATTATCAATTAAGGCATAATTTTTAATTGCCAGTCGCTTGAGCATGTAATTGGTAAAATTTGAGCTAAATTAATAATTAGGTTTGATTGGCTAAGAAATTTGAGGTTTATTCTTACCTGATTTTTTTTAATGCTTCGTATTTTAAACTATTTGCAGGATCAATCTCCGATAAAACATTGAAAGCCTTTAGTTTATCCTGAGGATCAGCAGAACTTAAAATGTTGATGATTTCATCAGACTTTGCCGTGAAAAAAATCTGATATAATACAGAGCCTTGCTTTTGTTTATCAATTTTTTGGATCTGTGGAAGAATTGACAATACTGCTTTCAGCCCTTTCGATTTGTTTTCGGCCATCATATCCAAGCCGTCTCTATGATAAATATAGATGCTTTCACGAATAGGGTTATAAGATTTATTAGTGAGGTTATCAACTAGCCAAAATCGATTACGTAAATTTTCAAATGCTTTCCATCCTGCATTTGGAGCATTTTGGGCATTGTTCAAAACGGTTTGAGCCTTCAGAAAATAGGGGTTCCCTCCAAATTTGGAAAACGAATCATAATCCATACCGGTAATGATATAGGCATAAAAGGCTAGGAGTGAGCTTAAGTTACTGATGTAATTCTGGTCTGAAAAATCGAGGGCCTGACCCTCGGAATAGGTAAATCCAAAATCTTTATCGCTTATATTGAGTAAGGTACTGTTATAGCTACTATTAAATACTGGCCTGTTCGATTGAATCTGTGCTTCCGCTTTAAAATTACTTGAGCCATCCCAGTCTGTAATTGTAAGTACGAAATTGCAATCAATGCGCTCTTGAGGCTGCAATGCATCCGTTGTCCATCTTCGCTCGTTTAAGAAATCCTTAATGCTTACTTCAAGAATATCCAGAACCCGTTTGTTTGAATTTGATAACTGTGGTGCAAGTATTTGGACGCGAGCATTTAAGTCCTGTGCAAAAATTACAGGAGAAATAACTAGAAGCATAAAAATAAGCAGCAGACGTTTCATTGTAATAAATCTAATACTTTTTTACAGATATCTTTAGCGACTTCATTTTTGGGTTTAAGATCAAAGCTTTCCTGATGATGATCCCGATCAATAATTGTTATTTTGTTGTTCTCGCTTTTAAAAGCACCCCCTTCATCGTTTAAAGAGTTTAAAACTATGAAGTCAAGGTTTTTCTTTTCAAGCTTTTTGATTGCATTGGCTACCTCATTGTCTGTTTCCAGTGCAAAACCCACTAAGATTTGTCCTGCTTTTTTTTTCTGACCAAGGGTAGTCAGAATGTCTGAGGTTTTAACCAGTGCTAATTCGAATAATGAGCTATCTTTTTTTAGTTTTAATGTTGATACTTCTTTGGGTCGGTAATCTGCCACAGCAGCGCTGAGTATCGAAATATCTGTGCCAGTGAAGTTAGAAAGAGAAGCTTCCAGCATTTCTTTTGCAGAAGTAACATCTATTCTCACAATACTTTTGTCTGATAATTTTAATGCACTTGGACCACTTATGAGCGTAACACTTGCTCCTAGAGCAGAGAGCTCTTCGGCAATGGCGTATCCCATTTTACCTGAAGAATGATTCCCAATAAACCTGACCGGATCAATAGCTTCATAGGTTGGCCCTGCTGTAACTAATGCTTTTTTACCTGCTAGGGGGAGTTTTTTTTTTAGTTCCTCACTTATTAATTCGATAATTTCTTCAGGTTCTGCCATTCGTCCTTCGCCGGTGAGGCCACTCGCCAATTCACCATATGCAGGTTTTATCATGAAGTTGCCATTGCTGATCAAGGAACCGATATTTTTCTGTGTAGCCGGATGTTTCCACATATCCAGGTCCATAGCAGGGGCCAAGTAAACTGGACATTTAGCTGAGAGATAAACCGCAGATAATAGATTGTCGCATAAGCCATTAGCAAATTTAGCCAGTGTATTTGCAGTGGCAGGAGCAATAATAAGGATATCTGCCCAAAGGCCCAGTTCTACATGATTATTCCAGCTTCCGGTTTTCGGATCGAAATATTCTGTTAGAACAAGATTTTTTGATAGGGTTGATAAAGTTAAAGGTGTTATGAAATTACAGGCATCGCTGGTCATAACAATCTTGACATTTGCACCGGCCTTAATTAGTAGTCGTGTTAAAGAAGCAGATTTATAGCTAGCTATACTTCCGCAGACACCAAGTAAAATATTTTTATTTGTAAGCATAGGGCATGGAGTCTACCCATCTGAAAGCTTGCATTGGGCATAGTGCCATAAGCACTATGCACCTATGCTTTAGTTTTGCTCTTTAGAAGGATTGCGGTAATAAACCTTATTGTGTAAAAACTCATCAACTGCAATCAACGATGGCTTAGGCATACGCTCATAATGTTTTGAGATTTCAATTTGCTCACGATTTTCGAATACTTCCTCTAAATTGTCATTTGAAGATGCAAATTCAGCTAGTTTACCATGAAGTTCTTCCTTCAGGTTGCTAGCAATTTGGTTAGCGCGTTTGCTTATGATAACAATTGACTCGTATATATTGTCGGTTGTTTTATCTAACTCGCGAACATCACGTGTAACTGTGCTGTTTGGAATAACTGGCTTAGTAGTACTCATTTTATTTGTTTTTAGTTTCTTCGTTTTTTGTGGCTTCTACAGACTTTGCTTTTGTTGCTGCTTCTGCAGCTTTTGCTTTGTCTTGTAATATTTTCATTTCAGCTTCCTGCATGGCAATTAGCTTTCTTACTTCCAAAATGGATTTTTCAGAATTCTTCTTTATTTCTTCGCCGTCTTTTAAATATTTACTAGATGGATAGTTCTTTGCAAACTCAGTAAATAAGTTAATGGCTTCAGTGTAACGAACTTCTTGTTTTACTTCTAAACTAGCCTTAGCATACATTGCTTGGGCTTTAATTGTTAAAAATTCCATTTCCTCAGCATATTTAGTGTCAGGGAAATCGCTGGCTGAATTTCTAAATGCGATAACTGCTGATTTATAGTCGCCGATATCTAGAAAAAGCTTCGCATTGGCATAAGATTTTATTTCCAATTTATCGCGCAGATTGCTTATTAATTTACTGGCTTCAGCTACACGCTCACTTTTAGGGTGCAGGTTAATGAATAGTTGTAATGACTCAATGGCTTTGATTGTATTTTCCTGATCCAAAGAAAAAACTGGTGATTCAAGGTAAAAACAATAGGCTGACATAAATCGACATTCTTCAGCTTTTGCACTGGAGGCATAGGTATCAGCAAATGTTTTAAAATGGTATCTGGCCGTTGTATAGTCTCTAAGCTTATAATTAGTGTATGCAAAATAATAGGAAAGATCTTCAGCTTCTGCAGTTCCGCGATATTTTTGAACTAGTACATCAAATAAACCCAAGGCTTTACTGTAGTCTTTTTTATCGTACAAACGTACAGCTTCACGGTATTTTTTGGCCGTATCGCTGCTTGCTAGTAATTTTTCATATTTGCTTTTGCAGCCTGCAAATGCAACTATCACTAGTAGTAATATGCTTAGGGTTAATTTAAGCTTGTTTTTAAACATTCTGCAAAGATAATGTAAATCGGTAAAACATCAATTATATTTATGACTAATATATGTTTCTTGACCTGTATATAGCTGCGAATGTATTTCTTTACTTTATTTCTGCCACAATTTTAACAGATTTTAACAATCGGTTTTTATTTGAAAAGGCATTTACTCCTGATTATCAAGAACCAAGAACCAAGAACCAAGACTTTTAGGGCTAATTTGAAAATTTCTGCTTCTTTCAGACCTCAGACCTCATACCTCAGATAACAGACAACTGACAACAGAACCAAGAACCAGGAACCAAGAACCAAGACTTTTAAGGCTAATTTGAAAATTTCTGCTTCTTTCAGACCTCAGACCTCCTACCTCCTACCTCAGACAACCGACAACAGATAACTGGCAACCACTTTGCTAGAACATTTTTCGTATTCAGTTCCAGGCAGTTAGGGTTTGGGTATAAAGAAAAGTGCTAATCTGTTGTGTGCTGTGGTTTATTTTGCTACCTTTGCAACCCGCACAAAAAGGGATGTGTTGTTGTTGTTTGTGTTTAGGGTTGTATTAGGAGGTTGAGCGGGGGCATTGATTTAGAGTGCTGCCGATCAAAAAAACTTCAAATAATTTTTGGCAGAGTGGAAAGTATTTCTACCTTTGCAGTCCCAAACAAAACGGGAATCAAAAAACGAGGCAAAAGGCGCGATGC
>NZ_JBIKSU010000114.1:0-4963 GCF_044348475.1 Daejeonella sp. | reverse complement strand
CAGGTGCATAGCGCCTAAAAAAATAAATTCCAAATTTAAATCCAATGTCATCCCGAACCCTGCCCTTTAGCAGGTGAGGGACCTTCGTGAAAACGAATAAAAATTTGCTTTAATAAAACTAAGTTCCTTCACTCCGTTCAGGATGACAGGTGCATAGCGCCTAAAAAATGAATGAATTTAAACAACTCAGACCTCCGACCTCCTGCCTCAGTTCTTCTTTGGAAACACCAACGAAGCCACAATACTCGTAGTAAGGATAAATAATATCACAAACAAAGAATGCATGGTTGTAAAGCCCCATAGGCTCAGCCAGTGATGAGCCAGCATTTTTACTCCGATAAAGACCAGCAAAAAGGCTAATCCCACCTTCAGGTAATGGAATTTATGAATCACATTAACCAAGAGGAAGAACATAGAACGTAATCCCAGGATGGCAAAAATATTAGAGAAAAAGACAATATATGGGTCTTTGGTTACTGCAAAGATTGCCGGAATTGAATCTACCGCAAAAATCAGATCGGTGAACTCTACAATCAGCAGCACAATAAATAGTGGGGTAACCATCTTAGCACCATCTACCTTGATAAAAAACTTATTCCCTACGTACTCAGGGTATACAGAAAAGTGTTTGGAAGCAAAACGAACCACCTTATGATTCTCCGTATCGATCTCCTCCTCCTCGTCTTTGCTAATGAACATCCCAATTCCGGTATAAATCAGGAAGGCTCCGAAAATATACATAATCCAGCCAAATTCATTGATCAGCGTAGAACCCAGAAAAATAAACATAAAACGCATGAATACCGCACCAATAATGCCCCAGAAAAGCACCCGGTGGTAGTATTTCTCATCCACATTAAAAGCAGTGAAAATCAGCACCATCACAAAGATATTATCTACAGAAAGTGCATATTCAATAACATACCCGGTGATAAACTCCAATCCCAGATTCTGATTATAGATAGTTAGGCTCTCTGCATAATTACCGGGGTTAAGCCTGATATTATGAAGATTTTTGGTGGTAAACTCCTGCAGCTGTGCAAAATTGCTAATCCCATGCAATATCTCACCATTGGTAATCAGTAAAAAGTAAAAACCCAGTGCAAAGCTCACCCAGATGAAGCTCATCACAGCAGCTTCTTTCATGCTTACTTTATGGGCCTTTTTATTAAACAGGCCGAGATCAATAGAAAGCATTAAGACAATAAACAGCAGAAAGCTGGCAAAAAACAGGTATTCGTTAGACATTTTTATTTTTTACGTTCAGTGGTAAATCGGACCAGTTTTTCGAGGGCCTTTCGTGACTCATGTTCCGGAAATTCATTTAAGATAACAAAAGCTTCATTTTGATACATCTCCATCTGAGATCTAGCATAATCCATCCCTCCGCTATTGCGAACAAAATTGATGATCTCAGAAACCTTTTCAGATTCCTCATTATGATTCTTAACCAGATTAATAATTCTCTTTTTTTCAGCGCTTCCCGACTTATTCAAGGCATAAATTAAGGGCAAGGTAATTTTTTTCTCCTTGATATCAATTCCCAATGGTTTCCCAATATCATCTGTCCCAAAGTCAAACAGGTCATCTTTGATCTGGAAGGCGATGCCCACCTTTTCACCAAAAAGTCGCATTTTCTCAACTATCTCCTCATTGGCACCTGCAGAAGCGGCACCACATGCACAGCATGAAGCAATTAGCGAAGCGGTCTTTTGACGGATCACCTCATAATACACCTCTTCATTAATATCTAAGCGGCGAGCCTTCTCAATCTGCAATAATTCGCCCTCACTCATCTGCTTCACCGCATTTGAAACTAGCTTCAGCAAACCAAAGTCGCCGTTATTGATCGACAGCAGCAAACCTTTGGATAATAGGAAGTCACCGACCAGAACCGCGATCTTATTTTTCCATAATGCATTCACAGAAAAAAAACCTCGCCTTTGGTATGAATTATCCACCACATCATCATGAACCAAGGTGGCGGTATGCAATAATTCTACGAGTGCTGCACCCCGATAGGTAGCATCGGTAATGCCTCCGCATAGACTGGCAGAAAAGAATACAAACATGGGACGAATCTGCTTGCCTTTACGTTTAACAATATAATGTGTTATGCGATCTAGTAGCGGGACAGAGCTTTGCATGGAAGATTTGAACTTCCCTTCAAAGGTGTCCAGTTCTCCGGCTATGGGTTTTTTGATCTCGTCGAGACTCAGCATTAATTCCTGAAATCTTTGGGTTTTAATATATACTGCAAACATATTGAAATTTCAGCAATAACGGCCCAGGCAAACGATTCTAAACCGCTATTATTTTAAAAAGCCTGCAATGTTTACAGAATTTTGATACTTTTGCATCCCTTCTGAAAGGAAAGGACAAGCATTGGAGAGGTGTCAGTCAAACATACCAACCAGCAATTAGTAGAAAAGAATATAATAAGGCCCAATAAATTGGAGAGGTGTCTGTCCGAAGGACTCCTTTGGAGAGTGGCCTAGCGAGCTTGGAATTGATATAAGATAATAACAAGGCCCAAATTAAATTGGAGAGGTGTCAGAGTGGCCGAACGAGCGAGCTTGGAAAGTTCGTGTACTAGCAATGGTACCGTGGGTTCGAATCCCACCCTCTCCGCATTGTTTTTAAGTAAATAGCTTTAAATATAGTTTTAATGGGCTTTTTACTGCTAAAAATAAAAAGGGTATCACAAAAGGTATCACATTTTAGACTTTTACGTGCAAGTATTAGTACTATCTTAGCTTATCCTTTTGTCGTTATTGGGATAAAATCTAGAGGGATGCGGTTTTAGTACTGTATCCCTTTTTTATAAAGTTTATAAACTTTTTCTAAACTGTAAATCGTCAGCATAAAGTCGACTGATTTAGGTCAAAACTAAGCGAGTGTTTTCAAAATCTTTAAATTTGAATAACTAGTGGGACCACCAGAATCCACCTCAAAAGGGTGGATTCTTTTATTTTACGGGAGTGGTAGCAAAACAGGTAGCACGAGAAAGATTTTCAGACGAAATTAAACTTCGTTTAAATTTAAACGAAGTCAAAAGTTGATCTCAATTCTTGGCCAATTTTATAGATTCATCATCCAAGATAATTTATTGTAAAAAACGATTAGTTCTGTGGCGATATGGCTACTATTTAGTTATCAAGTATTTATATGGTCCATCGCCTCTTAACTCTACTTCTGATTTGTTAGGTTCTACTACTACCGAACCTCTTTGTCCATATACCACCCAATAAAAACTGGAATTTTTCCCGTACACATTAAAAGAGTTATCCTTTATGCGTGATGTCTTTAAAACTATATTTTCATCTTGGGTATCCTCATATATTTGGGTTATTTGAATCGTAAAATTGTTTGCAAAAGCAGAAACATAATCAGGTAATGAGACTTTTACGAACTTATTATTTTCAATCTTCGCTTCACCTCTATAATATACGCCCGCTTCAGGACCCTCTATAGCAGCATGTACTAAATAATTTGCTGGTTTTGTAGGGTGATTTATAACGAAGGTTTTGGTTGAATTATATGTAACTTCTCCTGTTGTATTATTATATTCCAGTGGTGCGCTTGTAATAGAATTGTGAATACGAATCGGCTTAATAAATAAACCACTATTTGTTGCATTCAAACTGGAGCCAGTAGCATTTAAGATTATACTGTTGTTAGCTTGATCAAGTAGACCAGCAGGTGTAGTCCAAGCAAGTGTTCCACTTCCATTTGTACTTAACACTTGACCATTTACACCATCTACTTTTGGATAAGTAACAGCACCTGCTGTAATGGTACCGCTGGTTTTAATATTCGTTACATCAGTATTTCCCAATTGAATGGTATTACTTGTTGCAACCTTAGCTCCATAGCCTAGCGCGGTAGCATTGGTTAATGCTCCTGCCCCTGAAGCAACATCAGCAAGAGCACCAATCATTGTATTTTGACTTCCTGTCGAAATTCCTTTACCAGAAAGGCTTCCTACGCCTGTGTTATCATTGCCAGTGGTATTTTGATAAAGTGCCCAATCACCAATTGCATTGTTGTTTGATCCTATAGTGTTACTATAAAGCGGTTGATATCCAAGTGCGACGTTTTTTACACCTTCTGTGTTGGTGAAAAGTGTCTGTTGTCCAATTGCTAAGTTTCTGTTCCCGACAGTGTTATTTGTTAGAGCACTCATCCCAATCGCTGTATTTTCAATTCCTGTAGTATTATTTAAAAGAGCACTAGTCCCAATTGCATTGTTTCGCCCACCTGCTATATTTTTAGAAAGTGCTTCATAACCAATTGCAACATTGCTATCACCTGTAGTGTTACTAGTTAATGCTTGCTTCCCAATTATAGTATTAGTTATATTATTGCCATTCCCTCTCCCAATATTTACACCATTAACAGTGATGTCTTTTGTGAAATTTGCTGTTTCTGTATTCGCTTTTAAATCCAATGCTGCTTGTGTTTCTACACTGATTGGCTTTAATAAATCTGGTGTATTATTTACATTTCCTAATCCTAAATTCGTTCTTGCCGCAGCATTTGTTGAAGCTCCTGTTCCTCCATTGGCTACAGCTAAGGTTCCTGTAATTTTTGTTGCTGCTACATCTGCAATTTTTGCATTAGTGATTGCTACATCTGCAATTTTTGCAGTTGTAACTGCATTATTAGCAATCGTTGTAGCATTACCAACACTAGTCACATCGCCTGTTAAATTCGCATTGGTCGTAACAGCGCTAGCTGTAGTTGCCGTTGCTGCATTACCTGTTATACTTCCTACTATTGGATTGGTAACTGTTAAGTTTGCTAATGTTCCTACACTCGTTAAACCAGAACCTGTAACGGTTGATTTCAAGGTAGTGCCTGCTAAAGTTCCTGCATCTGCAGTTACGGTTATATTCGCAGTACCATCAAAGGCAACCCCATTGATGGTTCTTGGGCTTGCTAATTTGGTAGCTGTTCCTGC
>NZ_JBIKSU010000039.1:0-18955 GCF_044348475.1 Daejeonella sp. | reverse complement strand
ATTCTAAGGTTATACGGCCAACGGTTTTATTAGGTACCAAGCAAAGTGAGGTTCGTATGATAGGTTTTAAGGATAAATTAAAGGAATATTGGACTAGCAATGTGGGAGGGGAGGTTAATGATATCCGTCATGGCGATTTCAATAGTGATGGCAAGCTCGAAATTCTTGTTGGCACAGAAGGATTTCAGTTTTATGTTCTAGATGAACTCGGTCAAACGATTATTCGGAATACACTTCCAGATCGAGTACTTAAAGTTGCAGGATATAGGCAATCTAATACGACTTTTTATTTGGCCGCAACAACAAACGGCCAGCTATTTAAAATTACCGAAAATGGGCAAATTGATAGCAAAATTCAATTTCCAGATGAAATTTCCAACATTTTTGTTGAGAAAGACTTTACAGAATATAGGATAGTTTTAGCGAATGGAGAACTGTATAGATTTTATTAGAATTCTGATTATTCTATTTCTCTAAATTAAAAATATCTAAAGCCTCTTTCACACTTCCATGTTCAAGTAAAAGTTTCTTTGCCTGATTATAATCTTCTAAACCGGAATGTTTCATTAACATTTTAACTGCACGGTCAACAATTTTATCATTGATGAGTTTAACATTAACCATTTGATTATCAAGAACGCGTCCTAGTTTGATCATTGTTGTTGTACTGATCATATCAAAGATTATTTTTTGTGCGGTACCGCATTTCATCCGTGTACTACCTGTAACAAATTCAGGCCCCGTAATTACTTCTACAGGGATATCTGCTTGTGCTGCAATTGGAGATTCCGGGTTACTAACGATACATCCTGTACTGATTTGATGTTTTTTACATGCTATTAATGCTGATAAAACAAATGGGGTAGTGCCACTTGCAGAAATGCCTATAACAATATCTTTAGATGATACATTCTTATCCTGTAGCATGGTCCATGCAGCATGGATATCATCTTCTTTTTCTTCTTTGGCTTCAATCAAATGCTCTTTTCCTCCTGCAAGTATTACATTGAAAAGATCGGGTGAAACCCCATAAGTGGTTGGTAATTCAATCACGTCTAAAACAGATAATCGTCCACCACTGCCTGCACCAACATAAAATAATCGACCTTCATTTTCTAGTTTACCTACAATCGTATTAATTAAGGTATTTAACTGCGGTAAAGCCTTTTCTATAGCGAATGGTACTGACTGATCTTCCTTATTTAAGTTTCTAGTAAGTTCTTCAACCGACATTTTATCTAAATGACTGTAATTGGATACTTGTTCTGTAATTTTTGTCATGTTTTTTTATGGATTTATTGTCGGATATAGATGGATGCTTTTAATACTCAATTATACATATTAATGCTAAATAATTGCGCTTTTTCTATATTTTTTATATGGTATTTATGCTCATTATTTTAAAACTATTAAGACAAATTCATTTTCTTTTATCTTGTCAATTTCACTAAAAATAATTCGCTGTAAAAACCAATTTATTATTTTTTTTTAATTGCAAAATTATACGAATCAGTAGTGTTTAATGAAGAGTATTGAATTGCATAAAATAATTAATCTCGTGTACCTAACCGTATAAATATCTTAACTTAGGTTTACTAATTTAAATTTCGTTAAAAACAATATGTCAAATTATATTAATCGAAGAAAATTTGTAACCGCTACTGCACTTTCTGCAGCTGGAATTTTGATGTCTGATCGTGTTTTGGGAATGCATGATACTAATGCTGAATCATATTCATCTGATAAAGAAGCATTAACATATAACCTGATGAATGATGTAATGAAGTACAGAAAACTTGATTCGCATGTTCATGCCTATTTATTTGATGGTGGTCCTGAAGGGAATATCGCATTCGCTGATCGTCTTGGAATAGATAAAATGTTTATTTCTCTTCCAGCTTACCGTGGAGAGGGAACACCTCAAGAATTTAGATCCTATAATGATTTAATGATTAAGTGTATGAAACAATATCCAGATCGGCTCATTGGTCAATTTACCGCCAATGCCATTTTTCAAAAAGAGTCACTTGAAGAAATTAAACGCTGCGTAGATCTTGGTATGGTTGGATTAAAAGTATATACCCAATTAAAGATCAATGATCCGCTATTTTATCCAATTATTGAAAAAATGATTGATCTTAAAATGATCATTCATATGCACGCATATGCACAACTTGGTCTTGGTGGTTACAGAATGAAGTACGATGTCGGTATACGGCCTAATACTTCTATACCTGATGATTTTGTTGACATTGCTAAAAGATATCCAGAAGCTATGTTTCAATACGCTCATATTGGCGGCGGTGGCGACTGGGAATACGCCTGTAAATCATTTGTTCATTATCCCAATATCTATGTAGATACATCAGGAAGCTATAATCCAGAAAATATGATTGACTCTGCTATGAAATTATTAGGCGAAGACAGGTTGTTTTTTGGCTCTGATAATTGTTATTATCAGAGTGTGGGCAAGATTTTGGCTTCTAACCTAACAGAAAACCAGAAAAAGAAAGTGTTTTTTAATAATTATAATGAAATTTTAAGAAAATCAGGAAGAAATGTTGATTGATATTAATGCATATGTTGGAAATTGGCCATTCCAACAGCTAAAGTATAATACTTGCGATGCATTATACGCAAGGATGAATAAATTTGGTGTGGATCTTTCAGTGATTAGTAATCTGAATGGTATTTTTTATAAAAATACCCAATCCTCAAATGAAGAGTTATTCGAACAAATCCAATCAAATCGAAAGTTTAAAGACCGCTTTATTCCTTATGCCGTCATTAATCCCATTTATGCCGGCTGGCAAGATGATCTAGAAATCTGTATAAAAACATACGGTTTTAAAGGGGTTAGACTTTATCCCAGCTACCACGATTATGAAATTCTTGATCCAGCTTGTATTGAATTGGTTAAGCGGGTTAGGGATTATGGTTTGCCGGTGGTGTTTAATTTCCGTATGGAGGATACCAGGCAGCGTTCCTGGATGGATACAGCCTATGTGAAGAACAATGTAATCAGAGAATGGAATTTGAAAAATATCTTACCAATTGTAAATGCTGTTCCAGATGCAAAGTATATCATTCTGAATTTTGCGAATGCAGTAAAACTAGATGCAGAAGAGCTAAGTTTAATTAAAAAGACCAATCTTTTATTCGATACATCAGGCAGGGCTATTACCAATATGGCTGATTTTTTGAAGCAATTTGGTGAGGATAAGTTTGCATTCGGAACGCATTCACCAATTCTTGATTACCTGACCGGATTGTTACGTATAGAATCTCTTCTTCCTATTGAAGCTGATGAAAATACCAAAGAATTACTGAGATCAGGAAATGCAAAGAGGATGCTAGGCTTATAATATTTAGATTAATTCCATTATTTACATGAGAAAATTTTTGATTCTTGCTTTAATTATTGGATTATATAGAACGGTTGCTTTTGCACAACAAAATCCTGACTGGATTCTGCAAAGCCCTTCAGTAGCCTGGCAAGCCAGAGATTCTCAAGCAGAACTGGTTTATAAAAATCAGCTTTGGATTTTTGGAGGTTGGTTTAATTCGAAAGAGGCACCACCGCGCGATGTGTGGAATTCGAACGATGGTAAAAACTGGAAGTTAATTAACAATGCTGCACCATGGATTCATAGCGATTTATCCATGTCTATCGTTTTTAAAAATAAAATGTGGATGATGGGTGGATGGTATAATGGCCGTTTAGAGGGGCATTCAGCAAGTAATAAAGTGTGGTCTTCAACTGATGGCATTAAATGGAAATCAGAAACAGACAAGGCTGCCTGGACTCCAAGAATAGCATCAGCAATAGTTGAGTTTAAAGGTAAAATATGGATTTTGGGCGGTACTGAAAATTATTACTTTGGTGACAATAACAGCCTGAAAAATGATGTTTGGTATTCTTCAAATGGTAAGGATTGGAAATTGGCAACAGCAAACGCAGGTTGGTCAGCACGTGCCTATCATCAGGCTGCAGTTCTAAATAACAAGATCTATGTTTTTGGTGGAGGTAATTATGTTCCAGAATATCATGCTTTGAATGATGTATGGAGCTCTGAAGATGGCATTAATTGGGTGAAAGAAATCTCAAAAGCACCATGGCACGAGCGTTTATGGTTCAATTCAGTTGTTTATCGTAACAGAATTTGGGTAATGGGTGGATGGTCAAATAATCCGTATAAAAACCATCGGGATGTTTGGTTTTCTAAAGATGGAAAAACTTGGGAAGAATACAAGTCAGATAAAGTTTGGAAAGAACGTCATGAATCATCAGTTTTTCTTTTTCAGGATAAAATATGGATTGCAGGAGGAATGACACCGCCATTGGTCAATGATGTGTGGTCGTTGAGACTTCCAAAGGATTGGTAGTGGTGTTGTCTGTTGTCCGTTATCAGTTATCAGTTATCTGTTGTCTGTTGTCTGAGGTATGAAGTAGGAGGTAGGAGGTCTGAGGTGAAGGTACTAGTTTGAAATGAAGCAGAATCTATCTCAATACGCTATACGCAATACTCAATACTTAAAAATGGATTGTGTGTTGTCTGTTATCAGTTATCAGTTATCTGTTGTCTGTTGTCTGAATTATGAAGTACGAGGTAGGAGGTCTGAGGTAGAAGGTACTAGTTTGAAATGAAGTAGAATCTATCTCAATACGCTATACGCAATACTCAATACTTAAAAATGTTGTCAGTTATCAGTTGTCTGTTGTCTGTTGTCAGTTGTCTGAGGTATGAAGTAGGAGGTATGAGATCAGAGGTGAAGGTACTAGTTTGAAATGAAGCAGAATTTATCTCAATACGCTATAAGCAATACTCAATACTCAATACGCAATACCCAATACTCAATACTCAAAATTGATTAGGCTTTTTCAGAAAAACCATTTATTATTTCATCAGAAGTTACAGTGTATTGCCCGAACATTTCAAAAAATAATAGAGCCCCGTTAGTTTGTAATAGTTTAGCTTGGGTTTCTTTGTTTTCCATTCCTGTGGTACAGTCGCGTAGAACACTAACCTGGTAACCTCTGGTATTCATTTGTAAGGCTCCATAATCGCGGGTAATCATACATGCATTGGTATTAAAGCCAGCAAAAAATAGAAAAAGTATACCTTTTTGCTTGCAATAACGATGCAGTTCTTCTCCGGTAGCAATAACAGCTTCGTTATTTACTGGTGCTGCGATAGGGTGAAACTGATGTGGTTTAACCATGGCTTGAATTTCTACTTCTCTTGGTTCAAAAGGCCTTTTGAATGCTTTATAAGCTCCATTCAATCCGCGAAATTCTTTTGGAGGCCAAGTATCACGTACTGGAAACAATTCAGCTTCAGAGATAAGCTTTACCCAGTTGGAATGCTTTACGGCAACCTCTGGCGAAGGAGCATGAATTATGGTCATTCCTGACTCACGACATTTCTTTAACAGTGGAATATACTTTTCATTTATGATCTTTTCAGCACGATCTTCAGGTTCTTTTAGGTAATGTTTACTCCATACATCAAGCAGTACTAATGCACATTGAGAAACCGGAATATTCCAATCAAGATTTGCATGGCCAGTATTTTTTTCCAGCCATTCAGCTCCTTGATTTACATGCCATCGATGATATCTCGGCTTAACACGTAATTTTTCTGCACTTACTGAATGCTCATCGGTGTTTAATGAAGCCAAAGTTGGAATAGCAACACTAACGCCTAATGCTGTTCCAAGACCTCCTAACGAAGTTTTTTTTAAAAATTCACGTCTAGAATTGTTTTTATTTGACATATATCAGAATTTATAAATTGTTTTTCTTTCTCTATTAATTAATTGTTTTCAATTTGCGTTCCCAGCGCAATAATTCAGCTGTAAAAGCTAAATTTTCTTCTCCACGTATTAGATAGGTATTACGGATTTCTTTATAAACTTCCGGATTAGCAGCTGCAAGTTCAAGCCAACCATGTAAAATAGGGAAGTAAGCTGCATGATCTTCGCCTTTACCATCTACTGCTCTCCTAATTCCAGTTCTGTTAGGAAGAAGTATATTTTTTAGAAGGGTATTTGAAAAACGCATAACATCTTGTTTTGTGAAAACCATATTTTCTCGATGAGCAGCCATCACCATTGCAATATCAAGTACGCCATGCGAGCTATCCTCCATATTTGCTGCGCCTTTATAAAACATCACATTCGATGATAATTTATCTTCCGGTTTCCATCCTACAGTAGTCATAGGCTCATACCAGTAAGTCCAAACATAAAGATCTTGGTCCTGATTGTATTTTAGCCTATTTTTTAGAAGTTGCGACATTTTTTCTGAGCGTGTGCGATATTCTTTTTTACCAGTCAGCCGAAATAATGCCAGCTGCGTAGTGGTATGCATTGCTAAGAAATTAATTGGCTGACCTACATTGTCGGCAGGAAAAGATTCACCTCTTTCACAGGTTAAATAATAGCCTTCGTCTTTATTTGGGCCATTGCGCCATAATCGTGCATTAGCATCCTTGTAAGATTCTTCAGCTGCCTTTATAAATCGATTAGCTGCAGGTATAAGATTTGCTAATTCAGGTTTTGATTTTGCTAACTCTGCCATTCTAAGCATCGGATTATAGATTATTCCTAAATATCCGGTATAGGCTAATGGTATAGATTTTAATGTAAAACTTTGAGTAACAGGTATGCTGGAATCTGTCATTTTTATCCTGATCAGGTTAGATTTAACATCAGAATAATCTCCTGGACGTGTTGAATAGGGCGACATTGGATCATTGACAATAGTTTCTATGAAACGTTCATCTTTAGGATCGAAACTAAGATCCGAAAAGCTTTCATTTCTTTTCCAAAATGAATTGCTAATTTTTAGTTTAAAACGTCCTGTTTTAGAATCTTGTTTCAATACAATTTTTGTAAGATCATTATTCGCGTAAGGAGTAGAGCGTATGGTTCCAATTATTTTTCCTGCTGTATCTAATAAATCTTCTTTTGCAACTACATATTTCAGACCCATACTCCAGGCTGGCCTAATTTTTCCTGAACCATCTGCGATTCCTCGTTTATCATCACGATGGTTAAGTAAGCGATCACCACGTCTGGCTACTTCCTTTAAATAAGAAGGATCATCTGTAGCTTCATAAAGGTCAACTAGAGTTTCTAATGTTGCAGCTTCGCCCCAAGCTAATGCACTACCGTCTTGTCGTACAAGCCATGGATCAGTTACTGGTAATTTTGACAATAATTCATCTGCCCTGGCTCTACTTATAGTTATTAATGCAAGCTCATTTTTCTGAGCAATATTTTTAGAGTATTCAATTGACTGATATTTATCATTCGAGAATGTAAATGGTATAAGCAGTAAAACCGGTAGGAAGTGCAATGGTTTCATATTTAATTTTTATCAATGCAATTTAAGATTATCTGAACTTAGCGGGTACGTTAACGAATTTAAGTATTATTAGTATATAATTATCATCTAATCTAAATTTTTAAGGAATGGTTATTTTGTAGTAAAGAAATTTTTTAGGTTACATATTAATCTAAAATTAAAACCTTAATGCACAAAAATGAGCCTAGATAGCATGTTTAATAGTATTAAAAATCAAAATACATTTTGTTACTGTCTTTGTAGTTAAATTAGTTTGTTATAAATCAATTATTATCATGAATATCATCATTTACAACGTTCTTAATTATGAAAAACCGTAGATATGCCTTATTATTGTGTAATAAATAGGCGATTTTGTAATCAAGGGTTGTTATGAAAAAAAAAATTACTGAGCTAACGGGAGTCAAAGAAATTGCTAGAAGGGCAAATGTTTCTATTGCCACGGTAGATAGGGTTCTTCATAACAGAAAAGGTGTTTCTAAACAAACTAAAGAAAAAATTACTCAGATCATTGATGAGCTAAATTACAAGCCAAATTTATTAGCCCAAAGACTCGCTTCTCGAAAAACACTACGGTTGGCTACTCTAATTCCTGAAATTTCAAAAGAAACCAGCTTTTGGGATGCTCCTTTAAAAGGTATTGAACAGGCTGATGAAGAAATAAAGCAGTTTGGAATCATTGTAGATAAATACTTTTACGATCAGAACCTAAAAAGTTCGTTTGTTGAGCAGACAAAAATTATGCTTGATTCTAAACCAGATGGTATTTTACTTGCTCCATCATTTATAGAAGAATCAATCACTTTTACAGATCAATGTAAAGAGCTGAATATACCTTATGTATTAATTGACTCTGATTTGCCGAATGATGGAAGTTTAAGCTATATAGGTCCTAATTTATACCATAGTGGTTATTTGGGTGCACACCTGATTAGTTATCTGATTAAAGAAAGTGAGCAAATTTTGATCGTGAATATCTCTAGAGAGATTGATAATCAACATCATTTGTTAAAAAAAGAGGAAGGCTTTAGAGCCTATTATCAAGATTATAATAAAACTGGGAATATAATAAAACTAGATATTAAAGACACTGATATAAAATCAATTGAAAGAGATCTTACCAAGGCTTTTGATGAGCATACTCGTATTAAGGTTGTATTTGTTACAAATTCAAGAGTATCAAAAGTAGCCCATTTTATTGAGCAAACTCATCAAGATGTTATTCTGATTGGTTACGATTTTCTTAAAGAAAATATAGACTATATGGATAGGGGTATTATTGATTTTCTGGTTTGTCAGAAACCTAAACAGCAAGGATACAGGGGTTTAATATCACTTTACCAACATTTGGCATTTGGCTCTACTGTAGAAAAAATATATTTTATGCCAATTGACATTCTTACTAAAGAAAATTCAGCCTTTTACAGAAATTAATTATTTCTCTATTTCTGTGTATTTTTAATAGTGTACCGATTCTTTTTTTTCTCAATTGTTTTGATTTTATTTTTTACTCTTTTTATTTAATAACATTAGTTAAATCATCACTATATTCGGGTACGTAAACGTATAGAACATTTAATTTATTATCATATGAAACAAGAATATAATCGTCGCAAATTTATTCACTCTGCTGCAATTGCAGGAATAGGAATTGGGCTATCTGGGTCTTTGAACTCTTTTGGAAAAAGTATTAACCAAGAACAGAAACGTGTTGGAATTATAGGTCTTGACACATCTCACAGTATAGCTTTTGCTAAGGCCTTAAACAATTCAGCGGTAGGAAATAAATATGCAGGATATAAAGTTATTGCAGCATATCCTTATGGAAGTAAATCTATTAAATCAAGTGCAGACAGAATTCCTGGCTATATAGAGGATGTTAAAAAACTAGGTGTGGAGATTGTTGATTCAATTAAAGACTTATTGAAAAAGGTTGATGTTGTTTTGCTAGAAACAAATGATGGTCGCTTGCATCTTGAACAAGCTATAGAAGTTTTTAAATCAGGGAAGCGGGTTTTTATAGATAAACCGATTGCTGCATCATTAGCTGATGCTATGGCTATATTTAAAGCTGCTGAGAAGTACAAAGTTCCTGTATTTTCTGCTTCATCCTTAAGATTTACACCAGGGGCACAAGAAATAGCTAATGGAAAAATAGGTAAAGTTCTTGGTGCAGAGACATATAGTCCATGTCATTTTGAAAGCACTCATCCTGATTTGTTCTGGTATGGTATACATGGTGTTGAAACTTTATATACGGTAATGGGAAAAGGGTGTAAATCTGTTGTTCGCGTAAGTTCTGATAGTGCAGATGTTGTTGTAGGTACTTGGGAGGATAATCGTATTGGTTCTTTTAGAGGTATACACCAAGGTAAACAGGATTATGGTGGGACAGTTTATGGCGAAAAGGGTGTTTCTACTATCGGAAGCTATGGCGGATATGATCCACTTCTTGTAAAGATCATTGAATTCTTTGAAACAGGTATTCCGCCTGTAAGTGCCGATGAAACATTAGAAATGTGTGCTTTTATGGAAGCAGCTGATGAGAGTAAGAATAATGGTGGTGCTAGGGTAAGCTTAGAATCTATGTTTAAAAGAGCATTAGCAAAGAAATAAGTTAAAGTATCATTATTGAAATTGATACATTGATATGTCTTCTTCTGAACCTTTATAAATTTACAATTTGCAAGCATACTAAATAATGAAAATAGATTTTACTAAGACTATTATCCGCATTCTAATCATTTATGTATTAGTCTTGCCTTCTTTTTCTAGCATTGCCGAACCATTACAAAGCACGCTAAAAATAGCCACATTTGATGTAGATGCTACTCCTCCAATTGGAAGTAGTTTGACCTACGACCCAATGATTAACAACTGGGATCTTGGTCTTCGCGCTAAAGGCATTGTAATTTTGGGTTCCGGCCAGCCAATTGTATTGTGTTCAGTTGATTGGATTGGTATCAGTAATGATAGTCAGGATGAATTTAAACGTATCATGGCTGAAGCGGCCGGAACTATTCCCGCTAGAGTGGTTGTTCATGCTATTCACCAGCACGATGCACCTGCATCCGACCTGGGTGCAGAGAAATTATTAGTGCAAGCAGGCTTAAATCCAATGGCATTTGAAGGTACTTATACCAGAGATCTTATTAAACGTTTGGGTTTAGCAATTAGTAAATCAATAAGTGCATCAGTTCCTTTTACTCATATAGGAAGGGGCGAAGCACCGGTTTATCAAGTTGCTTCGAATCGACGTATTTTGGGTCCTGATGGCAAGGCAAAAGCATCTCGTACTTCAGCAACTCGTGATGCTGCTTTACGGGCAGAACCTGAAGGTTTAATCGACCCAATGGTATCATTGATTAGTTTTTGGAATAGCAATAAGCCTGTTGCTGTTTTAAGTTATTATGCATCCCATCCACAAAGTTATTACAGAACTGGAATTGCAAATCCCGATTTTCCGGGAATTGCTCGATTTATGCGTCAGCTGGCAGTTCCAGATGCGCTTCATATTCATTTTAACGGTGCTGGAGGTAATCTTACCGCAGGAAAGTATAATGATGGGGCCAAAGAGAATAGATTGGTTCTTGCCGAGCGTCTTGCTGATGGTATGAAACGTGCATGGGATTTAACCAAACAAGAGCCTGTTAATGCAAGTTCAATAGCGTGGAATGTAGAATCTGTTACATTGAAGCCAGCTCAGGGTATAGAATCTCTTGAAGCAAAAATGAAAACCGAAACACCTGTATTTGTTGCAAATAATCTTTCTAAACTAGTTTGGTTAAGACGTATGCAATCAGGTAAAAAGATAGATCTTGCCTGTTTAAACATGGGCAATATCAGGATTTTGCATCTTCCTGGCGAACCATTTGTTGAATATCAGTTAGCAGCAAAAGCTGAGCGTCCTGATCTTTTTGTAGCTGTGGCTGGTTATGGTGATTATGGTATGGGATATATTGGCAATTCAGTAGCTTATGCACAAGGTGGATACGAAACAGGACAGGCTTCAGGGGTTACTGCTGAGGCTGAAGGGATTTTGATGAAAGCAATCCGAAAACTATTGCATTAAATGTATTCTGTATTTTATATCATAGAATTCTAGCAATCGGTTTTTTATTATTTTTTAGCACTTTAATTATTGCCTTTTAAAAGACATCCTATGGAATTTAAAGACTTTAACAGAAGAAATTTCATCGCAGCGGTTACCACTACCACGGTTGCTACTGCTTTATCAAGTATTTTTCCTGTGATGGGAAATACTAAAAGAACTTCAGGGAAATTAGCTTTATTGGGTGGAACTCCAATTCGTGCAAAAGTTTGGCCTAAATGGCCAGCTATGTTAGCTGATGATAAAATGATGGAATCGATTATTAAGACCACTAAAAGTGGTATTTGGAGTCGTATTCAGTCGCCAACAGGTACAGTTGCCACATTTGAAAAAGAATATGCACGTTTAACAGGTACTAATTTTTGTGTAGGTACTGGTTCTGGCACTCAGGCACTTAGTACCTGTGTTGAGGCTTTAGGTTTAGGTCCGGGCGACGAAGTTATTACTTCTCCTTACAGCGATTTTGGTACAGTATCTGCTATTTTAACTAGCAGAGCATTGCCAGTACTTGCTGATCTTGATCGCGAGTCATTTCAAATGGATCCAGATGAAGTTGAAAAAAGGATCAATAAAAATACTAGAGCAATCATACCTGTTCATATCATGGGAATGCCCTGTAATATGGAAAAGATCATGGCTCTAGCAAAAAAACATAATCTTAAGGTTATTGAAGATGCATGCCAGGTTAATTTTGCACGATATCAGGGTAAACAGGTTGGGGCTATTGGCGATCTTGGATGTTTTAGTTTCCAGGCAAGTAAACAAATTTCATGCGGTGAAGGTGGAGCTATTATTGGTAATGATGCAGAATTAATGGATAGGTGTTTCACCGTACAGAATCACGGTACCAATCGAAAAGGAAGCAATGTAACGATAGGACCAAAATACAGGATGAATGAGTTTGAAGGCGCCATATTAATGGGTCAGTTGTCATCAGCAAAAGAACGATTTGAACGACGTAATGTAAATGCTGCATATTTAAGTTCAAAACTTAAAGGCTTTAAAGGTCTAGTTCCTCAAAAACAATACGAGGGTACTGAAAGTTCAGGCTATTATAAATATGCAATGAGCTATCATAAAGAACATTTTAATAATGTGGAACGGAGTAAATTTTTGAAAGCTCTTGCCGCCGAAGGAATTAATTTAAGCCCCTATATTGCCCGTGGGTTTCATGTTGAACCATGGATAGATGAGATATTAAATCTGAAAGAATATAAGACTATGTATTCTGCTGCAAGACTAAAGCGCTATCGTGAAGAAATGAACTTTCCCAATTGTGATCTTATTTGCAATGAAGAAATGGTAGTTCTAGAAGGATCTGGTTCTTTATTAGGAAGCACTCAGGATATGGATGATGTGATTAATGCAATCATGAAGGTTTACGAAAACAGAGATAAACTTTAAGATCAAGTTTGACAAAAAGACCATTAAAAGATTAATCAACAATAATCTGGTTATTTATCATGCAAGCTTTCCATATAAATTCCATTATTTTCAAGAATTTTAATGGCTTGTTAATCTAAATACTTTTTTGTTTTTTATTGATATGGGCTGTGGTCAAAAAATAAATATTTGGCACAATCCCGGTGGTTAATTAGTATCTCATCATTTATAAACTCTACCTTTTTCAATTAAATAATCTTATTCCGTTTTTTCATTAAAAATGGATATAGAATGGCCTATAGTCTGTTTTATTGTTCAATATTTTAAAATGTATTTTTTGTAAAAAAATTTAATTTTCAAGTTGTGTAATATTTTATTTTATATAATTCAAAGGTCTCACTATATTGGTCTTTACAAATAATTTAAACATAGCATTATAAGCTATTCAATTCATGAAAAAAAGGATCTATTACTTTCTGTTTTTACTTATTACAGTACTTTATACCGTTCAATCATGTAATTATATTGGAGATGCTCAAAGTTCTGAAGAACAAATTCCTGATCAGGTAAGTTATAATTTTGACATTAGACCGATATTTTCAGATAAATGTTTTACTTGTCATGGACCTGATGCGAATAAACGTCAAGCTGGTCTTCGACTTGATAATGAGGAAAGTGCATTTAAAGCCTTAAAAGAAAATCCTTCAGCACATGCTATTGTATCAGGGAAACCTCAATTATCGGAGGTTTTCATGCGTATTTCTTCTAAGGATACTTCTATTTTGATGCCCCCGCCTTCATCTAATCTTAAATTAAATTCTCGGGAAATTGATCTAATTGAAAAATGGATTAGTCAGGGTGCCAAATATGAAACTCACTGGTCATTTACTCGACCAAAGAAATCTCCTTTGCCAAAAGTAAAAGATACTAAATGGGCTAAAAATGAAATTGACCATTTTATTTTAAGTAAAATGGAACAAAAAAGTCTTCAACCCAATCAGGAAGCAGATAAAGAATATTTATTGAAACGATTAAGTCTTGATTTAACCGGTTTACCTCCAGGAATAGCAATGATGAATCAATTTATGGCCGACAATAATCCTGGAGCTTATGAAAGGGTTGTTGATCAATTGCTTAAAAGCCCTGCTTATGGTGAAAAAATGGCCCTACATTGGTTAGATGTTGCACGTTATGCAGACTCACATGGTTTTCAGGATGATAGCTACCGATCAGCATGGCCATGGCGAGATTGGGTAATTAATTCATTTAATACTAATTTATCTTATGATAAATTTATAACCCTCCAATTAGCTGGTGACCTAATACCTAATGCTACCAAAGAACAAATTTTGGCTACTGGATTTAACCGTAATCATAAAATTACTGAAGAAGGTGGGGTAGTTGATGAAGAATACCGTGTTCAATATGTAATAGATAGAACAAATACCTTTTCAAAGGCATTGATTGGTGTGACCATGGAATGCGCACAATGTCATGATCATAAATATGATCCTTTTTCTCAAAAGGAATATTATCAGCTTTATGCTTTTTTCAATAATGTGAAGGAAGTTGGAATATCATCTACTATTGGAGGTCCTGAAACTTATGCAAAGAATCCAATGATTCAGATTAGTAATGATGAAGTTAAAAATATTCTGAAATTCATTAATAAGCAAGATACAAACAAGTTGATTGTTTCTGTAATGGGCGACCGTGATACTTTAAGAAAAACCTACATACTAAAACGAGGTGCCTATGATGCTCCTGACAAGGAAGTTTCAGCGGGAACCCCAAAATCAATATTGACATTTGATAATAATCTTCCAAAAAATAGATTAGGTCTTTCAAAATGGTTATTTGATAAACGAAATCCATTGACATCTAGAGTGTTTGTGAATCAGCTTTGGCAAGAGATATTTGGTAGAGGCATAGTTAAAACTGCAGGAGATATGGGTATGCAGGGCGAACTGCCAACGCATCCTGAATTACTGGATTGGCTAGCTGTTGATTTTATGGACCATGGGTGGGATATAAAACGTTTGGTTAAACTCATGGTTTCTTCTGCAACATACCGACAATCTGCAGTGATTTCAAAAGACAAGTTAAAGGTAGATCCTGAGAATGTATTCCTTTCAAGAGCTCCTCGTTATCGAATTAAAGCAGAGCTTGTACGCGATTTAGTTTTATCAAGCAGTGGTCTGTTAGTTAAAACAATCGGTGGCCCTAGTGTAAAACCTTATCAGCCTAGTGGTTTATGGGAAACTGCCTCATCGGGCCGTGGAGTTTTAAGGGTTTACAGACAAGATCACGGTGACGATTTATACCGTAGAGGTATGTATACTTTTGTGAAACGTACCGTTCCACCACCAGTTATGGGAATTTTTGATGCTAGCAACAGAGATCAGTGTGAGATTGTTCGATTAAAAACCAATACTCCGCTTCAGGCATTGATTATGATGAACGATCCTACGGTAATTGAAGCATCTCGTGTTTTAGCCTCTAAAATTGATGTAGAACCTTTAAAAATTCAGGATAAAGTAATAAAAGCTTTTAGATTGATTGTATGTAGGAAGCCTACTGAAAATGAAGTTAAAATATTGAGTCAATACTATAATGATCAACTTGTTACTTTTAAGAAGGAGCAAAGCCGTGCGGATAAACTCCTTGCCATTGGAGAGTATCCTAATCCCGAAAAAATGAATAAATATAGTGTAGCTGCCATGATGCAGGTAATCACTGCGCTATATAATTTGGAAGAAACTATAACTAGATCCTAATGCAAAAAGATTTTTTAGAACATGGATTGAATTCTAATCGACGTCGATTTCTTTCCCGACTCAGCCTCGGGCTTGGTAGTGCAGCTCTTGGCTCATTACTAGTGCCCGACCTTTTTAGTGGTGATTCTTCTGATTCAGGATTAGCTCCTGGAATTCCGCATTTTGCACCAAAGGCAAAACGCGTAATTTATCTATTTCAGAATGGTGCACCCTCTCAATTAGAACTTTTCGACTATAAGCCAAGGTTAAGAGAAATGATGGGCCAAGACTTGCCTTCATCAATCAGAGGGAATCAACGTCTAACTGGAATGACTGCCAATCAAACTGCTTTTCCTATGGTTGGTTCATTTGCTAATTTCCAGCAGCACGGAGAATCAAGAAATTGGATCAGTGATCTATTGCCCTATACTTCAAAAGTTGTAGATGATATTTGTGTGATCAGATCAATGCATACAGAGGCCATAAATCATGATCCTGCATTAACCTTTTTTCAAACCGGTGCACAACAGGGCAACCGACCAAGTATGGGATCCTGGTTAAGCTATGGCCTTGGTAGCGAAAATAAGAATCTTCCTTCTTTTACAGTATTGCTTTCAAGAGGTAAAGGAAATAGCCAAGGTGTTTATTCCAAATTATGGTCAAGTGGTTTCCTTGAATCTATTCATCAGGGTGTTCAGTTCAGTAGTGGTGATGATCCTGTTCTTTATTTAAAAGATCCTGATGGGATGAATAAGTACGAGCGTCGAAAATTTCTTGATCAAGTATCACAATTGAATCAATTGTCGTACGAGCAATTTGGAGATCCTGAGATTAGTACAAAGATCCAGCAATATGAAATGGCCTACCGAATGCAAACAGCAGTGCCCGAAATCATGGATCTTTCAAAAGAGCCTGATGATATCATCAAACTTTATGGTACCGATGCCATGACTCCAGGAACCTTTGCCGCTAATTGTTTACTTGCCCGCAAACTTTCTGAAAATGGTGTCCGTTTTGTTCAATTATATCATCAAGGCTGGGATCATCATGGTAATCTGCCTAATGAAATAGCCTCACAAGCCAAAGATGTAGATCAAGCATCAGCTGCATTGATCACAGATTTGAAACAAAGAGGTTTATTAGATGAAACTCTTGTAATATGGGGTGGTGAATTTGGTAGAACAAATTACAGCCAAGGTAAATGGACGGCCGATAACTATGGACGTGACCATCATCCACGTTGCTTCAGTATCTGGATGGCCGGAGGGGGTATAAAACCAGGTATTTCTTATGGCGAAACTGATGAATTTGGATATAATGTTCTCAAAGATCCAGTTCACGTACATGATTTCCAGGCAACAATTTTAAATCGTCTAGGTTTAAATCATGAAAAATTGATTTATAAGCATTTAGGTAGAAGATACCGCTTGACAGATGTTTCAGGCAAAGTAATTAACGATATTTTAGTATAATAATTAGCTTTTTAAATCATTTTATGGATAGAAGAAAATTCATTCAGAATAGTGCTGGTGTTACTGCAAGTTTTTTTATTGCAAAAGATTTGTTTGCTGTCAATAAAGGCCCAATTTATGGCCATAATAACATGAAGTACACCCTAGATACAAAATGGGGAACTTTAGATTCAGCAAAATTCCCTGTGAATGATTGCCATGAAATGGTTCAGGACAAAAAAGGCAGAATTATTCTGCTTACCAATGAAACGAAAAACAACATTCTTATTTATAATAAATCGGGAAAGCTGTTAGATAGTTGGGGGCATGAATTTCCTGGTGGACACGGACTAACCTTAGCCGATGAAAATGGAACTCAGTTTCTCTATATTACCGATACAGCCAAGCATCAGGTTTACAAAACTACCATGGACGGTAAAATAGTATTGACCATTAATGTTCCAATGGATGCTGGTATTTATAAAAATGAAAAAGAATTTGTACCCACAGAAGTCGCAGTTGATTCAAACGGTGATTTTTTCATTGCAGACGGTTATGGATCTCAATACATCTTGCATTATAGCAATGATGGCAAATTAAAAGGTTATTTCGGGGGTCGAGGTAAAGGGAATGAAAATCTAGACAATGCGCACGGAATTGTTGTTGATAGAAGATCAGGTAGCCCAACGCTCTTGGTAACCGACCGTACGCGCAATTGTTTTAAACGATTCTCAATGGACGGTAAGCTAATCGGTACAATCGAACTGCCCGGAGCTTTTGTTTGCCGTCCTGTGATTAAAAATGATCACTTGTACGCTGCTGTATTTAGATCAGCTAAAATTGATAATGTGGGATCTGGTTTTACTATAATATTGGATAAGGATAATAAACTTGTTTCTAATATTGGAGGATCAGAACCTGTTTATAAAGATGGAAAATTGCAAACATTATCACAAGCTGAGAAAATATTTGTCCATCCACATGATGTATGTGTGGATGATGATGAAAACCTGTATGTTGCACAATGGGCTTCAGGCAAAGTATATCCTTATAAATTTAAAAGAGTTTAATTTCTTTACTACAAGATCGTTTATATGAAAAGCAAGCTTAATGCTTATGCTGTTAGTGTCATTTTTTGCCTCAATGTTCTGATCGTTTTTTTATTGATCTTTGAGCAACAATTAGTAATTCCTCAATGGGTACAACCCATAGGCAGAATGCATCCTATACTTCTGCATTTTCCAATTGCATTACTTATCCTGGCTGCAGGGATGGAATTCTTTCGGTTTAAACCTGAAAACGCTAACACAAGCTTTTATCAGAAGTTTACCTCAGGATTTTTTCTTAGTGGAATACTTTTTTCAGGGATCACAGTCTTGATGGGTTTAATATTATCTCGAGAAGATGGATACGATGGTGATGCATTGCTTTATCATAAATGGTTTGGAGTAAGTACAGTTTTCTTATCATCTATTTTATTTAAACTCCGAGATTTTTCTTGGTATAAAGAACCTATTGCCAAATCAGGATCTGTTTCATTAGCATTGATCTTGATCATTGCAGGTCATTTTGGGTCTGTACTTACCCACGGCGATAATTTTGTTCTTGAACCAATTACCAAGCCTGAATTGGTTCCTTTAGAGCAGGCCAAGGTATACGATCATGTAATACAGCCTATTTTACAGGAGAAATGCGTGAGTTGCCATAATGACCAGAAGTTGAAAGGAAGCTTAAAACTTACTGATTCGCTATCAATACTTAAGGGTGGCAAATCTGGCAAACTATTTATTGCTGGAAAACCCAATTTAAGCCTTTTACTGGAAAGGATACATTTACCATCATCGCAGAAAAAGCATATGCCGCCTTCCGGAAAACCACAGCT
>NZ_JBIKSU010000112.1:0-5110 GCF_044348475.1 Daejeonella sp. | reverse complement strand
TCTCGGACTTGAAAATATAGGAATTACCCTTGAAGAGCGTGGCAAGAAGATACCCGTTAATGCACATCTTGAAACTTCAGTTCCTGGAATTTATGCCATTGGTGATGTGGTAAAAGGGGCAATGTTAGCACATAAGGCAGAAGATGAAGGAACATTCGTAGCCGAGGTTATTGCTGGTCAGAAACCGCACATCAACTATAATTTAATTCCGGGAGTAGTATATACCTGGCCTGAAGTGGCAAGTGTAGGTCAAACTGAAGAACAGTTAAAAGAAAGTGGAATCAAGTATAAGGCTGGGTCTTTTCCATTTAAAGCAAGCGGAAGAGCACGTGCAAGCAATGATTCGGATGGTTTTATTAAAGTCTTGGCAGATGCTGTAACCGATGAAATACTTGGAGTTCATATGATTGGTCCAAGAGCTGCCGATATGATTGCAGAAGCAGTTGTTGCGATGGAGTTCAGAGCTTCGGCAGAAGATATCTCTAGGATATCACATGCCCATCCAACCTATACTGAAGCCTTCAAGGAGGCTAGTATGGCTGCCACTGATAATAGAGCAGTGCATGTTTAAGTTTTAGGTTATAAGTTGTAGGTTATAAGTTATAAGTAGAAAGGGAAAAGCTTAAAGCAAAAAGTTATAGGTTATAAGTTGTAGGTTATAAGTAAAAAGCTAAAAGCCAAAAGCTAAAAGGTCAAAGCTGAAAGCTGAAAGGTCAAAGCAAAAAGCTAAAAGGTCAAAGCTGTATTCTGTTTTAATAATTGAATTTTGTTGTTAATAGACTTATTTGCTGATAACAGATAACAGACTACTGATAACAGATAACTGATAACAGACAACAGATAACTGATAACAGACAACAGATAACTGATAACAGATAACAGACAACAGATAACAGATCATGCAAATAATCCTTCCCATTGCAATAATACTTGGAACTCTTGCAGGAATGGAGTCATTTTCTTGGTTTATTCATAAGTATTTATTTCATGGCCCGCTGTGGTTCATACACAAAAGCCATCACCAGCAGCGATCGGGGTGGTTTGAGTTTAACGATATTTTCAGCGTGCTTTTTGCCATAATTTCTGTTTATTTGATGTGGATGGGAAGAATAGATCTGGATATTAAATTTTGGGTTGGTGTTGGGATAACAGTTTATGGAATAATCTATTTTATTTTCCATGACTGGTTCATTCACAATAGGTTTCAGAGTTTTAAAACTGATAATAGCTATTTGCTAGGGATCCGCAGGGCACATAAAATCCATCATAAATCAACAGAAAAAAATCCTGCTGAAGAGTTTGGATTGCTTCTGGCTTCGAAAAAATATTTTAAACAATCTACCAGATCTTCTCATTGATATGCAGGTTCTTGAAAATTTTTCACTTAAATCACTGAATACTTTTGGAGTAGAAGCCATTGCGGCCCGGTATGTAGATATTGAGCAAGAAAATGATCTTAAATTATTGTTTTCTGATGATCAGCTCAAGAATTATCCGAGATTGGTTCTTGGTGGAGGCAGTAATGTGCTGTTTACCAATAATTTCAGTGGTTTGGTTATACATATCAAGATTCTGGGATTAAGGGCCGAAGTTCAGGGCGATGACATTCTTGTCACAGCTGGAGCAGGTGAAGTTTGGAACAACTTGGTTAATTACTGTGTAGACAATGAATTTGCTGGAATTGAAAACCTGAGTCTGATTCCTGGTTCAGTTGGTGCCTCGCCAGTGCAGAATATTGGAGCCTACGGTGTTGAACTTCAGGATGTATTTCATTCCTGCCGGGCATTTGAAATTTCAACTGGCAAAATCAAAGAATTTAATAAACAAGATTGCAGATTCAATTATCGCGATAGCATATTTAAATCGTCGGCTAAAGGATTATTTATTATCACGGAAGTTACCTTTAAGCTTTCCGGAATATTTAAGCCAAATGTGAGTTATGGCGCAATAACCCAAGAATTAAGCAAGCGCGGTATTGATCAGCCCAATATTAAAGAGTTATCTCAGGTCATATCCCATATCCGTGTCAGTAAACTTCCAGACCCAACAACCATTGGTAATGCCGGTAGTTTTTTTAAGAATCCAGTGATTCCAGTTTCAAAATTCATCCGGTTACAGTCCCCTTTTCCAGGCATTGTTCATTTTCCTGCAGGTGAAGGGTTTGTAAAGATTTCGGCAGGCTGGCTGATTGAGTATTGTGGTTGGAAAGGTAAAGTGGTTGGTAATACAGGTACCTGGAAAAACCAGGCCCTGGTAGTAGTGAACCACGGAAATGCTACTGGGAATGAAATTTTAAGCTTCTCTTCTACTATTATTGCTAGTGTCAGTTCAGTTTTTGGAATTCAGCTTGAGCGTGAGGTAAATATCATTTAGTATACAATTTTATCATTCAATAGGTACGAAATTATAAGAATACTTAATTTTAAACATGAAATTTACTTATCTGCTGATTAATTTTCTTACCATTTTTTTTCCGATCATACTATCATTCGATAAGCGAGTACAGTTTTTTAAGAGCTGGAAGTTTATTTTTCCAGGACTTTTCATAACCGGACTTTTATTTCTTTTATGGGATTATATTTTCACTATTTACGGAGTTTGGTCTTTTAATCCAGATTACGTTATAGGGGTATATATGCTTAATCTTCCACTAGAGGAGATACTATTTTTTGTTACGGTTCCTTTCGCTTGTATTTTTATATATGAATGTCTTAATTATTATCTCAAGAAAGACATTTTAATGCGCTACTCTAGCTATATTAATTCTGCTCTATTTGGATTCTCAGTCTTGATGTTGTTGCTATACTACGACAGAGTGTATACATTAATTACCTTCGGATTGCTGGCAGTAGTTTTAATCTTTGCCGAATTTATAATAAAGAGTAGCATATTAAGCCGATTTTATTTAGCCTATCTGGTTTCATTGATTCCGTTTTATATTGTTAATGGTATTCTTACCTCCATTCCTATTGTCATGTATAACGATGCTGAGAATATGGCATTCAGAGTTGGAACCATACCACTTGAAGATCATTTTTACTCCATGTCTATGCTTTTAATCAATATACTTCTGTTTGAATATTTCAGGAATAAGCAAAGGTCAATAGCATGATTAATTTACCAGAATACAGCAAATCATACCTTGCACTTCGAAACGGTCAGGATAAACCTGAGATATGGGTGGCATTCAAAGGTATAATTTATGATGTCACCGAAAGCCGATTATGGAAAAACGGCAAACATTATGAACATTGGGCAGGGCAGGATTTGACAGATGAGCTGAAGGATGCCCCACATAGCGATCAGGTATTTGCGAAATTCAAGGTAGTGGGGAAGCTATTATCAGTTATCTGTTGTCTGTTATCTGTTGTCTGAGGTATGAAGGCTGAGGTATGAGGTATGAAGTTTGAGGTAGGAGGTCTGAGAGAAGCAGAAAATATCAATTAGCACTAAACAGTCTTTGTTCTTGGTTCTTTGCTCTTGGTTCCAGTTATCTGTTGTCTGTTGTCTGAGGTATGAGGAATGAAGTCTGAAAAAAAGCAGAAAATATCAATTAGCACTAAACAGTCTTTGTTCTTGGCTCTTGGTTCTTGGTTCCAGTTGTCTGTTGTCTGTTGTCAGATAGGAGTTGGTTAGGTGGTTAGTAGTTAGTTGGTTAGATGGTTAGTAGTTAGTTAGTATAAATATTTAATAAACAATTTTCGCTTTTTAATAAAACCCTTGACTTATAACCTATTACCTACAACTTATTACTTTCCGCTTTCCCCTTTCAGCTTTCCGCTTTTGACTTTCCCCTTTCCGCTTTCCCCTTTCAGCTTTCCCCTTAAAACCTACAACCTACAACCTATAACCTACAACCTATAACCTAAAACCTATAACCTACAACTTACTTCTCTATCACAAAACTACTCAACTTCACAAACTGCTGAACTCTTGCCTGAATCTCTTCTTGGCTTAGATTTTTGATACGTTCTGTTCCAAATTTTTCGACACAGAAAGAAGCTAATGCAGAGCCGTAAATGATTGCATTTTTCATATTATTGAAATTGATCGTGTCAACCTGAGCTAGATATCCAATGAATCCGCCTGCAAAAGTATCTCCAGCTCCAGTTGGGTCAAATACGTCTGCAAGAGGTAGGGCAGGGGCTGAGAATATCTGATCCTCATTGAATAATAGGGCGCCATGCTCACCTTTCTTGATGATCAGATACTTAGGGCCCATTGCCATGATCTTATGAGCAGCTTTGACCAAAGAATACTCACCCGATAATTGTCTTGCTTCAGCATCATTAATAGTCAAAACATCTATATTTTTGATTACTGCTAGTAAATCATCAAGTGCAATGTCCATCCAGAAGTTCATCGTATCCAAAACGATTAGCCTTGGGCGATTCTTTATCCGATTGATCACTGTTTGCTGTACTTGTGGAGTTAAATTTCCAAGCATCAGGAATTCGCAATCCTGGTAGTTTTCAGGAATAATCGGATCAAAGCTGCCAAGAACATTTAATTCTGTTACCAATGTATCACGACTGTTCATATCATTATGGTATTTTCCAGACCAGAAAAAGGATTTCTCTCCTTTTTTAATCTGCAAACCTTCAGTATCAATACCGTGATCGTTAAAATTTTGGATGTCTTCTTGGTGAAAATCTTCACCAACCACTCCAACAATTTTAACTTTTTTATAAAAGTAGGATGCTGCTAAACTAGCGTAGGTGGCTGCTCCACCCACTATTTTGTCGGTTTTCCCAAAAGGAGTTTCAATTGCATCGAAGGCAACAGAACCAATAATTACTAAACTCATATTTATTTTAAAAAATTTTCACACAAATATTGCATTAATAATTTAAAATCCCGAATATTGCACTCCCGAAAGGGACGAAACCACTAGTTGGTTTCATAACCAGAAATTCCTAAGTAGCTCAGCTGGTTAGAGCATCTGACTGTTAATCAGAGGGTCCCTGGTTCGAGTCCAGGCTTGGGAGCAATATCAAAGTAAAAGGGTTATACTTGTAAAGTGTAACCCTTTTTGATTTTATGAAAAAGTATTCTACTTTCTTTCTGATATTTCTCTCGTTGAACTTGTATGGACAGTCAGTTCAAAAAA
>NZ_JBIKSU010000012.1:0-60660 GCF_044348475.1 Daejeonella sp. | reverse complement strand
TTGTTTTTTTATAGGTCTTCGTGGTCTCAGCGCTGAAGTGCGCTTCGGCATTGGTGCCTTTTGTTTCAAGACAAAAGACACAAAATATTGACATAAAAATTATTCTAAAATAATTTTATGTTTCTTATGCTTAGTGGTACCCACTAAGCATTTTATAATTTCACTCTGTTCAGGATGCCTGACCCAGATTGACATTTATAATCTACAAATCGTCCCTCAAATTGATTGAAGTCTTCACACTCAGTGTAGATGAAATAGCAGAAGCAATCATAGACACAAGCAATACAGTTCCAAATACAAGAACAAAATCACTAAGCTTGATCCCAACCGGATAAGTATCAATCATCAGATTTACACCCGACATGGCAATAAACCCAAATTGTTGCTGAAGAAGGATAAAGATTAATCCGGCAAGCATTCCAAAAAAACATCCTAACATAGAGATCATCATTCCTTCAATAAAGAAAATGCCCCTGATCAAGGATTTTTCAGCTCCTAGGCTAGTTAAAATGGCAATATCTTTTCGTTTATCGATAACCAGCATAGTTAGGGATCCAATAATATTAAAGATCGCGATGATTAAAACAAATGTAAGGATCAAGAAGATGGCCCACTTTTCAGAATTCAGAATTTTATACAATAATTCGTTTTGCTGGCTGCGGTTCTTGACCAGAAATTCCTTTCCTAAAGATTTTTCAATCTCAGTCTGAAAGTCATCAATAACAACATTCTTAGCTGCGTTTATCTCAATATAGGATACGAGTTTATTCTCGCCAAGCAATTCGCGTGCAAAACGTATAGGAACGATCATTGTATTATCAAATTCTTGCTGAACAGCAAAAACACCGGATGGATAGATGGAACGCACATTGAACTCATCGGCAGGATTCACTGAGTTTGAAGCACCTTTTCTGGGTGAATAAACATCGAGACTTTGAAATTCATTATTCAGGTTAATGGATAAAAAATTTTGTAATGCATAACCTATCACCGCCATATCCTGACCCCTAGACCATAAAGTAAAACTTCCACTAGAGATGACCGAGTCAAGTCCGGTTTTATTTTTCATAAAACCCTCGCTAACGCCCTTTATCAGAGCAATAGACTGGCTTTCACCATAACGTACCAGAGCCTTTTCCTGTAATACTTCAGTATAGTTAATAATACGTTTATCGTTTTTCAAAGTCATGAAATACGTATTTCCAGGATCAAATGTTTTTCCTTTCAGGGCTTCGATGCGAAGTTCCGGGCTAAAGGTATTGTACATAGAAAGTACAATGTTTTCAAAACCATTAAATACTGAAAGAATAATGATGAGAGCAGCACTTCCTACAAAAACACCAAGCATAGAAATACCTGAAATAAAATTGATGGCATTGACCGATTTTTTTGAAAACAGATACCTTTTGGCGATATAATAGGAAGTGTTCAAATTATCTGTCTTTAGTAATGTTGCATCAGCTAAGGAAAGGATTATGCTGCTTCTCAAATCCGATACTGGTTGATGGCCCATGCCCCGGATAAACCCTGCAAGTATCTGGTAAAACAAATAATTTTTCGCGGATATTAGTGATCAGCAGATCATGATTACCACCTGGAAGGTCAGTTCGCCCAATACTTCGATAAAACAACACATCGCCGCCAATCAAAAAGCAGTCTTTTACATTATAAAAACATAAATGAGCAGGCGAATGACCGGGTGAAAATATCAATTCAAGCTCAGATTCGCCAAATTTAACTGTTCCACTTTCTGGTAAAAAAACTTCAGGAAGGGGTGAAACTTCATAGCGAATTCCCATTTGAGGTGCATAAGACACAACCGAGTTTAGAACAATTTCTTCTCCCTTATGAAATTGGGGCAATAGTCCATACGTATCAAAAACAAATTTATTCCCCAAAACATGATCTATATGGCAATGTGTGTTCAGAAGTAAAACTGGCTTCAACTTATTGTCGGAAATAAATTTCAAAAATTCATTTTGCTCATCACCTGTATACATTCCAGGATCAATGATCACACATTCCGATGTTTCGTCGAAAAGAATATAGGTGTTCTCCTGATAAGGATTAACTGCGAATGACTTAATTTGGATCATAATTACAAAAGTACCAAATTCAACCCATTCCGATACAGAATATTACTCCAGGCATTTTCAGCAGGCTGCTTCTTAATTAGTTTATTGATGGATTTGCTCGACTCAGCCGGTAAATCATTAAGGCTGCTCTCTGTACAAGGATAGGCAACTCTTTGAGGTCAACCACTTCGCCCGGCTTATGTGCTCCGCCTCCAGATGCACCCATTCCATCCAAACAATCTACGTATTTGGCAATATCAGATATATCCCCTGCTCCGCGAGCCCCGGGATCACCGGCCAGAGTTGCACCAATACCCATATCACGTGAAATCTTATCCAGATAGTTAACCAGTCTGTAATTACCTTCTGTTGGCTCCATAGCAGGAAGCCCATCGGTAAACGTAATTGTAGAACTGGTACCATTCAGGCTTTGAGCAGTAATAGCTTTCATTTTCTCTCTTGCCTTGTTGCGCTGTACTTCTGAAATGAAGCGCAGATCTCCGGCAACATAAGCGGCAGGAGAAATGATATTAGTTTTGCCTATTGCCTCAACTTTGGCATTGGCATTATCAACTCTAATCTCAGATCCGGCGCTCATCAAACCCGGATTAAAAGTCAAATACTTTTCATCTTTTAGCTGAGTGCGAAATTCAGTGATAATCCTGGCAGCTTCGTAAATAGCGCCATATCCTGCACTCTGACTAAAAATTCCTGCAGAATGGCCTGTTTTTGCATTTACATTCAAAACCCAGCCACCAATTCCGCGACGAGCAACAGCCACAGTATTTAGGCCCTGCGCACCTTCAAAACCAAGGGCTATCTCAGTAGTACGGGCACGTTCAATAAAATCTTTCCTGGCCACAGCATGCGGCGAACCCGAACTTTCCTCGTCGCCGGTAAAGTAGGCTATGATCTGGGTATTATCTAATAGTTTGAGAGAATGAAGAGCTTTTAATGCTGAAATCATGACCATGTTACCCCCCTTCATATCATTCACTCCTTGACCGGTAGCAGTTGAGTCATTTAATTTTGTATAGGGGCTAAACGCCATATCCAGCTCAAAAACAGTATCCAGATGCCCAATCAAAAAAAGGCGTTTTCCTTGTGAACCTTTTCGGGTAGCTACCAAATGCCCAGCACGGCGCAACGAATCAGGCAGATTGACCCATTCTGTAGTAAATCCTAGTTTATCGAGTTCCCTACGGTAAATAGCACCCACCTTTTTGACACCTTCTGTATTCAAAGTTCCACTGTTAATATTAACAGATTCAATGAGCAATTCTTCTGACTCTCCAAAATGAGCTTTGATATATTGGATAATCCTTTTTTCATCTTGGCTTAACTGTGCTTGAGTATTGGAATTTATAAGCAAGAGCAATAAGAAGGTGTAAATTATTTTCATGGATTTTTCGATTTTAATGTAAACTGAAATCTTTACCTATAGGTTTTAAGATTCAGGAATTACGATTTGAATATAAGAAAACATACGCTCAAAAGGATTGCATAGCGCCTAAAAAAATAAATTGCAAGCTAACTCTTATATGTCATCCCGAAACCTGCCCTTCAGCAGGTGAGGGACCTTCGTTTTCTTACCACAATTTTGCTATGGGTATAGGTAAAAAAGGCTCTCGCAAAGACGCAAAGACGCTTTGTATAAAGGATAAAGAAATTTGTTTAAGGATACAACTAAGTTTCTTCACTCTGTTCAGGATGACACGTGCACAGCGCTTTAAAAAAAAATGCAATGTTAAAGCGATGTCATCCCGAAACCTGCCCTTCAGCAGGTGAGGGACCTTCGTAAAACCAATGTAAATTGGATTATTTAATAATAGAACACGCGACACGCGTGCACTAGCGACAAGTGAGAGACCTTCGTAAAACCAACAAAAATTGAATTAATTTAATAAGAAAACACGCAGCACGCGTGCACTAGCCATTTAATACATTAAAATCAAGGCTATTATTTTTTCCATTTAAAAGTTTTGATCATCTGATCAACATCCTTTTTAATAAAATCTAGTACTGGCTGTATGGAATCTAGTCGAGGTTGTTCATTAAAATATAGAGCACCACGTAGATAGTTTTTGGTACTGTCTGTCAAAAAGAACTGCACAGACGACGCGGTATTGCCATCAATTGAATAATAAATACCATAAACCTTCTTTTCAGGGTACGATATCATGGCTTCATCAATTGCTGTTGCTTTTACCGTATGTTTAAATGCAAATGTTCGGGCATCTTCTACTAGCTGATTGAACTGTTCTTTTGTAGAAAAAGATTGATAGCTTAAATGAATTCGACCATTAAACTGAGGATAATGTACATCTATCCAACATGGTTTTGCTTCTTTATCTTTATCAGGCAGAATCTGTGCATAAACCGGAAAATCAAAACTATAGGCGCAATCACCTGAATACACCTGGTACTTCTTTTCAGGAAGATCAATTCTAAAATAGGAACGTGGTTTAGGAGAGTAATCGCCAGCACAAGAGTTAAAAAGAATACCGATACTAAAAAGGCTCAATAAAAAATTCCTGTTCATCAGCTATTCCATATTTCCCAAGATTTTTCAGCCTGCAGATGAAGCATTTCCAAACCGTTCTTTATACTGGCACCCCTAGCTTTTCCTCGTTTGAGAAACTCGGTTTCTGCCGGATTATAAACCAGGTCATATAATAAATGCTTGCCTGAAATAAATTCATATGGAATATCAGGACATTCATCAATAGTTGGTGAAGTTCCTACCGGACTCGTATTGATGATTAATAAATAATCGTGCAGAATATCTTCACTTAGTTTTTTATAGGTTAACTGCTTACCAACAGCACGCCTAGAAACCTTTTTATAGGAAATACCTAATTTTTTAAGCACATAAGCAACCGCTCTAGATGCTCCACCGGTACCAAGAATCAATGCTTTATGATGATGCTTTTTCAATAAAGGCTTTAAGGATTCTTCAAAAGCGTAGGCATCTGTATTATACCCTTCAAGCCTAACCTGCATAGACGAAAGTTCACCGTTGAAGAAAGCCTCAACCGGCTGATGGTTAACTATCTTTATACAATTTACTGCATCTATTTCTTTGGCAGCAGGGTCAACTTTATCAAGATAGAACATCACTCCAATTTTATGTGGTACAGTTACATTCAAACCACAAAGATCAGGAATACTGTTGATCAGCTCAGGCAGATCACTTAAATTAGGTAAAGGATAAAGCTCATACTGATAACTATCCAATCCTTCTCGTAAGAACTTTTCAGTAAAGTGTTTTTTGGAAAAAGAATGAGTTAGCGGATATCCGATCAGGCCATATTTCTTCATGACAATTATTAAAACTTATGGTTAAGAAATAAAGAATAAAGATGTTTATTTAACTTCCATATCTAGAAAATGATCGAAAGTATCGCTTCTTAGTCCTAAACGCAAAGTTTCAACAGGAATTACATCAGCCGGAGCTATATTCCCAAGATTAATATTGGTACCAATCAATTTAATGAACCATACCTGTTGTGCCTTTTGAGGCGCTTCCCATATAATGGTTTCAGCAGGTATCTGAGTTAATATCTCATCAACCAAACCCTGTCTAACTTCTCCTGAATCTCTGTATAAACCAACATTGCCACTTTCACGAGCTTCGGCAATAACTTTCCATGAGCCTGCTTCAATCTCAGCCTTCATTAAACTAATCCACTTATAGGGAGCAAAGATCTTGGCAGCATCTTTCGATCCTACTTCAGATATAACAGTAACCTGATCACTTAGTTTTCGGATGTACTCACATTTTTCATCATGAGGAATGGTGATAGATCCATCAGATACTTCAGCAAACTTCATATCATACTTATCTAGGATCTTTCGGTAATCATCAAACTGATTTCTAATGATAAAAGCTTCAAACAAAGTTCCTCCGAAATAGACAGGAATCTGTGCATCACGATATACTTTTAATTTATTCTCAAGATTAGGGGTAACATATGAAGTTGACCAGCCTAATTTAACTATATCAGTATGCGGACCAGCAACTTCCAAAAAATCTTCTATCTGACGAACACTAAGTCCTTTATCCATAACCATTGTAAGACCATTAACACGTGGTTTTTGTGTACGATCAGGGATATTTTTTAAAGTATAATTCATTCTATTTTATTGGTTTTGAATAATTGGTTAAGCCTTGGTATAAACGTTTCTTTTTAAAAAAAGGCCCACTAAATTTTGGGCAAATTTCCAAAAAAAAATCAATACCTGAGGCCTCAATAATTATATTAATCTTTTAACGGGTATATCGATTAATAATATCAACAATAACCTTGTTTTCGTGCAGCTGAGGCAGATATTCAAAAAGAATATGGTGCTTCTCCGGATCAGAATTCAGTGCAGTTTCCAGATAGATGAGTGCTTCGCCAAACTGATGTGCAGCAAAAAGGTAGGCAACCATCCTGTAATACAGTTCGGCTGAGTCTGGATTGTTTTTTATTCCTTCAGAAATAATTTCTATGGCAGCAGTCAATTTATCCTGCTCAAATAATATTGATGAATAGTCAAGCCATGCCTCAATATCAACCGGATTAAGCTCCAGAACTTTTTCATATGCCTTTTCTGATTCGTCGAGCTGCTTTAATTTATACTGAGCGTCGGCAATGGCAAACCAGTAATCTGCATTTTTATCATCCAGGTCAAGTGCCTTTCTATAAAAATAAAGTGATTCGAAATACCGCTCCTCAAAATCAAGAGTTACACCAATACCAAACCAAGCATCTGATTGTAAAGGGTCAAGCTTAACTGCCTTTTTATAATAAGAACGTGCTTCATCCATCCGTTCCAGCTTTTCATAACATTCCCCGATAGCTGTATAGGTATCTCCGCTTGGAGGTTCGTATTCAAAGGTATGCTTGTAAACATCGATGGCTTCAGAATAACGATCCAAATTAACCAATGCATTTCCTTTATTAAAATAAGCTGAAGCAAAATTGTCTTTGATCAGAATAGCATAATCATACGCATCAATTGACTTTTCATATAAGTCCATCTTATTGAAAGCATTCCCTAAATTATACCATGCAGCATAAGAATAAGGCTCATTATCAATGTATTGCTCATAAAATTTTATGCTTTCTTCTTGCTTATCTAGCACATCATAACAAAATGCAAGTTCATACAGTGCATCCTGATTTTCCATGTTCTGCTCTAGGCATTGCTTCAAATAGCCAACTGCATTCTCATAATCGCCCATACTTTGATATACATAGGCTATATGCAGCAATATTTCGTCGGTACTTTCTGCAAGTTCTAATGCTTTTTCATAATTATCAAGAGCGTCCTGATTGCGCTCCATCCCTTCGTAAATATTACCTCTGATGGTATAAATATCGGCATCAGAAGGCTCCAGGGTTTCGGCTTTATGTAAAGACTCGAATGCCTGATCGAATTGGCTGGTTGCTAAATATAACTGTGCCTGCTTGATAAAAAAGACGGATGCAAAGGGATGCTGATTTATTGCATATTCTACAACCTGCAAGGCCTTAATCGGATCATTCTTTTCAACGTAATATTCAATAATACTTTCAAATGCCTGAGCATCAAAAAAGTACTGATCCTGATTGCGGATCATCTCTTCATATCTTTCTACCGAAAATCTGGGATCTTCGGAAAAATCAAACTCAAAATCTTCTTCCATCCTAAAATAATGCCATTAAGAATGTTCCCCCTCTATATTGCCCAAAGAACAATAAATTCTATTGCAATCAATTTAAGGCAAATAGCTTATTATTCAGATTTTATTTTTCCACATCCTGACAATTAAGAGCTAACAGGCTGAAAATAACTATTAACTAGTGCTGTTTGAGGAAATGTTTTGTGTTTATCCTTTTGAATGCCCTTAGGGGAAATGCTTAACTTTACAAAAATACGAAATTTTATGCAAATAGATATCATTCCTACGTTACAGAATCTTGGAATACAGCATATTAATCTGTCATGCAGTACAGGCAAACAGTGGAACAGCAGCAACACCCAACAGCGTACAGTCATCGTTTCGCCTGTTGATGGAAAAGAAATTGCCAGTGTAAATTTTGCGAACGCTGAAGATTTTCAAAATACACTTGCTACAGCAGAGGCTGCCTTTAAAATATGGCGAACCTGGCCCGCTCCAAAAAGGGGCGAAATCATCCGGCAACTAGGTGATGCCCTTCGGCAAAATAAAGAAGATCTGGGTAAGCTGGTTAGTTATGAGATGGGTAAAAGCCTACAGGAAGGCTATGGCGAGGTACAAGAAATGATTGACATCTGCGATTTTGCACTTGGGTTATCGCGTCAGCTATACGGCTTGACCATGCATTCTGAGCGAGCAGCGCACCGCATGTATGAGCAATGGCATCCAATGGGCGTTGTTGGAATTATTTCAGCGTTCAACTTTCCGGTGGCAGTTTGGGCATGGAATGCAAGCCTTGCACTTGTTTGCGGAAACGTTTGTATTTGGAAACCATCTGAAAAAACTCCGCTAACTGCCATTGCCTGTCAGCATATCATCCAAAAAGTATTTGAGGCTAATGAGGTTCCTGAAGGTACGTCTTGTCTAATCCTTGGCGATCGTAACATTGGAGAGCTAATGAGCCATGATAAACGTATCGCACTAGTATCGGCAACCGGATCAACCCGCATGGGAAAAGCCGTGGGTGCAGCCGTGGGTGCCCGTTTAGGGCGCAGTTTATTGGAACTTGGAGGAAACAATGCAATCATTATATCTAAAGATGCCGACCTAGAAATGTCGCTAGTTGGGGCGGTATTCGGAGCGGTTGGAACTGCCGGACAAAGGTGTACATCAACTCGAAGGCTGATCATTCACGAAAGTGTTTATGATACCTTCAGAGATAAACTTATAAAGGCTTACAGACAATTAAAAATCGGAAATCCGCTCGATGAGAATATTCATGTTGGTCCGCTTATCGATCAAGATGCGGTTAAAAGCTACCTCAGCTCAATTGAAAAATGCAAAGAACAAGGCGGCAATTTTATTGTTGAAGGCGGAGTACTTGAAGGTGTAGGTTACGAATCAGGATGCTATGTTAAGCCATGTATCGCAGAAGCTAAAAATGATTTTCAGATTGTGCAGCATGAAACTTTTGCACCCATTCTTTACTTGATGAAATACAAAACGCTCGATGAGGCCATAGCTATGCAAAACGATGTTCCTCAAGGACTTTCATCTGCTATTATGACGCTGAACCTACGTGAAGCAGAGCAATTCTTAGCCTATGCCGGATCAGATTGTGGTATTGCAAATGTAAATATCGGAACTTCAGGAGCAGAAATTGGTGGAGCATTTGGCGGCGAGAAAGATACAGGTGGTGGACGAGAATCTGGATCGGATGCATGGAAAGCTTATATGCGTCGCCAAACAAATACAATCAATTATTCAGATAAATTACCGCTAGCACAAGGGATCAAATTTGATCTTTAAGCCAGGCAAATAGCAGAAATTTAAAACCTTACTTCATTTTAATGAGGGCATCGCCATTGGCTGAGATCAATTTCTTTTGATCATTATAGTTTAGGTTATTCCACAGAATTTCTAGCGCTATGCCCTCTAATTCAAGGTTCTGGGTGAGTAAGTTCCTTGAGACAGACACTGCTTGTCCATTTGCAAGAGGCTCCTGCTTTTTGAATTCCGCATCAAGCTTGTTGATCAGAGTATCCAAATAAAAATAGTTGACTTCTGATCCATATTCAACCTTAAATCTGTTTTGATTCTGAACCTGTGAGATCAGTAGCCTGGAATTATTGATCATGCTTTTTGCTGAGTCAGGATATTGACTTACCTGAATCATAAAATCAGCCTTGTTCAATGGTTTAAGCTCAATAGTTTCAGCTTCAAACAGATTGGTCCCTAAATTAAGTTTAGTACCTGCAAGATCATCTGAATTGAGCTTGAGTTGCTTATAAAGCCAATCCTTTTGATTACTTCTTAATTCCCAGGTATTGATCCTTATAGTTTTATTCTTTGATCTGTTCAATGCATGCAATGAATCATTTACAGCATTAAGATTCTGATCAAGCACCAAATTAAAACTCTTTAAACCATGATTATCAACCAAGTAATTCACAATATTGACCATCCTGAGCATATCCTCCTTAACAGGAACACGAGTTAATGCTTTGATCTTACCATCATCAGCAGATTCGTATTTCTCAAATAAGTGGATAAGTTCACTAAGCTGTGAACGCTTTGATGTTTGAAAAGCGCCCTGTGGTCCATAAACGGATAAAACTGTCAAGATGCAAAGACTTAAGGGAATGATGATAATATTATGGCTTTTTGAAATCAGAAAATAAGCAGTTATAAAAATTAACCACCCTGATAGAACCATTAAAAAGTATCGTTCTTCTGTAATACCATAATCAATTATTCTGGCAAGAATTGCCCAAATCAATAATGCAATTAAGGGGATAAGAACATAATAAAAGCTCTGACTGAATTTCTTCAGCCATTTATTCTCATCCAGATTCCGTACTGGATAGATCAGTAATAATGACAAAATCCCGAATACCGCATATCCTAAAATCAGATTTGCAACCAGGCCTTTTGGAAGTTCCCATTCTATGAGGATTTTAGCTTCATAGGCCAATAAAATTAAAGAATAAACTGTAGCTAACGGTATAAGTACATATTGGGTAAAAACCTTTAACCCTCTGGGATAGCTTTTATCTTCTTCAAGTATAAAAAGGTTTTCAGGTACACCTGACAGAAAAAATATCGTTTGAAACATTCCCACTGTCCAGATCCACAGAATGACGAATGTGTCCCACTCAAAATTGAAATTGAACAGAAAGTTCATCGATCCAATGGCTGCTGAAAGTCCTAGGAATAGTACGGCACTGTACAGGCCTCCGGTTAAAAACCGCAAGAAAATTGTTTTGTTAAACACCCAGAAAGCATGGATAAATCCTGAATAGGCGTAAGCAGAAAATGAAACAAGAAGATGAGATGAAAGAGCCAGCAACAAAAATTTTAGAATATCTGATTCTTGCTTTAAAGGATCAAGCAAGAAAAATAAGCTGGTACATAATGCTATAACCACTAACCTTAACACGTACTTTGAGGCGTTTTTAATTGCCCGGCTCTCTGAAAATAATGTGGCAGACAAGGATAAAGAAAGGCCAAGAACTGAAACTAGAATCAGCCTGATTAAATAGCTTTCTGTAGTAAGGTTGAGATCAACAATTTCAATAGAGATCGTGGCACACAACGTACCTATCAAGGCAAACAGTATTTCGAGCGGGAAACGGAAAAGAGCCTTTTTAAATGACTGAAAAAGAGCCTCTAAGGATGGGTATTTCATAAACAGTTTTTTACCAAATATACAGAAAACCGATTGATCTTAGCTAACCAGAAGCTTATACCCTTTACCATGTACATTGATGATTTCAACTCTTGGGTCTTCTTTTAAATACTTACGCAATTTGCTCAGAAATACGTCCATGCTTCGGCCATTGAAATAATTATCATCATGCCAAATAGATAATAAAGCCTCTTCTCTAGTTAAAACCTCATTTTTTTTCAGGCATAATAATCGAAGCAGTTCGGCCTCTTTGGTTGAAACCTTTTGCTGGGCTTCGCCATGGGTTATCAGCTGAGCAGTATAATCGAATTTATAATTTCCAATCTCAAATTTCGAAGGAATATCAGAAGCTTCGGTCTTACCCGGCTCTGCAACTCTTTTTAGGAGGGCATTGATTCGCAAAAGTAGTTCCTCGATCCGGAATGGCTTAGTGATATAATCATCGCCTCCCAAATTATACGCTTCAGCCTTATCTTCTATCATGGCCTTGGCGGTTGCAAATATGATTGGAATACCAGGGTTTATACTACGTATTTCTTTGCCTAGCGTAAATCCATCCTTTTTAGGCATCATCACATCAAAAATACAGATATCAAAATGCTCTCTAGTGAACGCACGAGAAGCCTCTTCTCCATCCTGACAAAGTACTACCTCAAATTTTCCCTTCAACTGAAGGTAATCTTGTAAAAGCATACCCAGATTCGGGTCATCTTCAGCTAATAAAATTCTTTTCATATGGAAATCCCAGAAACGGAAAAACTAATTTTATATTATTACTTAAGGGCCAACCTAGGCTCCTAATTTGAGAGGTAAACTGATCTCAAATTCAGACCCCACATCTTTCTCACTTTTTACCTTAATTGTTCCATTTAGGCCCTTAACTATATTATTCACATAGCTCAAACCCAATCCAAATCCTTTTACATCATGCAAATTACCTGTTGGGATGCGGTAAAACTGGTCAAATATTTTTGAAAGCTGATCTTTGCTCATTCCTATCCCTTGATCTGCCACCCTGATGATCAAATTCTTGCCTGAGCTAAAGGTACTGATCTTTATCTGCGGATTCGACGGACTGTATTTGTTAGCATTATCAAGTAAGTTAAAGATCACATTTGATAAATGCAGCTCATCGCCCATTACAACAGCCCGGTGTGCACTCAAATCAAGTTCAATAGTTGCATTGCGTTTTTGAAGCTGCAAAGACATGCTGTCAACTATGGCGGCCAAAAGATCATTCATCTCAACTTCTTTATGCTCCAATTTAAGATCGCCTTTTTCAATTTTAGCGATATTCAACACGCGTTCAATATGACTTCCTAGGCGAACGTTTTCATCATAAATTATATTGGCAAGCCGGTCTATGCTTCTTTTATCTGATGTAAGTTCGGGATCTTTCAATGCCTCACTTGCGATCATAATAGTTGCCACCGGAGTTTTAAACTCATGAGTCATATTATTGATAAAATCAGTTTTCATCTCAGAGATCTTTTTCTGCATCAATATAGAGTGAATAGTATACCCAAAGCTAAAGATCAGTACCAGTAATAAGCTTCCTGAAAGCCCCATCATGGCAGTCAGGTTTGACAAAATAATATTGTTCTTATCAGGGAAAGTAATGGTCAGCATCCCTGGATCACGAATCATATCTTTAGGAAAAAGAGGAGTCTCATAGCTATTGGCCGGTAAAAATGCTGCACGATTAGAAGCACGGGTAAAAATAATAGAATCGCGCTTAGCCGATGTTACCTTAAATTCAAATTCACTGAATATTGACAGGTTTCTCAATTCGGCACGAAGCATTGAATCAAGGGTTTGTGGATGTACCCGTTTGTTCAGAGGAACATTAACTTCCCGATATTCCTGATATAGATCCTTGAATACTTCTTCTTTATTAGTATTTCCTTCGGCAAAATATTGTTTCACTTTCTGCACCGTATTGTCTTTTTCAGGCCCAGTGTCATTCCTTACTAAATTTTTCATTCGTGGCCTAGGAATAGTCCGTAAAAAAGTGCCCTCAATAGGATCGAAAACGATATATTGAGTAACAGAATCTGGTAAAACAGTATTTGAGGGCGGTGGATTCCCATTAAAAGCTCTTGTAATGGTTCTTTGGGTTTGTTCATGAATCTGCCCAAAGGCATCTTCAACCTGAAATACATCAACCTGAAAATTGTACTTAAGATCTTTCAACTCAGACTGGCTAACCACATCATTAAACGAAAGCATATTAGGATAACGTGCTCGGAGTATGCTGTCTCTTAACCGAAAAACACTGTCGGCTTTTCGTTGCTCTGTTAACAAATAATTGGCATCCGAAAGCCTTGTACTTCGCTTTCGCATTTTTTGAGGCCTTTTAGGTACCGATACTAATTGGGGTATACCTTCAGAAATTGCGGGTTTGGGAAGCGCAATAAATGCAGCTTTTTTTTCCAAAAAACTGTTCGCATCTCTTTTAGCCAGGCGGTCTACTACATTGTTGAGAGCTTCATGAACCGATTGATCAAATAAACGCGATTGTAACTGATAAGATTGCCTGAAAAAGTACCATTGCATGCCCATTACTCCGAGCAAGGCAATTGCCATTAATCCGATAATCAAACTGATACTTTTTCTTTTCATGCCATCGCAAAAATACGCAACATGCTCTATGTCAATTTACTTTTAACATATTTTAACAAAGCATTAACAAAATCATAAAAATCAAGTCTATAGTTTTGTCTAAAGAAATTGTTTAATTCAAATTAATTTTCATTTAACAGCTTTAATTATATTTATACATATTAAAAACTATTCAATTATGAAAAAGTATATCCTTAATCCTCATCTGCTTTTAATGGGATTTTTTGCCCTGATCATGATCAGTTCTGGATCATCAGTTAAAGCGCAGCAAGAAAAAAGAGTAATCAGAAGTATTGTTATAAGCAATGGTGATACCATTATCAATGGCAAAAAGCTAAGTGAAGTAGATAAACAAGAACGCATCCGTCTAAGAAAAGAATTCAGTGAGATGGAGAGCAATACTAAAGGCCTTGAAGGGAATACTGAAAGTCGGGTTATTATTCGGAAAAGGACTAGTAAAGAGGCTCCTATATTAAATTGGAATAATGAAAATCCAAAAGAATTTGAACTCAGAGTAGAAAAAAATATGCCGGGCGATATCCAAATGTTTGAATTCGAAGGGGATGATCTCAATGTTGACACATTGGTCAATGGATTTATATTTAAAGGTACAGGCTTGGATAGTAATTTGAGGAAACGCATCATAACCATGAACAGAAATTTTAATGGACCTGGCATGAGTGGGCCAAATACTCCACCAACGATTTTTGAACGACGCATGATGCCAGGAGCAGCAGAAAGAAAAAATTCATCATCCTTTAATTACAATCAAGTAGATAAAGATGGCATCTCTAGCAGGATGAATCTGCGCATAATTGACGCAGAAAAAGACCCATTAAAGAAGATCACAGGCAGTGAAAGCATGACATCTGCATTGAATGTGGAAGACCTTACGCTTTTCCCTAATTTTTCTACTGGCAAACTCGGACTTTCATTCAATATGGAAAGTCGCGGTCCAGTAAAAGTAAAAGTTTTAGACAGTCAGCTGAATCAGATTTATACCGATGAAGCCGCCAATTTTTCTGGAAATTATATGAAGCAAATCAGTTTGCCTAAAAATGGCATTTACTACATCAGCATCAAACAGAATGATGGATGGTTTGTTAAAAAACTTATTAAAAATTAATTGTTTATTGAGAAATAAAAAGCCCCGTTCTTGATCAAGAACGGGGCTTTTTTAATTCAAGTAAATCTTAATTAAAATGGCAGATCATCATCATCTGGAGCAGCACTGATATCTACCGGAGTAGCGTATTCAGGAGCGGCAGAAGCGCCTTCAGCTGCGCCAAGCGGTGTTAATCTCCAAACAGAAAGGGTATTAAAATAAGAGGTCTTACCTGTTTTATCTGTCCATGGACGTCCGCGAAGATTGAAAAACAATTCAACATTGTCGCCAACTTTAATGTTGTCGAACAAATTTACCTTATCCTGCACTGCTTCAAACTTCACATATTCCGGATAGGTAGGATTCTCTGCGTATTCCAGTATAAGCTCACGTTTTTTGAACTTTTCACTCACTGTAATTACCTGTGAGATTTCATGTACTTTTCCTTTAACTTCCATTGTATTTATCTATTTATGAACAAACTCAATTTTTTAATTCCTGAAGCTGATCAGGAAAGTATGCAACACAAACCTGTTATTGAATACACTTTGTAAAAGTATAAAATTCAGGCAGTTTTTAATTGTTAACTTCGCAAATTATTATGCAAGTTTTCCACACAAAAAGCAAGATCGTCATTACCTGCAACAATCGCCTTTCAGCGTATCTGCAGCAGGAAGTTGAAGCCCTAGGTTATCAAATAATCAGGACATTCTCTACCGGCCTAGAACTGGAAGGCACTTTGAATGATTGCATCCCATTAAATCTTAATCTGCGCTGTGCCAGTCAGGTTTTATATTCAATAAAGGCCTTCACAGCCGAAAACCCTGCCCGGCTTTACAAAGAATTGCTTGAAATTGCATGGGAAGAACTCATCGATTTTACCGGATATTTCTCGGTTAGCTCTACTGTGGATAACGAAACAATCACCACTCCACTTTTTGCAAACCTAAAAGTGAAAGATGCAATTGTTGATCGCATCAAAGAAAAAAAAGAAATTAGGCCAAATACCGGACCCGAAGCAAACAAAGCAGTAATTCATCTGTACTGGAAAGAAAATGATGCAGAGGTATTTATTGATACCTCTGGCGAAACGCTTGCCAAACATGGTTACCGAAAAATTCCGGGAAAAGCGCCGATGCTTGAAGCCTTGGCAGCAGGTACGATCATGGCAACAGGTTGGGATAAAAAGAGTTCTTTTGTAGTACCCATGTGCGGATCAGGCACCCTTGCTATTGAAGCAGCACTACTTGCCTGCGATAAAACCCCTGGCTTGTTCCGTATGAATTACAGCTTTATGCATATTATTGGATATGAAGAAGAGGTGTTCTTTACTGAAAGACGCAAGTTAAAGGATCAGGCTAAACGTGAAATTGATTTTAGAATTGTAGCAACTGATATTTCTGAAGATGCGATTGATATTTCTATTAAAAATGCACGTACTGCAGGTGTTGATCACTTAATTGATTTTTCTGTTTGTGATTTCGCAGATACCGAAGTTCCTGAAGGCTCTGGTGTGGTCATGTTCAATCCGGAATATGGCGAACGACTGGGAGTTCATTCAAAATTGGAAGCAACCTATAAACGCATTGGTGATTTTATGAAGCAGAAATGCAAAGGTTACCGCGGTTATATTTTTACAGGAAACCCTGATCTGGCAAAAAAGATCGGACTTCGGGCAGATCGAAGGATCGAATTCTATAATGGTAAACTGGACTGCAGATTATTGGAATACGAGTTATATGAAGGTAGCAAAAGAGAGCCAAAGCCTGCAGAATAAAAAAATTATTAGCCAAACTGTGCAGTTTGTTCAGCAAACGCTGCAGGGTGCAGAAAGTGGACATGACTGGTGGCATATTCAGCGCGTATGGAACAATGCGATCCTGATCTCAAAGACAGAGCAGGCAGACACCTTTATTATCGAACTTGCCGCCCTGCTTCATGATATTGCAGATAGCAAGTTCCATGATGGGGATGAAGAAATTGGCCCACAGCGGGCAGGAGAATTTCTAAAATCAATAGGACTAGAAGAAACAATCATCATTCATATTCAGCAGATTATACGGAATATGTCATTCAAAGCAAGCCTAGGTCAGGTCGATTTCCATTCCAAAGAAATGGAAGTAGTTCAGGATGCAGATCGCCTAGATGCTATTGGAGCCATAGGAATTGCAAGGGCATTTACCTACGGGGGGTTCAAAAACAGAGAATTATACAATCCCGACATTCCTCCAGCACTAACTATGAGTAAAGAGGAATATAAAAAATCGGATGCCCCAACCATTAATCACTTTTACGAAAAACTGCTGCTGTTAAAAGATAAAATGAATACAGATACAGGCCTAAAAATCGCAGAAGAGCGGCATCAGTTTATGCTAACATACCTTAAACAATTTTACAATGAGTGGAATGGAGAACACGAACAGCTTTAACTATTTTGCTTATGCAAGTAACTTGAAAAAAAGTACTCTGGAGCAAAAAACAGGAAGTAAAATTCAAAATTTTGGACAAGGCAGACTGTTGGATTACGGCTTTCGCTTTAATTTTAAAAATGCAGAAGGCACAGCAAGAGCTAATATTATTGTTTCAGAATCTGAAGATGTATTTGGCACTATTTATGAAATTGAGAATAAATATAAAGACGCGCTTCTATCTACAGAGCCCGGCTATCGTATAATCAATGTTACTATTGAAACGGAAACGGGTAATGTTCCGGCTTTAACATTTATATCTGATCAGGATGATGAAAATATTTATCCAGCAAAAGACTATTTAAAAAGTATTACCGAAGGAGCTAAAGAACATAAACTACCTCAGGAGTACCTTGAGTTTGTAGTTTCGATGTCTAAATAATATTCAGTAAACCAAAATAGATGAGCATCATTATACTGCTCAAAAGTGTCATGCGCGACATATTCTTAAAGTTTGCCTTAGATGGGTCACGGTAAACAGCAAAAAACCAATTGCTAAACAGAATAAAAACAGGTGATGCCAAAGCAAGAAAAATCCAAAAATTAGTGCTCATTTCTAATCTGTCCCAATAAAAATAAAGCAGCATGGAAGAGCACAAGAACAGCAGTGCAGAGAAATAAAAAGAACCTCGAATACCTAAGACAATACTCAGGGTTTTATCGCCCCGATTTGAATCTTCTTCATGCTGATAAACCTGCGTTAGCGGATAAGTAGCCCCAATTAGACAAGAGCAAATCAATCCGGCAAGGGTAAAATTGAAATTCCATCCCTCCAAGGTATTTAATCCTGATATTGAAGCATAAGTACTCCAATACACAAAAGCTCCCTGAAAAATAAATACGATCAGAAAACTTAGTAGGGGATATTTCTTAAATCGGAAGGTGGGATGGCTATACATTTTAGAAATAACCCCATAAAATAATACTGCAAAAAATAAGATCCAACCAACATAAAGAGCAAGCAATAGGGCTAAAATATCAAGAAATAACGAAAAATTATACAGGCTTTTATCAACTGGTGGCGGGGTTTCTATAAGCGCAATACTGCCTTCATCTTTGTCAAAATAACTGTTATAGCCATTGCTGGCAGGGTAAACCAATAAATGCCAAATAATAAATGTGAAGACGGTATTCTGCACATTGATCTGCGGTACCTGAGAAAGTGCAAAGAGAAAAACGGGCATCAGAAATACTGAAAACAACAGGCGTAAATGCAAAAAAGCAGATGCAGTTGGAAAGAAATTTCTGAAAATAATCATTTACTAAAATAACATTTAATACGTTAATGGGATGATTTTGATCTATTATGAATTAATTATGGTCTATCTTTTGCTCTTTAAATCCAAAAAGATAAAAATTTAGTATTTTACTGAATGATGAGTAGTTGCATTAGCGCGATTGGTACCGCCAACCCAAAATACCGGATCTCTCAAAATGATATCTATAGGTTCATGGTCAAAGCATTTGGACTGAATGCTACAAATGCAGCTAGATTAAAGCAAATTTATGATCATTCTGGAATCGAACACCGGTATTCGGTGATTCCAGATTTTGGCGAAACGCAAAGTCATAAGAATACCTTTTTTGGCAAAACCGAAAACTTTGAACCATTCCCAGGAACACGCGACCGCTTGCAATTATATCAAGATACCGCTTCAGATTTAGCAGCTAAGGCGGTTAACGATTGTTTTTTAGATCATGGCAATGACCTGACATCAAAGATCACACACCTCATTACCGTAAGCTGTACAGGAATGCATGCTCCAGGCATAGACATTGAACTGGTCGAAAAATTAGGTTTAAATTCAACTATTGAACGAACCTGTATTAATTTCATGGGTTGTTATGGCTCATTAAATGCGCTTAAAGTAGCTGATTATATTTGTCGTGCTGATCAAGCGGCCAAAGTTCTGATTGTTTCTGTTGAACTTTGCACACTACACTTTCAAAAGGCAAACACGCTAGATAACTGGGTTGCAAATTCATTATTTTCGGATGGTGCTGCAGCGGTACTGGTAGAAAACAGCAATGAAATAACGAATAAAAAAAAATGCCTTACACTTGATACATTTTATTCTGAATTTCTGAAAGAAGCTAGAAATGAAATGGGCTGGTATGTTGGTGATGCTGGTTTCGAAATGACACTAACATCAAAAGTATCCAAGTATATTTTAAAACATATTCAATCCATTTCTAATGAATTGCTAAAAAAAGCAAAACTCGAATTCAAAGACATCGGCCAGTTTGCCGTTCATCCGGGAGGTAGAAAAATTCTGGAAGCCGCAGAAAGTGCTTTAGGATTTTCAATGATGGCTAATCGTTTTGGCTACGAAGTTTTAAGAGAATACGGCAATATGTCATCTGTAACAATACTATTTGTTTTAAAAAAATTAATGATGGACCCTGAAGGAATTGAAGGTGAAAATATAATGGGCTTTGCCTTCGGGCCGGGATTAACCGTTGAATCAATGATCTTAAAAAGAACTGGCAATGCCTGATTTCAGAAACCGAAGTTCAAAAGATGAAATGATGGACGATTTTTCTCTTGGCCATGAAATCATTGACCCAATCATGGATGAGCTTGAAGTGGTGAACAAACTACTTGGAGGCTATACTGTTTTTTTTAATGCGTTTAAAAAGATTGGATTAAAAGATGGTATGTGTATTAGCGACTGGGGTTGTGGCGGTGGAGACTCCTTAAGAGTAATTGCAAAATGGGCTCGCAAACGCAATTTGAAAATCAGTCTGGTAGGTGTTGATGCTACAGCATCAGCTATAGAATATGCACGAAAAAAATCAACAGATTTTCCGGAGATCTCTTACATTTTAGCCGATGTAATGAGTGAACAACTACTTGAAAATCAATTTGATATCGTTATTTCAAGTCTATTTACGCACCATTTTACCGATCCCAACTGGATCAGTCTAATTCAAAAAATGGCCGATTGTGCCAGCTCGTATGTAGTGATCAATGACCTCCATAGACATTGGTTTGCCTACCATTCCATAGCCCTAATTACCACTTTATTTTCTAAGTCTGAAATGGTAAAGCACGATTCAAAACTATCGGTACTTCGAAGTTTTAAACGGGCAGAAATAAATCAAATGCTCAAAAATGGCGGATTTAATAATTATTCCATCAAATGGATGTGGGCATTCAGATGGCAGGTATGCCTAGCATGTAGCAAACACATGGAGTCAGGAAATAAAAATCCTGGAATAGAAGGTGAGTGATATCCTGATTGTTGGCGGTGGTCTGGCAGGTTTGACCTCTGCTATTCTTTTACAGAAAAATGGATATCAGGTCAGATTGATAGAAAAAAAGAAGTATCCATTTCACAGGGTTTGCGGTGAGTATATATCAAATGAGGTTTTACCATTTTTAGAGTCGCTAGATATTAAGATTTCTGAACTGGGGCCTTCCCAAATAAACCGTTTAGCGGTGACATCTGTTTCAGGAAAGATTCTTCAAGCCAATCTGAACCTTGGAGGATTTGGTATCAGTCGTTTCAAACTTGATCATTTGCTTTACCAACATGCAGAAAGTCTGGGTGTAGAATTTATCTTTGAAAAGGTCATTGATCTTGTTTTTACTGAAGAGAACTTCAGAATTTCAACCTCCGGAAATAAGGTTTTTGAATCGGCCATAGCCATTGCAGCTTACGGTAAAAGATCTAATCTGGATCAAAAATTAACCCGCAACTTTTTTTACAAAAGAAGCCCATATTTGGGTGTTAAATACCATATTAAAACAGACCTTCCCGGGAATTTAATTCGACTTGATAATTTTGAGGGCGGTTATTGTGGGGTAAGTAAGATTGAAGATGATAAATACTGCCTATGTTATCTTTCTGAAACGGCCAATCTCAAAAAATATGCTAGCATTAATGAGATGGAAGAGCAGGTACTTTTTAGGAACCCAAATTTGCGCAACCTATTTAAAAATTCAGAATTTCTTTTTGAAAAGCCAGAGGTAATTAATGAAATTTCTTTTGAGCAGAAAACGCTTACAGAAAACCATTTGCTTTTTTGCGGTGACGCTGCCGGAATGATCACTCCGCTGTGCGGTAATGGTATGGCAATAGCCATTCATTCAGGCAAAATACTCGCCGAAAGTATCATGCGTTTTGCAAAAAAAGGATCTGATATTAACAGAAAAGCACTAGAACAGGATTATACGCTACGCTGGGAAAAACAATTTGCACTTAGATTGAAAAGTGGCAGACTAATACAGAAATTATTTGGCAGTTCTTTTGTTTCAGACATGGCGGTTTACACCCTAAAGCAGTTCCCGTCTTTAACAGAAAGTTTAGTAAAAAAGACTCATGGCAAAGTTTTTATGTAGATGAAACAGTATAGATTTTCTTAAAATAAATTCAGTAAATATCCAAATATTGGATGCATCAGGCATAATTCTACACTTAATATCTGAGATGCCAATCGTAAGGCATTGAATCAAACTCAAGAATTTCAGCTCCATCCTATTAAAATTATTGCCAAATAAAATCAGTGCAACTAATTGCAATAAAAATATATGTAGTAATTTGCGGAATGAAACTATGGGTACTCGTGTTCATCAATGCATTAACAGTTGCATTATCATTATCGATAATTAACTTCTATTTTCAGGGGATAATTTTAGATTCGGTGATCACATTTTTTGTTTCGCTGCTAACCAGTTACTTCATTTTTTATTATCTGATTGAGCGTTTTGTATACAGCAAGATCAAGCTGATTTATAAACTGATCCATAATCTTAAGCTAGGCAAAGACCTCAAAGATGCGTTGGGTGAATACGTAAGTGCCGATCCAATAAACGATGTGGAACAGGAAGTAAAAGAGTGGGCAAGAGATAAAAAAACTGAGATCGAGCAGTTAAAGGAACAAGAAAAATTCAGAAGAGAATTTTTGTCGAATATTTCACATGAATTAAAAACACCCCTTTTTGCTATACAGGGATATATTGAGGCCCTACAAGATGGAGATATTGAAGATTCTGAACTAGCAAAGCGTTTTCTTGAAAAGGCATCTAATAATGTAGACAGGCTTGCATCTTTCATTAAAGATCTGGATGCAATTTCGAAACTGGAAAGTGGCGAACTACCCGTTCAATTTGAAAAATTTGATCTGGTAGAACTAATCAATGAGGTTAATGATTCACTTGAGTTAAAGTCAAAAAAATATAATATAACCGTTCACTTTCAGGAAAAATATAAAACGCCTACCTGGGTTAATGCTGATCGTGAAAAAATCAGACAGGTTTTGGTCAACCTGTTGGGCAATTCATTCAAATACGGAAACAATCCGGGTAATACTCATATCAAAACATTCCAGTTACATGATCAGATACTAGTTGAAATAACTGATGACGGAATTGGAATTGAAGAGAAATATCTCCCAAGGCTATTTGAACGATTCTATCGTACCGACCAAAGTCGCTCACGAGACATTGGAGGATCAGGACTGGGCCTTGCCATTGTCAAGCATATTGTTGAAGCTCATGAACAAACTATAACTGTCAGAAGTACAGAAAATATTGGCTCAACATTTGGCTTTACGCTTGCCAGGACATAAAAAATCGCTAAAAGGTTAACATTATCTTAACATTTCTATTGTAACTTAGGAAAATATTTAAAATCATAGATATGTCATTAAACAGTATTTTCCAATATTTTATTCCTAAGGATAAAAAATTCTTTCCTCTGTTTGAACAAGATAGCGCTAACTTGATAAAGTTAGGTGAAAAGCTAGTAGAAGCAGTTAATACTGAAGACCTTACAAGGCGTAAAGAACTTTTTAAAGATATATCAGATCTAGAGCATACAGGAGATGAGATTACTCACCAAATACACCTAGAACTCAGTAAAAACTTTATCACTCCCTTTGATAGAGAGGATATACACAGATTAGCGAGTGCTATTGATGACATTGCTGACTATATTCATGGATCAGCAAGCCGTATGGACCTTTATAATGTAACAATAATTACTCCTCCAATAAAAGAACTTTCCAACCTAATCTTACAAGCTTGCCAAGACCTTCATAAAGCAATTCATGAGCTTCGTAACCTTAAAAATATACGTTTAATTGCAGATTCATGCGTACGCATCAACAGCATTGAGAATCAAGCTGATTATGTTTTTGATAAAGCAGTTGGTGATCTTTTTGATAATGAGAAAGATGCAGTTAATCTGATCAAATATAAAGAAGTACTTTCTGCATTGGAAACCGCTACTGATATGTGTGAAGATGCAGCCAATGTACTTGAATCCATTCTTGTAAAGAACGCTTAAGAACCTCAAAACGATAGTACATCTGCCTTATGGGATTTACACTTTTAATTGTAATCATTGTTTTAGCATTAGTATTTGATTACATCAATGGGTTTCATGATGCAGCCAATTCAATTGCAACGGTTGTTTCTACCAAAGTTTTAACCCCTTTCCAGGCAGTTGTTTGGGCAGCTTTTTTTAATTTTCTTGCTTACTGGATATTCAGTTTAAATGTTGCAGATACCGTAGCCAAAACTGCCGATACAATGAATATCAATCTCGTGGTAATTCTTGCGGGAGTATTAGCAGCAATTTGCTGGAACTTATTTACCTGGTGGTTTGGAATTCCATCCAGTTCATCTCATACCCTTATTGGAGGCTTTGCAGGAGCTGCAGTTGCACACGGAGGATTGGATGTCATCAATTTAGGCGTGATTGGTAAGGTTGCAGCTTTTATTGTTTTGGCACCAATAATCGGTATGATTATGGCCTACTTTATTACTGTGATCATTGTGAACATCTGTCGTTATGCAAATCCATCGCGTGCAGAATGGTGGTTTAAAAAATTACAATTAGTATCCTCGGCATTATTTAGTCTTGGACATGGTGGAAATGATGCTCAAAAAGTAATGGGAATCATTGCTGCGGCTATCATTGTATATCTTAAAGACGCCCATCTTGAGATGAGCACCTTAGATCATTGGCTTCAGGTTGGTTATACTGTAGTTGAAGGAAAAGTAAAGATCAATCACATACCCGAATGGATACCCATTGCATGTTATACATCAATTGCAGTAGGAACCATGAGCGGCGGATGGAAGATTGTTAAGACAATGGGTACCAAGATTACTAAAGTAACTCCATTAGAGGGAGTTGCTGCAGAAACCGCCGGCGCAATCACCTTGTTCATGACAGAACATTTTAAAATACCAGTTTCAACTACTCATACCATCACCGGTGCGATCATTGGAGTAGGATTAAGCAAACGTGTATCAGCGGTTAGATGGGGTATCACGATCAGCCTGATGTGGGCCTGGATTTTAACCATTCCAGTTTCTGCAGTATTGGCGGCAAGCTTATATTATATCCTAAGCCTATTTCTTTAAGCGTATCCGTTTTCTGCTAATTTCAATAAAAACGGTTCAGGCCAACTGCTTAATGCTTAGGTTCAGTTAAAACCATGTCTAATAATTCGATTCTGGATAATTCCCTCAGTTTTCCGGCGTTATACAAGCTATCGTAGTTTAATACCGAGGTGATAGAGTCATCCAAAGGCATTTGATAGTTGATATAGTCTTGAAAGATGACTCCTCCTGCACGCTGAGTTCTTAGCACTTCTCTGAACCTGTTTCCTCCAGAACTGTAAGCAAAATGATCCATACTATAATCTTCTGTATCAAACCAATAATAATATACATCCTTATGGTCAGCTCCACCCTTGCCCTGATCAAATGAAATTTTAAGTTTATGATAGGTTTTTCCTTTTATGCTAATTTCACCAACATAGTTCTTTACTACCGAAGGATCATTCAACTTAAGCGGAAGGTATAGAAAATAGATCACCGCATTCAAAGATTGTGAATACTTGGCATAATCAATACTATCCAGACTTAACTCTTTGCCATTCAATATTCTTCTAAATCCATCATTGGTCAATATATCGTGCACATTGCCTGTCGAATCAGAAAAGGTACGTTCATACTTAAATTGACCATCCTTTTGCATTGCCTTGAACTTTGCTTTTCTAAAAATAAATTCTAGACTTGAATTCTTCAATTTATCCATATGATAATAAGCTATACTTTTATCAATTATCTTATCTGGATCCTGTGCGTCTGAACAGGCAGAAAAAAGATAGAATAGAGTGATCAAGGTTAAGTAATTTTTCATTTCAATAATTCGTCTATCGTGTTATAAGCAACTGAATGATAATTTGGTCGCGCTTGCACATAGATTCTTTTTGCCCATTTTTTACCTTCAGGAGTCTTTACCAATTCTTTATACAGTGGCATTAAGAATTTACGGCGACCAACAGTAGTCAAAAAAGCTTCTATGTTTTTATTGGCAGGCTGATATCCTTTTTTAATGGAAAGAACATACCATGCTGATTGAATTTCTGCATTTCCTGAGCTTGTAAATTTAAAGACCTGATCAAGCACTTTCATTTGATCAATAGTGGTGTTCTCTGGCAAATGACTAATCAGGTAGAGCGATTCATTTGACGAGAGTTTTGCAGATTTAAAAACGTCGGCATTAGCTAAAGCTGCCCATTTTACAAGCAAGGTATCCAATGCCTTAAACTTAACAGATCCAACTGCAGGCGAATTTGAAGGGAGGCCAGGCTGATAAACCCATAGGTTGGGGTCTATTTTATCTTTCAGGACTTTATCTCCTTTTAAAAGTTTGGTTTCCAAATCATTAAGGAATACTTCACTGGTAACTGACCTAAACGCATGAGCATTAAAATATTCATTTAAAAAAATATCAAATTTTTTGCGTCCAACAGCATCTTCAATTGTTCTTAGAAATGAATATCCCTTTTCATAGGCAATATCACTCACACCTTCATCGGGGTCACGACCTTCATAATTACCTTTCAATTTTGTATCTGGGTTTGTTTTGCCCATCTCTTTTATAAGTTCTTGTAAACCATTATAACCTAGAAGTTCCTGCATTCCGGCTTCGTCTTTTCCATAAACATCTTCTACAATACGACGTTCAAAATAGGTTGTAAATCCTTCATTTAACCAGAAATCATTCCATGTAGAATTAGTAACTAGGTTACCACTCCAGCTATGTGCAAGTTCATGTGCAATAACGCTTACTAAAGAACGGTCGCCAGCAATCAAAGTCGGGGTTAAAAATGTTAGCATTGGATTTTCCATCCCTCCAAATGGAAAACTCGGAGGAAGCACAATCACATCATAGCGGCCCCATTTATAAGGGCCATAAATCTTCTCTGCCGAATTAACCATTTTTCCCATATCAGCAAATTCATAAGCTGCTTTACTTAGGGTAACAGGCTCTGCATAAACCCCTGTACGGCCATCAATTGATTTAAATTCAAGATCACCAATTGCCAGTGCCATTAAATAAGATGGGATAGGATTAGGCTGCTTAAAGTTATAGATACCTTCAGCATTTTTTGACTGCGGATTTTGGGCACTCATTACAGCCAGCAAATCTTTTGGAACGCTAATTTTTGCAGTATAAGTGAACCGAATACCTGGGCTATCCTGGCAAGGTATCCAAGTACGGGCCAGTATGGCCTGGCTTTGGGTAAACAAAAAAGGATATTTTTTACCTGCTGTTTGCTGTGGATTAAGCCATTGAATAGCTGCTGCATCTTTTGAAGCAGAATAGTAAATACTAACTCTTGTGGTAGATGGATCAATCTTGACGCGCAATGGCTGTCCAAGATATTTTACCTCATCGCCAAGGGTGAATGTTGTTTCTGTCTCATTAACACCTAATGTTACCTTTTGGATCTGCAGCTGTCGGCTATCAAATATTATTTCAGTTGCACCTGAAGTATTTTCTATGGTCCATGAGGCTTTTCCGGAAATTAATTGTGTTGAAAAATCGACATTGAGCTCCAAATCAAGATGCTTTACAATTGCTTTTTCAGGTTCTGCAAATGAATGAACATCTTTAACGATAGCCGGTGCAGCATTTTTATCTGAAGCTTTTTGTTGACACGAAAGGGCAAATAATACTGGAATTAATAGAATTAACTTCCTCATTTTTAAGATTTAAAATCAAATTTACACAATTTTTGGTGCCGATAATCTCTTGAAGGTTGAATTAAAAACTAGACAAAATTCAATATTCAGAACCAGACCAATTTAAAGATAGTATTTGAATAAGCTTATTTGGCATCAAATAGAAAAAAAGGATTTTTGCAGAAAAGGGGTGAGGAAAAACTACATGATTGGTAAGCAGAAATGAAATTAATTTTTACCAATCATTTTAAATTTGATTTAAATTAAAAAGGCCTTTCAACTCATGCTGAAAGACCTTCTAAAAGTATATAAAATTTTTAAACGAGTAGTCTTACAGGCTCCTCAAGTAACGCTTTTAAGGTTTGCAGAAATGCCGATCCAGTAGCACCATCAACAACACGATGATCACAGCTTAAAGTAACCTTCATTACATTGCCAGGTACTACAGCACCATTCTTTACAACCGGAACCTGCTGTATGCCACCTACTGCCAAAATACAAGCATCCGGCGGATTAATAATAGCAGTAAATTCATCAATGCCAAACATTCCTAAATTTGAGATAGTGAATGTAGAACCTTCCCAATCTGAAGGTTGCAGTTTTTTTGTTTTTGCACGTAGTGCAAAATCTTTTACTTCTGCAGAAATATGAGAAAGTGATTTTCCATCAGCGAAACGAACCACCGGAACTAGCAGACCATCTTCAACTGCAACTGCAACACCTATATTAACATGCTCGTTATAACGAATCTTATCTCCCAACCAGGAAGAATTAACATTTGGATGTTGTTTTAGCGCAATTGCAACTGCCTTGAGTACGATATCATTAAATGAGATCTTCGCTGAAGCAAATTCATTAATCTTTGCACGAGCCTGCATTGCACTATCCATATCAATTGACATGGTCAGATAAAAATGAGGAGCAGTAAACAAACTTTCAGAAAGACGCTTGGCAATAACCTTACGCATTTGAGAAACTGGCTTCTCGGTATATTTTTCTACACCGGTAAATTGTGGAACCGGTAATGCAGCAACTTCGACAGCTTTTGCTTCGGCAGGAGTACCTACTACAGATTTTGCAGCCAAAGGAGTAAATCCTTCAATATCTTTTTTAACGATCCTTCCACCTTCAGCACTTCCTTTTACCTGAGCCAGATCTATACCTTTATCTTTAGCAATTTTACGGGCCAGCGGAGAGGCCTTTAAACGCGAAGATGAATCAGAATCAGCATGAACTACCTGCACTGATTCAACTACTGCAGCAGCCGCAGGTTTTTCAACTGCTGCCACGGCAGCAACAGCTTTTGGCTTTGAGCTCGCCTTAAGAAAGGCAGAAACATCGGTACCTTCTTTACCTACTATGGCAATGATATCATTAACTTTTGCAGCCTGTCCTTTTTCAACACCAACATACAACAATGTACCATCGGCATAGCCAATTACTTCCATTGTAGCCTTATCTGTTTCTACGTCAGCAAGGGCATCATCACTTTTTACTTTATCGCCTACTTTTTTGTGCCATGCTGCAATAACCCCTTCAGTCATCGTATCACTTAAAAGCGGCATACGAATAATTGTAGCACCCATTGCTTCTGCATCAGCATCGCTATTGCCTGAAACTTCTTCTGTTGCTACAACAACTTCAGCAGGTTTACTTTCAGCTGATTTCGCTACTGGAGCACTTGCTACTGGAGTACTTGCTCCGCTTAATAGTGCTTGAAAATCTTCACCTGTTTGGCCCAGAATCGCAATAACAGAATCAACCGGGGCTGCTTCGCCCTCTTGAGCACCTATATATAATAACGTTCCTTCTTGGAAAGACTCAAAGTCCATTGTGGCTTTGTCTGTTTCGATTTCAGCAACCAGATCGCCTGAACTAATTTTATCACCAACTTTTTTATGCCACTTTGCGATAACACCCTCTGTCATCGTATCGCTCATCTTAGGCATTTTAACTACTTCAGCCATTATTATTTACAGATTAGTATTGTATAAAAGTTTTGATTAGTCGCGGATATATGGATAGTCAGCTTGAACATACACATCCTTATATAATTCAGATGGATCTGGCCATGGCGACTCTTCAGAGAATTTAACCGATTCATCAACAATTGCTTTAATTTTATCATTGATCTGTTCAAACCAGGCTTCATCTGCATATTTTTTATCTTCTATTGCAGCTTTAACAACCTCAATAGGATCTTTTGCCTTATAAACTTCAACTTCTTCTTTTGTACGGTATTTAGCTGGATCAGACATTGAATGCCCTTTATAACGGTAAGTTCTAGCTTCTAAAAATGTAGGGCCATCTCCTCTTCTTGCTCTTTGAACTGCTTCGTCCATTGCATTGTGAACAGCAACCGGATCCATACCATCAACCGGAGCACATGGCATATCAAAACCAAGTCCAATTTTATAGATATCCACCATATTGGTAGTACGAGCTACAGATGTTCCCATTGCATACCCATTGTTTTCGCAAACAAAAATTACAGGTAACTTCCACAGCATCGCCATATTAAAGGTTTCATTCAGTGCTCCCTGACGAACAGCGCCATCGCCCATATAACAAACACATACATTGTCGGTTCCGTTGTATTGCTCTGCAAAGGCAATACCAGCACCCAAAGGAATCTGTCCACCTACTATACCATGTCCACCAAAAAATTTCTTTTCTTTACTAAACATGTGCATCGAACCGCCTTTACCTTTTGAACATCCGGTAGCTTTTCCATACAATTCTGCCATAACTTCATTAGCACCCATACCTTTAGCCAAAGCATGCGCATGATCGCGATAAGCAGTGATCATAGAATCTTCAGGTCTTAAAACTGACATTGCGCCAGCCATCACAGCTTCTTGTCCGATATACAGGTGACAAAATCCTCTGATCTTTTGCTGACCATAAAGTTGTCCTGCTTTCTCTTCAAATTTGCGCATCAAAAGCATTGATTCGTACCACTGAAGATAGGTTTCTTTCGTAATTTCTATTGAACTCATTCGTAATCGTATGTATAAATCTCGTTTAGTCCTTTAAAGGATGACAAATCTAACCATATCTTCCCAAAAAAAGAATAGCCAAGTGTTTTGTTTGCACTTTTTATCCTTGTTTTCTAGTCATTTTACTTCTTAGTATATGTTGTTAAAATGTCAGTAAAGCAATTCAACTTGTTTAAAAAGAGAAAATGTCTTACCTTTGTACTATTCTGAAAATATAAAGAGTATGAATACGTTGATAGTTTTGACTTTAAAAACTATGAACAAAACCAATTAAAAATGGGGAAAAAAGTAATTGTAGCGTTGCTACTTATGATTTCTTTCTTGTCTGTCCAGGCACAAACCGTTACCAAAGATCCAAAATCTACGGATAAAATTGAGGATCCGGATAACCTGGCTACTGAGTATTTCTCTCAAATTATGGGTGTCGCACTTTCTGCTACATCAAACTTAAAGCTGTATCAATTCGTTTACGATTGGATAGGAACTCCTTATCGCTTAGGAGGCGGAACAAAAAAAGGAATTGATTGTTCAGGCTTTGCATTTGAATTATACAATAAAGTATTTAGCACGCTGATTGGAAATAACTCTAGAAATATATTCAGTATGGTTAATCCGATCAGTAAAAATGAGCTGAAAGAGGGCGATTTGGTTTTCTTCAAAATAGGAAGCCGTTCTATTACGCACATGGGTGTTTACATGGGCAATAACAAATTTGCACATGCTTCTAGTAGTAAAGGAGTAATGATCAGTGATCTGGATGAAGATTATTGGAGAAGATATTACTATAAAGGTGGTAGGCTTCTGGCTTCATTTAGAGACTAGTACCACAGATATCTTGTATAATTAAAGTACTGTACTCCATTTAGTATTGATTTAAAAACTATTTTCCTGATACTTTTAATAAGTGCTCGAATTACAAGCCATCAAAGTACACTACTCTTTTTTACTTCCTGTTTTCTCAATGAGCAGTATTCCTAAAAGAGAAAATTCTTTGCTATCTTCAAAAAATTTCATTCTATAAATCAAAAGCCATGTATACAACCTATATTATATTATTCATTGGAGTAGTCATCTTGTTCAGCTCCTTTGTAACTGTAAAACAAGGCACTATAGGAGTCATAACTGTTTTTGGGAAATACCGCAGACTTCTAAAACCAGGATTGAGTTTAAAAATTCCTTTGATTGAAGTTATTCACTCACGAGTGTCTATTCAGAACCGCGCAGTGGAGCTAGAATTCCAAGCAGTAACCATTGACCAAGCAAATGTTTATTTCAAAGCTATGGTGCTTTATTCAGTGAATAATCCGGATGAAGAAACTATAAAAAATGTGGCCTTTAAATTTATTAATGATCAAAACCTGATGCAGGCCCTTATTCGTACCATTGAGGGAACTATCCGTGCATTTGTGGCCAGCAAAAAACAAGCAGAAGTATTAAGTCTGAGAAAGGATATTGTTGATCACGTAAAAGATCAATTAGATACCGTACTTGAAACTTGGGGTTACCACTTACAGGATCTTCAGGTAAATGACATTACTTTTGATGAGGTAATACTTACTTCAATGAGCCGTGTTGTAGCATCCAATAACCTAAAGGCAGCAGCAGAAAACGAAGGACAGGCACTTCTAATCACTAAAACAAAGGCTGCAGAAGCTGATGGAAATGCAATAAAGATTGCTGCTAATGCAGAACGTGAGGCAGCCCAGTTACGTGGACAGGGTATTGCACTGTTCCGTGAAGAAGTAGCCAAGGGTATGACTCATGCCGCAAAAGAAATGCAGACTGCAGATCTTGACACCTCTGTCATATTATTTACGATGTGGACAGAAGCTATAAAGCATTTTGCTGAAAATGGCAAAGGTAATGTGATTTTCCTTGATGGTTCTTCAGATGGCATGAAACGTACTATGGAGCAAATGATGAGTATTAATATTATGGATACTCAGGAAAAGAAAAAGTCTTAAGACTTTTGATACTTTAGGGTCATTTTTGGAACTCGTTCTTGTAGAGTTTCAGTAATTAACTTCTGACCCAGGCTTATGTGATCAGACTATCTGTATTAAAAACAATGCTGCATAAAAAACCCCGGTTGAACCGGGGCTTTCCTTATTTTATCTGGATAAAATCTGCTATGATCTGCAGACCTTCATCACGAATAAAGTCGATATCTTCTTTTGGTTTTATTTCACCTTTTTTTAGAGGGGCCAAACCTTTAGCTATGCGTTTCTGATTTTCACGGAGCAGAGATTTTGCTTCCTGCTCATCGCGTTCCTTTTTTAGCTTGGCCTCATTAAGGGTAATAGATGTTTCAGCTTCACGCTTGGCAAACTCAGCAATATCTTCTTGAAGATCTTTAAAACCAACTGAAGTTTTCATGCGCTCCTGATGTAAAGCAATAAGTTTACGTTTAACTTCATCAAGACTGGCTAAGCGGCTGAACTGGCTTGGCGCAATGGTATCCCATGGTAATGCGCTAGGCTCAGAACTCTCGCCGTATTTATCCTTTGGAAAAACAGTTGGAAATTCTATATCAGGCACTACACCTTTATGCTGGGTACTGCTACCATTTACACGATAGAATTTTGCCATGGTGAGGTTAATTTGACCAAATTCAGGAGCATTGGTTCGGGTTACATTTGCTCCTTTACTATCAGCCTGAGAACCTTTAGTACTTACAGTTTGTGCACCTTTAAGCATTAATTTATCCGTAGTGCTGATAACCCTTGACATATCTATTCCCTGCTGAACAGTGCCTTTTCCGTACGATTGATTACCGATAATTACACCTCTGCCATAATCCTGAATAGCACCGGCAAAAATTTCGGATGCTGAAGCACTGAATCTATCAATTAATACACCCAGTGGGCCAGTCCATGCAATGGATTCATCCTCGTCTTCGCTAACCTCAATCTCGTTTCTTCTATCACGCACCTGTACAACCGAACCAGATTTAATAAACAAGCCTGTAAGGCTAATCGCTTCTGGTAAAGAACCACCACCATTACTTCTTAAATCTAGAACAACCGCATCAACCTTTTCGCGTTTTAAGGTATCGAGTAAAAGTCTGACATCACGAGTGGTACTCTTATAGTTAGGGTCACCGGCCTGCATCGCTTTAAAATCAGCATAGAATGCAGGTAACTGAATAATTCCGATTTTATATGATTTACCTCCCGATGTAATCGTTTTGATAGTTCTTTTTGCTGACTGATCTTCAAGAACAACTTTATCTCTTACCAGTTCCACAATTTTAGGAGTAGATGATAATTCCTGACCGGCTGGTATAACCTTTAAACGAACTATTGTCCCTTTTGGACCTTTAATTTTCGTAACCGTTACATCCAGTCTCCAACCAATCACATCAACAAATTCACCTGCTTTACCCTGTGCCACTGCAATGATTCGGTCGTTTGCCTGTATGGCTTTTGATTTAAACGCTGGCCCACCAGGGATGATCTCAGCAATCTTCACCACTTCATTATCTAACTGTAATCTGGCGCCAATACCTTCAAATGTACGGGCAAGATCTTCATTAAATTCCTGGGCCTTATTGGGAACAAAATAGCTGGTATGTGGATCTACGGTACCTGTAAATGAATTCATGAAGATCTGAAAAACATCCTGCTGATTAAACTTGGTAGATTGTGAGATTAGGTTTTCATAACGCTTTTTCAGTGTTTCCTTGATCTTTGCTTCTTCTGTGCCAGTAATCTTAAGATTAAGCATTTCATATTTGATACGCTTTGACCAAAGGCTATTTGACTCAGATTCTGACTTCAGCCATGGCAATTTTTCACGATCATAGGTATAAGTATCATTGCTAGTGAAACTGAATTTCTTTTCAATCTCTTTCAACGCAAAGTTTACCCGGTCATTATAACGCTTTTGATATACATTGAATATATAGAAAGGCACACTTAGGTCTCCGGTACGTACATCGTCGTCCATTGTTAGGCGGAATTTCTCAAAATCAGCAATATCACTCTGTAAAAAGTAACTTCTGCCACCATCTAGAGCTTTTAAATATTCATCGAAAACAACGGATGAAAAATCGTCATCAACGGCAACTTTCTGATAGTGAAAATTCTCTATCAGCTCAACTAGCGATTTAGCAACTACTGATTGCTGCAAATCAGGCTTCAGGTCATTTACTGATACCACAATATTTACCCGTGGATCGGCCTGGCAGGATAAAGCTGCAACAATAAAAATGGCCAGACATATTCTCTTTAACATTTCTTTAACTGATTTTAACTTCATTTTAGATTAAATAGTAGCCAATTTGTTACCAAATTTAAAACATAAGGATGGCAAATATCAAATTGACATTCAAACCATTTAACATGTTTGTGAAAATTTAAGATAACGAGTTCAATATATCGAAAAAACAAAATACAAGCATAAATTTATGTAGGATATTTTAATTCGCTTTTCTTAACAAAGCGTCTTTCAATAAAGAAAATTTAGAAGAAGCAGAATGTACAGCAACAGGTTCACCCATTTTAATAGGTAAACTACTAAATCGTTCTTTAATTCAATAAAATTTATACTTGTATTTATTAAAGGTAATTGTTCTACTTCCTTGATATCACTTAATGCCAAAAGATGATCTCTAATTGACATTTTTATAAGAGCAAGAATGAGTAGAGAATTAACAATCCTTTATGGGTCGTTTATTTTTCTGGCACCTGTATTGAATCAAATATAAAACCATGTTATCCCTGAAAAACGTCTTTGCTGCTGATGTACCACGGCCAACTGATCTTACTATTTAAAAGTCCAGGATTTATCGTTTAGTTCATAAAAAACCAAAGTGGTAATTCAAAATTTTAATACTTTTAACTATGAATTTAGATCTGACAGGAAAAAGAGCTCTGGTATGCGGAAGTACCCAGGGTATAGGAAAGGCCACAGCAATTGAACTCGCACTCTTAGGGGCCAGTGTTACTCTGCTTGCACGAAACGAAGAAAAACTTCGGATGGTTTTAAAAGAACTTCCTTTACAGAATAGTCAGTTGCATGATTTTCTAATCGCCGATTTCACAGATCCACTACTTCTTACAAATATAATCGGTAATTATACTGCTAAAAACAAGGTAGATATACTGATTAATAACACTGGCGGGCCAACAGGCGGGCAAGCTATAGATGCTAGTACAGATGAATTTATCAATGCATTTAACATGCATCTGATTTGCAATCAGATCCTTGTTCAGGCAGTCGTTCCCGGAATGAAGAAAAATCATTTTGGAAGGATCATTAACATCATATCTACCTCGGTAAAAACCCCATTAAAAGGTTTGGGAGTATCCAATACCATTCGGGGTGCAGTTGCAAGCTGGGCAAAGACCCTTGCATTGGAACTAGGACCTTTTGGAATTACTGTTAACAATGTCTTACCCGGATTTACCATGACCGGCAGACTGGAATTCCTGATCAATTCAATCGCACAAAAAGAGGGTAAAAGTACGGATGCGGTAAAAGATGAAATGATCAGCACAATTCCAGCAGGAAGAATTGCCGATGCCGCTGAAGTAGCGGCAGCCGTCGTTTTTCTTGCAAGCCCTGCTGCATCTTATATAAATGGCATCAATATACCTGTAGATGGCGGAAAAACGCCTTCATTATAGACCCTTAATTCATTAGCCAATGAACCTGCTCAACACCATTCAGCATAACATTTTAATAGCGATTACAGTCTGTTTTTGGTTAGCAGGAATATCCTCATTAGAATTAAGCAGCAGGTCAAAATATCAGAATAAAGAAGCTGAAATTATTGCTGCAAATGCCAAACCAAAATTAGTTTCAAACCAGTTCAAATTTACCGAAGGCCCAGCAGTTGATAAAAAGGGGAATGTATTTTTTACCGATCAGCCAAACGATAAAATATGGAAATACAGTACCGATGCACAATTAACTGTTTTCCTAGATAAAACTGGTCGATCAAACGGAATGTATTTCGACAAAAAGGGCAATCTGCTAACCGCGGCCGATGAAAAAAATGAGCTCTGGTCAATAAGCCCTGATAAAAAAATAACAGTTCTTTTAGATAATTATCAAGGAAAGCTTTTTAATGGTCCAAATGACCTATGGATCGACCCAAAAGGAGGTATCTATTTTACAGATCCTTATTATCAGCGCCCCTACTGGGAAAGAAAGAAATCTGAGTTAAACGGACAGTATGTTTATTATTTAGCGAAAGGAACAACAGTGCCAGTTATTGTTGACAATGATTTGGTACAACCAAACGGAATTGTAGGTTCGGCTGATGGTAAAAATCTTTTTGTTGCAGATATAGGCGATAAAAAAACCTATAAATACGAAATCTCCAAAAATGGAACGTTAATAAACAGAACATTATTTGCAGAAATAGGCTCTGATGGAATGACGCTTGATAATAAAGGTAACTTATATCTTACAGGCCGTGGTGTGACTGTTTTTAATTCGTCAGGTAAACAGATAGAACATATCGAAATTCCTGGTTGGACTGCCAATGTTTGTTTTAGCGGGAAAAAGAGAGATGTACTGTTTATAACAGCAAACACAGCAGTGTACACCTTACAAATGATTGTAAAGGGTATTTGATAAAGTTCATCCATAAAAAAGCCCTTTAAGAAAAACTTAAAGGGCTTTTTTATGTTTTTAAACCTTTTATCCGGCAGGTGATGCAACTACTTCACCTTTGATATAAATTACTTTAATCGGAGTTTTTGCATTTGACCTAATGGTTAAGCCCTTACTAAATGGTGCAAGAGCAGCTGCATTATAGGTAACAGTAATTGTTCCTGATTGACCTTTTAAGATTGGCGTATTGGTGTATTTAGGAACGGTACATCCACAAACACTTTCTATATTGGTTATGATTAATGGTTCATTACCAGTGTTTGTAAACTTAAACTCAACACTAACAGGTTTACCCTGTGGGATCTTTCCAAAATCATGAGTTTCCTTTTCAAACTTAAATTCAGCCTTTTCTTCAACTTTAAATGCGGTTACAGATGCGAATAAAAATACTACGCTACAAAGAATGATTAACTTTTTCATAATTATTTAATTGTTTTTTAATGTCAATAAAGCATGCATGAACTTAAAATATTTCGTTTTGCGAGCATTATGCTCATGCAGGATTTGTAAAAATTTAACAGCTTTTGGTTTACAATTTCAAATATCCGACAACTATTGGAATCGGTATAAATGAAATTGGAATTTTCTAAAAGTAACAAAATTAATAATTTAAGTGCTGAGAATTGAGATTTTCAACAATTGTTATTCAAATGTTACCTGCGAAATTGCTAAACCATACAGAATTTATCAAGCGCTGATGATAAGATATCATTAAAATAACAAGAAAAATCTTCGAAAATTTCTAAATGGCAAGCCAATCCTTTACCCCCATTGAGCGGTAAAGGATATTGATCATGCAGCTATTAAAATCTTCTTTCTGGTTTTTTATCTTCAGAAATCCGAACACCTATTTTTCGGCCATACAATTCTGTTCCGTCAAGCGCTTCAATAGCTTGTTGTCCGGCAGCCTCATCATCCATTTCAACAAAACCAAAGCCCTTACTGCGGCCACTTTGTTTATCGATAATCAACTTCACAGAAGTAAGTTCACCGTATTTTTCAAAAATTTCTCTTAATTCACCTTCATCTACTTTAAATGGAAGGCCTCCAACGAAAATATTCATATGTTTATTAATTGTTTAGTTTCATATTATTGATTTACCAAACCCTGGTAATAGGGGTGTTTATCAATCCTCGTAATTTCAGGATCACCTATGGCTGTTAATACACGTCGGGCACCTACCAGTGTCCTGGATTGAAAATCATCATAATTCTTTGAGCTGCTGATCATACTATTGATCCTGACCAGCCCGGCAGCCTGAATAAAATCACCATTGCCAATATATATCGCTGTATGGGTAACTCTCCTGTTCCGTTTATCACCTGCAAAAAACAAATGGTCGCCAGGTATCAAGTTCTTCAATGCCTTTGAAATGCTTAAGGTATCATTCTCAAGTATATCTACTTTATCGCCAACCAGAGCCTGCTGCGATGCATCTCTTGGCAGTACAATTCCATTGAGCAGATAGCTAGTTTTGGTGAAACCACTGCAATCCATCCCCTTGATAGAAGTTCCTCCCCATAAATAAGGAATACCCAGAAAATTACGAGCAGTTTTTAATAGCTGCTCGGCAGTAGGATCAGGACGATTTTTCCAAAGATCAAAAGATTGAGCTCTTTTTATAGAAATGTAGGCAATACGTTTATCAGGAAATTGAATTTTATAGAATCCATTTGATTCCGATAAAACTTGTAAAATATTGCCTGCAACAAGATCAGAAATGGTTAAGGATGATTCAGATGGTTCAGAATATGCAAATCCAAACAGGTCTGTATAAACTACCTTTTCTGCTGCCTGCCAGTTTTCGAAATCTGTCTTATTCATTGGAGTAACTCCGCCGATTTCAGTCCAGCTTAAATAATTATCGGGAGTGCGAACAAAAAAATGACCTTTTTCCCTCTTTAAAATTTTTACCGGAGTTCCTAAAGTAGCCTGAGTAGCCATCTCTGCTGCATGATTTGGAGCGTATCGGGTATTGATCACAGAAAGGTTGGCAATACCATAGATCTTTCCTTCCAAATTTTTAGCGGGCAATAACTCATCGTTAATGATTGCTAATATATTTTCTGATTTCAATAGAGCTCTTAATTCCTGAATTGCTTCAGCCTTAGTTGCCTGTAAATTGAATGTTAAAGGTTCAGTTGTTTCAAGTTTGAGCTGAAAAAATTCTGTTCTTTTATCAGGCGCATATTTTTTTTGAATCTGGGCCGATAGCTCATTCACACGTTTGATCAGTATAGAATCAGGCAGGGCAGCTTCTAAAGACAAACTGAAAAATAGTGTCAGCGCAATTAAAAAAAGTTTTTTCATACAAAAATAAGTCGAAAATAGTTGTAGTCATGTTAAGACTACAACTATTTCAATTATCATTTAATTCATAAATTTAAACAAAGAATATTAAAAAATAATTAAAAAAGCATGGTTATTACCTTTTTGTATGCCTGCATTTAAGCCTTCAATTTTGAACCGAGCAATTCTTAGAAAAATTTACTTTAAGTATGAATTTGCTTTAGCCAATCTATCAGAGATGGATATTTATATGTAAATTTTAACTCTTTTCCAGTTCTTTCACTAGAAATGAGTTTCCACCTAAGCTTTTCGGAGATGAAAGTTGGTGGTTCAAGTTGTTCAGCTCTTGCAGCTAAGTCGTAAAACTCTTCTTTGCTAGGATGAGATGGAGAACAACCAACGTATACTCCTTCTGCAGTTTCAGAATCTATCAAACAATTGATCAGACCGATTACATCATCCTGATGGATCATGTTTACTGGTGCAAGTCCGTTTGGAACTTGTGTTTTACCTGCAAAAAATCTTCCTGGCATTCTTTTTGGCCCAATCAGGCCAGATAGCCTTAATAAAATCACCTTCATATCCAGGCTTGATAATATGTCTTCGGTTTCTTTAATAACCATCCCTGATTCTGTTTCAGGATTTACCGTTGAGAATTCAGTCAGGGTAGAATTAGAATCAGGATAAACAGACGTAGAACTTATAAAAATGAGTTTTGAAACCTTACTTATTCTGAGTTGATCTGCAATGGTTATAGCCATTTTGCGGTAATTGCCAATACCATCAATGCTTCTTCGTCCTGGTGGTATAGAAATGATAAGAATATCTGCGTTAAGAAAGTCATGCAGATCCGGGTCAATGCCAGATGTACTAAATTGAATTAGAAATGGGTCAATGCCTACTTCTCTAAAAATGGCTAATTTATCTTGGCTTGTTGTACTTCCTTTTACCTGAAAACCTCTTGAAATAAGGTTGATAGCAAGCGGAAAACCTAGCCATCCGCATCCTAATAAACTTATTTTTACTTTATTTTCCATTTTGTGATAGTTCAAAGGTACATTGATTAATCCTTAATTCTATTTTGCATTAGGTTTGAAACAAGCTAATCTGAAAAAACAGATCGACATCAAAAGAACAAAATTAAGAATAGCACTACTAGGATTAATTATAACTGTAGCCACCTTACAGTTGCAAGATTCTTGAATGTAAGTTGTTATATATTGGATAGTTTAATTTTTCAAGAACTGCATTCATGCTCATTTAAACGATAAATGACCGCATCTTTAATACATGGGAACCCAGTTCTTGATCGCCAATTACTTGCCAGTATTGACTAGACTCTTGAATAGCAATGCCGTTTGAGAATAGCATCCAGGCAATATTCTGATCAATGTAAACATGTGCATCAGCCTTGCTTTCTGTAAAGGTAAATTCCCATTGATCTAGCCTTCTAATTATTGACCATAGCGAACCAGAATCTCCTACAATCTCAACAGAAATTAGGGTATCAAGTGCAGGGTTGAGGTCTCTAAAATGATCGGGTAATGCCTTCATGCATATCTGCAAAAATGGGCTATAAAACTGTTTTTCAAGCAATGAATGAGCTCCCACAGCCTGTCTGATCTGCTGTTGGTGCAACCATCTTTCAGTATATTCTCTGGCAATGTCAAAACGATTGTCTGAAACAAATTCACCAGCCCAGGAAACTGGAAATAGTGCATTGCCTGCAGGATCCAAATCCTTCAAATAAAGGTACAATTCGTCTTGAACTATTTTTAGTTGTGAAATTAAAATCTCAGGGCTTAGCTTTTCGTAAGCGCTAAGCCATTCAGTATTAAAATAATTAAGATATTCTAAAATTGGACCCTTCTTATTTATATCTGCCCTCGGCATTTGATAGGCATCACGGCCAATCGACAATCTTCTTATCGTAGCTTCTAGTATATGTGCTGCAATATCTTTTACCCTCCATTTCTTACAAATTGTATCCTTTTGCCATTGCTGCGGGCTCAAACCCGATAGCACTTGGAGCAGTAAGGAATCAAGTTTAGGGAAAAGTGGCAATACATCAATCATGTAATCAAAGGATCTTTTTGAACCATTTTAACAATCCACCCTTATTGCCATATGGAGGATAAGCCAATTTACTGAAATCGGTACCGGACTGAAACATCACCCCACGCTCATGAGAAAAAGCCTTAAATCCATAGAAACCATGACAGCTGCCATGGCCACTATTGCCAATGCCACCAAATGGAAGATTAGGATTAGAAATATGCAAGACCACATCATTTACACAAGTACCTCCTGAAGAGGTTTGTCTGATCGTATCCTGAACTATTGAATCTGATCCAGAAAAAATATATAAAGCCAATGGTTTTGCCCTTTGATTAACCAAATCAATCGCTTCTTGAATAGAAGAATAGGTAATTACAGGCAAAAGGGGTCCAAAAATCTCTTCCTGCATGATTGCAGATGAAAGTGATACCTTAGTTAAGATAGTGGGTTCAAGCGTATGATCTTGATCGCTGTCTGCGCCACCTTTCACGATGCAAGCCCCATCTTCAACGGCCTTATTCCTCAAATCTTTTAAGCGATTATAATGCCCTGAGCTAATAATCTTTCCATAACTTGTTCGATCAAGAATATCGTTTTTACGATATAGTTGATCAATTTTTTGTGAGGCGAGCCTAATAAAATCCTGCTCTTGTTCAGCTTTAACTAAAACATAATCAGGAGCAATACACGTTTGACCGGAATTCATAAACTTTCCCCAAACTATCTTTTCTGCTGCTTTCTCCAGATTAGCATCTTGGGCAATAATTACCGGCGATTTACCACCCAATTCAAGTGTTACCGAGCTTAGGTGCTTGGCTGCAGCTTCCATGATCACCTTCCCAATTTTCGGGCTTCCCGTAAAAAAGATATGGTCGAATGGTAATTTTAGTAAAGATTCAGATAAATTGGCATCACCTTCAAAACAAGCAACTTCCTTGCTTTCAAAATGACCATTGATCAATTTTGTGACCAAAGCAGCGGTTGCACTACTTAATTCTGAGGGTTTGAGCATGGCTGTGTTCCCTGCAGCAATGGCTGAGACCAGCGGAGCCATGAGCAACTGAAATGGATAATTCCATGGTGAAATGATCAGAGAAACACCTTTAGGCTCGTAATATATTCGGTTTTTCGTGAATAAGCTGCTCATACTTGCTGAAACCCTTTTGGGCTTCATCCAACAGGAAAGGTTCTTTATGGCAAAATCTATTTCAGCATAAACAAAATAAACCTCTGTTAAAGCGGCTTCAAATTCACACTTACGCAAGTCTTTTTCAAGTGCATCAAAAATCAGCCTTTCATTATCCTGAATCAGAATTTTTAGCTTTTTGAGCTTTTCCTTTCGCTCATCTGATTTGGTATTTCTTAATATTAAGCTATGAGCCTTTTGCTGATCAAATAAATGGTTTAGGTTTTCCTGCATAGGGGATAATTAAGGATTAAAAGCAAACGAATTTGATATTTAAAAATTCAAGACAGGATGTTTCTGATCAAAGTCTGTTGCTTTTTGATAGGCCTGGGCAATTTTCAATAGTTTTCCTTCGCCAAATAACTGTCCGGTAAAGGTAATGCTTGCCGGCAAACCATTTCTGAAACCATTAGGTAAAACTACGCAGGGATGCCCACTTAAATTTGTGGCCAGTAAATTTTGTCCAAATGCTGGTGCTATAAAAACATCAATACCCTTCATTGTTTTATTGAGCTGCTCAATAAGTATAGTTCTTGCTCTGTTAGCCTGAATATAAGTTATAGCTGGGATAAAATGAGCTGACCTGAAACCACTTGGCCAGGCATTTTTATCCTGCTTGACCATCAGATCGTCACGATTCGACAAGGTTAGCTCCTCAAAAGCAGCGCCCGATTCAGCAGCAAGAACAATGATCAAATCTCTGTAAGGCAATACCGGGAGTTCAATTGGAACCATCTCAGCTCCCATTTCCTTTAATTTTTTAAAACTCAAACTGTCATTTGCTGAATTAGCATATTTTCTATTGAATTCTGATGGGATATAGCCGATTCGAAATCCCTTCAAGCTAGATCCAATGGGCGAGCTGTAGTTGAACGGTGCTGAAATCAAGCTCAGGTCTTTATCATCTGTGCCCTGAATAGCGTTGAATACGATGGCACAATCTTCTACACTCCTGGTTATTGGACCAAGCTTATCCATACTCCAGCTTAAAGCCATTGCACCATATTTACTTATTCTTCCAAAACTTGGACGCAATCCGGTTGTACCACATTCTGAAGAAGGAGATACAATAGACCCAAGAGTTTCAGAACCAATCGCAAAGGGCATACATCCTGCCGCTACTGCTGAAGCAGATCCGGCTGAAGAACCGCTAGACCCTCGTTTCAGATCCCAAGGATTTTTAGTTTTTCCACCAAACCAAACATCACCCATTGCTAACTCGCCCAAGGTCATTTTTGCGATTAGTATTGCGCCAGCATTCTCCAATTTAGTAATAACGGTTGCATCCACATCAATTATCTGATCTTTATAAGGAACTGAACCCCAGGTTGTTTTGTATTCCTTTACTGCCAGCAGATCTTTTGCTCCAAAAGGAATTCCATGTAATAATCCCTTGTACTTACCGGCGGCGATCTCGGCATCCGCTTTTTTAGCATTCCTCAAAGCGCGCTCCTCTGTGATTGTGATTGCAAATTGTAATCTTGAATCAAATTTTTTGATCCTCTCAATAAAAAAGCGGGTCAATTCAACAGAAGAAATTTGTTTGGTACGTATCAGTTCAGCTAATTGACTGACTGTAAAAAAAGCCAGTTCATCTTTCAATGCAGGCAGTTTCAAATTCGCTTGAGTAGATGCCTTAAAATAGTTTGTTTGGTCTGGAAATTGATACGCTACCGGAAGAGGATTAAAATTTAAAGCCGGTGAAACCGAATTAGGAATATTTAATTTGCGTATGGCTACCATACTCTTTCGCTGCCCATCTAGGTCAGTGAGCATTGAATCGGCTTCTATATCGGTAAAATCTAGCCCCATAATTTTTTGGGCTTGTTTAACCAATAGAATAGTGATTTTTTCTTCTTCTGCCTTTTGGGTGATAAAACCACCAAGAGTAAAACTAATTAAACATAACAAGGCGATGATACTATTTCGGCGCGTAATGAGTTTCATATAAGGTTATTTATGGTTGAGCATAAAATTAATGAAAGAAACAGTAAATTAAGCCCTTAGATAATATTTAATATGATAGGTCGAATTTCCAGCATTTTTATGCTGCTGATTACATGTATTACTTTACAAGCACAAACCACAAAAACCGGTGTTTTGGTGATTGGAAATACTCCCGAAGCTGTTGCAGCATCTATACAATCTGCACGCTCAGGTGCAAAGACTATTTACCTAACACAATCCTCATCAGTTAGTGCACTATTTTCTACAGAAGATCTACCTTTTATAAAAAATATAAAAAACCATTATTCTCTGAAAGAAAGAAGGAGATCAAAGACCAAAGACTCTCTCATTGCTATTCCTGTAATGCTTAACCAAGCTTCAAGTCTAATTAAGGGAATAAGTGATACCGTTAATAATTTGACCATTAATAATAACACTATGGTTGATGAGATTAAAAAAGATGGCAAAAGCTGGGAAATCAGATTAAAAGGTGGACAAAAGATAAAAGCAGATGTTGTAGTAGATGCAACCGAAAATCTTTCCATTGCGACTATGCTAGGAATAGATTCAAAAAAAACTATGGTAATTACTGGTAATACTATTAATCCCTTTGAAAATAAGCTATACAGAAGTTCAGTTGCACTTGGCTATCAAGAAACTGGTTCTTTTTTTACTATCCCGCTGGGAGCATTGATTCCTCAGGCTGTAGAAAATTTAATTATTATTCCTAAACAAAGCGGTAAAATAAGAGTGTCAAGAATGCCGGCCGGACAAGCAGGAGGTACTATAGCAGCCTATTGTGCCTTCTTTAAAACAAGTACCAAGACCATTAATGTGCGTGTTGTTCAGGGCGAGTTACTTGCATTTGATGCATTGCTGATACCATATGCAGATATTGAACTGAAAGATCCTAATTTTCTTGCTTTTCAACGATTAGGCCTTAGCGGACTTGTAAAATCTAGTTTTTTAAACGGAAAGATACAATTCGACACAGCCGGCCTTGTAAGAGCAGAAGATCTAAGAGGCTCAATGAGAGAATTTTACACAAGAAGTCAACTTTGGTTTGCCGACAATAAAAAAGATACCTTAACTATTAATGATGCCATCAGCCTGTTTAAATTTATTGCTAACAGAGGAAATGAGCTAGATAAAGAAATTGAAGATGGATGGAAAGTAAGCTTTAAACTAAACAGCATATTTGATCCAAAAAGAGCTATAAACAGAAAAGAGTTTGGTATTCTGGCTGATAAATATCTTCAACCCTATAATATTCGAGTAGACCTATCCGGTAATTTAATGAAATAACCTAATAAAATTCAATGTAAAATTTAAAGCAGTTAGGATGAAAAGCTTAAAAACACTTTTATTTTTCTTTGGGATATTGTTAATCAGCAAATCCTCTCTTTCACAGTGCCTTAATAATGAGGTTGTTAAAGCAAATATGGTTGTTAATTGGGAAAGAGCTAAAGCCTATACCAAAGAGTATATTGATGCTATGCCAGATGAAGGTATAAATTTTAAACCTATGCCGGATATTCGAAGTTTTTCCGAGCAAATGTTGCACATGTCGCAGGGAACAATTGGCATGATTACGAGTGGTACCGGGGCCGAACCCATATTTCCAGAAAAAGTTCTTGAAAAAATGGATACCTATAAAAATAAAATAACATTGACCAAGATTGTTATGGCATGTTATGATTATGCGATAGAATCCATAAAAACTATGGATGCTTCAAAAATGGATAACCTGGTAAAACGGGGAAATTATGAAACAGACCAATTTGGGTGGTTAAATAAGGCCTTTGAACATCAAACCCATCACCGTGCTCAAACAACAATCTATCTTAGGTTGAAAGGTATTAAACCACCCAATGAAAAGTTATTTTGATGAATAGCATACGATTATCTATTCTATACTACCAGAAATCAACTACCCAGTTTTATTAAGATTTCTTGGTTCTGCTATTCAAATTTTAAAAGAGATAATTTTTATCAGCCTGTAAGTATGTATTGCGTTTTATCCGAGCTTGTTAATCAGTTTATAATTGGAATGGCGCCCAAATTGCTCCAATAAAAGGGGGGCATGAAGACAAGCATACCTGAGAGATGGAATAATTGCGTTTGAGGCTAAAGTTGGTCAAGGAAAATTGTATGCCTTCGAACCAGAAATTACCTTCAGGGCACAAATGCATGGCACATTTATTTACTATTTAATCAATTGTATGCTGTTGCTGAAAAATAAAATTCAAAATTTGAACAGGATTTCCAAATAAATCAATGTAGTTAAATTATTTCAGTAATTTAATCGACTGAAACCAACCAATTAATTTCATGAATAATATTTCCAAGACCATTGTTTTGATACTGGGTATTTTTCTCTTTTACGGAGAAACATATGCGCAAGATTACAGCAATTATGCACAGGTATCCCAACGGATAAATGCACTATCTAAATCTTACCCAGCACTGCTTAAAGTAAAATCCCTGGTCAAAACATTTGGTGGTAAAGACGTCTGGATGCTTACTATTGGCAATGGCCAGACTGAACAAAAGCCCGCCATTGCCATTTTTGGGGGTGTTGAAGGCGCTCACCTTCTGGGCACAGAACTTGCCCTTGGGTTTGCCGAAAAACTCTTAAATGCTTCATCTCAAGATAGTATCAAGAACTTATTGGTAAAAAATACTTTTTATGTTTTCCCCAACATGAGTCCGGATGCTACTGAACAGTATTTTTCACAGGCTCGTTATGCTCGTAGTGCTAACGCTCGTCCAACAGATGATGACCGGGATGGAAAAATAAACGAAGACCCATTTGAAGACCTCAATAAAGATGGAAAAATAAGCTGGATCAGAGTGGAAGATGCAACCGGGAAATACAGATCAAATCCTGAAGATCCACGTTCTATGATATTGGCTGATCCAGGAAAAGGAGAAACCGGTAAATATCTTCTCTTTTCAGAAGGGCTTGATAACGATAAAGACGGAAGTTTTAACGAAGATGGTGAAGGTGGCGTTCATTTTAACAAGAATATGAGTTATGCTTATCCCAATTTTATTCCGGGATCAGGAGAACATATGGTATCAGAAAATGAAAACCGGGCCTTATTGGATAATTTGTTTGAACTATTCAATATTCATTCATTAATTACTTTCGGACCTTACAATAATTTATCCGTACCCATAAGCTTTAACGCGCCAGCTGTTGCAAAAAGAGTGATTAGTGGTTATTATGAAGCAGATGCAAAAACAAATGCACAGGTTTCTGAACTATATAATAAGATAACAGGTTTAAAAGATGCACCAAAAAGCAGTTCTGCTGGTGGCGATTTCGCTCAATGGGCCTATTACCACTATGGCAGAAATAGTTTCAGTACGCCGGGCTGGTGGGTTCCAAAAGCAAAGGCAGATACCGCAAAAAAGGAAAAAGACTTAAAGATTGAAGACCCAGTTTCTAATTATTTAAGATGGTCACAAAACGAAAAAATTGAAGGCAACTTTACAGCCTGGCAAAAGATTGATCACCCCGATTTTCCTGGAAAAAATGTTGAATTAGGAGGTATTGATCCTTTTGCATTACTAAATCCTCCATTTAACCTAGTTGAAGGTCTGGTAAAAAAGCATTACGCTTTTATTCTGGAATTAAGTAAAAAAATGCCCGCAATCGACTTGATTAATGTTAAAAAAGAAAAATTGAGCGATGGGCTTACAAGGGTAACCGCCACGATCATAAATAACGGAGCCATGGCCACGCAAACAAAGGTTGGGGAACGTAGTTATTGGGTAAAAAAGATCAGCGTTAAATTAATTCCATCAGCAAATCAAAGCATTATTAGCGGGCGAAAGAACCAGGTGTTAAATGCAATTGAAGGAAAGGGAAATACAACACTGACCTGGCTGATTAAGGGATCAGGAAAACTTAGCATTGATGCTGGCAGCCCTACAAGTGGCTCAAAAAGCATTGAATTAGCCTTGTAATATTCCGCGATTGATCTTCTACAATTAATAAAGAGAAAACATGAAAAAATTCATAAAAAATATACTTTTTACCTTTCCAATTCTTGTATTAGGCTCTGTATTATTTGCACAACAGCCTGAACAAATTATGAAGGCGTCTGGAAGTCCGGCAAATCCAAAAGTGCCAATGAGCTGGAACCGCTATAATGATTATGCAGCAATCACTGAAGTTTGCAAAAAATTAGCGAAAGCCTACCCTAACCTTGTCAAAGTGGAATCGATGGGTAAATCCTTTATGGGGAAAGAGATGTGGGTAATGACTATTTCAGACTTTAATACGGGTGATCCTTCAAAAAAGCCCGCCATGTACATTGACGGAAATATTCACTCGAATGAAATTCAGGGCAGTGAATTTGCCTTGTATACTGCTTGGTACCTTGCAGAATCATTTGCAGACACCAAGTATATCCAAGAACTTCTGGCAGATAAGACCTTTTACATTGCTCCTACTATTAATCCGGATGCCCGAGATAACTTTATTCATGCTGCCAACAATGCAAACTCACCGCGCTCAGGCATGATACCTGTTGATAATGACCGAGATGGTGCAATAAATGAAGATGGTTTTGATGACCTTGATGGTGATGGACATATCGTTTTCATGCGTCGAAAAAATCCAAATGGCCGTTTAAAAGCTGATCAGGATGATCCAAGAAGAATGATCAGTGTAGGGGTTGATCAGCAGGGAGAATATGAATTACTAGGATATGAAGGTATTGATAATGATGGGGATGGAGATGTGAATGAAGATGGCGAAGGATTCTATGACCCTAACCGTGACTGGGCATGGAACTGGCAACCAAACTATATACAGAGCGGTGCATATAAATATCCATTTTCATTACCTGAAAACCGGTCAATAGCTGATTTTGTAATGAAACATCCTAATATTGCCGGAGGCCAATCCTATCATAATAATGGAGGAATGATCTTGCGCGGCCCCGGAGCTTTAGAAGATCTAGACACCTATAATTCTCAGGATATTCAGGTGTATGATGCATTGGGAAAGAAAGGTGAAGAGCTGATTCCTGGATACAAATATTTAGTAGTATATAAGGATCTGTATTCAGTATTTGGCGGTGAGCTTGACTGGTTTTATGGAGGGCGGGGTATTTATACATTTTCCAATGAACTTTGGACAAACTTTTTAATGTATAATAAGGCTGGAGATAGTAACTCGCAAACCACGCAATATTCATTTGACCGCAACCTGCTTTTTAATGATGCCTTTGTGAATTGGAAAGCATTCAAGCATCCTCAGTATGGAGATATAGAAATTGGCGGATTTAAAAAATCTTTTGGTCGTTTACATCCGGGATTTCTTTTAGAGAGCGATGCACACCGTAATATGTCATTCACTTTGTATCATGCCTACCATACTCCAAAGCTTTCTGTAGAAGAGGTCTCTGAAAAAGATCTTGGCGGAGGTTTAAAGGAGGTAACTGCAGTAATTGCCAATAAGCGTTTGATGCCAACACATTCCAGTCAAGATCTGAAATATAAGATTGAAGTGCCTGATATGATCAGCCTGACCGGCTCGAAAGTAATCGCAGGCATGATTGTTAATAATCGAGACCTCAATATTACTACCGAACAAAAGCATGATGCACAAAATATCAGGGTTCCAAATATTCCCGGAAACAGCACGGTTACAGTGCGCTGGATTGTTCAGAATACCGGAAAATATACTGTAAATGTAGCTAGTAAAAAGGGCGGAATTGCAAGTAGATCTAATCCCTAAACTGAATGAAAGCGATTAACATTATTACGGTTTTACTAGTAATCAGCACCTCAATCTATGCACAAAATGATAAAACCTTTTTAAAAGATTTAAAAACACTAGAAGGCAAAACCTTTTTCGGAAAAGCCATTTACATGCCTGATACCATAAGTAAAAATGATTTTTGGGGTAAAAAACTAAGTTTTACTATAGTAAAGGGTAAAAAATCTGAATTGCGGATGCCTTTTCAGGTTGGTGAAAACAAATCGCGGACCTGGGTTCTCAGCAAAACCAAAAATGGATTACAGTTAAAGCATGACCATCGCCATGATGATGGGAGTATGGATAGTATTACAAATTATGGAGGTGATTCAGATATAAAAATAAGTACTTCGCTGACTCAATATTTTCCGGCAGATGAATTTACTTCAAAACTAATTCCCGCAGCAGCAACAAACCGCTGGATCATGGAATTTAGTCAAGATAAAAAGAAGTTTTACTATATACTTGAACGCAATAATATACTTCGGTTCAAAGCCGAATTTTATTTAGAAAACTAATACAAAATATTATGAAAAAACTATTATTCATCTTTTTGATTACTGGATATGTGTCTGCAAATGCACAAGATCTGGGTACCCTAAGTGTAGAAAAGATTATGCGCGATCCTAAATGGATGGGTGTATCACCAACAAATATTCAATGGGATAACAATAGTCGTACAGTTTACTTTAACTGGAATCCCGAAAGAGTAAAAGAAGAACCTCTTTACCAGATCGCTATAGATAACCGGAAACCACAACAAACATCGGATGACTTAAAAAAATCATTAAACAAAGGATCTTTAAGCTATTCGAAAGACAGATCAAAAATTCTTTTTGAACGCAACGGAGATATTTTTATCCGTAATGTAAGTACTGGACAAGAAAGCACACTGACAAGCACATTAGACCGGGAAAATAATCCTGTTTTTAATTCGGATGAAAGTAAAGTAGTATTTCAACGTGGCGACAACCTATTCAGTATGGCATTAAATGGCGGAACACTTGTTCAGCTAAGCAACTTTACCCGTACAAGGAAACGTCCAGAAGCTCCATTGAACAAACAGGATCAATGGCTGAGACAAGACCAAGTCAATGAATTTGAGATCATAAAAAAGAGAGAAGAAGACCGTAAAAACAGGGAAGAAAAAAACAAGGCCGATGCAATAAAGGGGCCAAAAGAATTCTATTTGGATGAGCGTAGTTTTCTAATGAGTGTTCGTCTGAGCCCTGATGAAAAATACATTGCCTTTCGTTTAATGAAACGCCCTGAAGGAAACAAAAATACTATTGTTCCAAATTATGTCACTGAAAGTGGTTATACCGAAGATATCAATGGGCGCACCAAGGTTGGCAATTCATTGGCTGCTAATGAAAGTTATGTTTACGACATAAAAAGAGATACCATCTATCCAATCATTACCACTAATATTCCGGGAATTAAAGACCTTCCTGACTATGTAAAAGACTATCCCAAACAACTCGCAGAGCGCACAAAAAAGAATGAAGACCGTAAGGTTTCGATCAATGGTCCATTTTGGAACGCAGAAGGATCGCAAGCAGTGGTTGTAGTTTCTTCTTTAGACAATAAGGATCGATGGATCATGAAACTGGATCAGGCCAGCGGAATGCTCTCTCTGTTAGACCGTCAGCGTGATGAAGCATGGATTGGCGGGCCAGGCATTGGAGGATTTTTTGGCGGTGCCAATATTGGATGGCTAGATAGTAATACTATATACTTTCAAAGTGAGGCCACTGGATATTCACATGTTTATACATTAAATGTGAGTTCGGGCGTTAAAAAACAGATCACATCTGGAAATTATGAAGTGCAGAGTCTGCAACTATCGATTGATAAGAAGAGCTTTTACTTAAGTGCAAACATGGAGCACCCAGGTATCACCCACTTTTACAGAATCCCGGTACAAGGCGGAGCATCTGTAAAACTAACTTCAATGAAGGGTGGAAATGAGGTTAGTCTTTCGCCCGATGAAAAATGGCTGGCCATCAGGTATTCTTCTTCCAATAAGCCATGGGAGTTATTTATCCAGGAAAACAAAGCTGGAGCAAAAGTTGAGCAGATCACTAATTCTTCAACTCAAGAGTTTAAATCTTATGCATGGAGAGAGCCTGAAATGGTAAAATTTACCAACCGTTATGGATCAGATGTGTATGCACGTGTTTACAAACCTGAAAAACCAGCTCCATCTAAACCAGCAGTGGTATTTGTTCATGGTGCCGGATACCTTCAAAATGTTCATTATTGGTGGAGTCAGTATTTTAGAGAGTATATGTTCAATAATTTATTAGCTGATAACGGTTATACCGTGATTGATATTGACTACACAGCCAGTTCAGGCTATGGTCGTGATCATCGTACCGGCATCTATCGTCATATGGGTGGAAAAGACCTGACAGATCATGTTGACGGAGTAAAAATGTTAGTTGAGAAATATGGAGTTAATCCGGAGAATGTTGGAATTTATGGTGGATCATACGGTGGTTTTATGACCCTGATGGGATTGTTTACTACGCCCGAAGTGTTTAAATCTGGTGGTGCTTTGCGTTCTGTTACTGACTGGGCTCATTACAACCACGGTTATACCGCCAATATTCTTAATGAACCGGCAAACGATGAAATAGCATACAAAAAAAGCTCACCAATCTATTTCGCCGAAGGATTAAAAGGAAACCTGCTGATGGCCCATGGAATGGTTGATGTAAATGTTCACTTTCAGGATATTGTCAGATTATCTCAGCGTTTGATTGAGCTAAAAAAGGATAACTGGGAACTTGCGGTTTATCCGGTTGAAGATCACGGCTTTATTGAGCCTTCGAGCTGGACAGATGAGTATAAACGTATTTTTAAGCTGTTTGAGAGTACCTTGAAAAATAAGTGAAATTATTAAAAAAGCAGGTTTAAAATCTGTATAATTTCTAAAAATAGAACTCAAATTGTTGAAAACTTATTTGAGAAGAATAATGAAAATTTGTAATTTTATAAAATAAAGGTTAATCAAACTTAAGGCATTTGTTCAACGAATAGTGAAACGCCTCTCATTCATGCAGAGATTGCACGATGAGAGACGGATAAAAGCTTTAAGCTCTACAAGTTTTTAATTGTAATTTTGGGGAAGCGGTCAGATAGTCAATATCTGATCGCTTTTTTCATTAAAATCTCTCGGCCAATCATGGTCTGCAAAACCCGGCAAGTAAATTTTTTGTGTTATCCTAATTAAACATTCTTTTTTGGTTATTTTCGAAATTCATACCTCATAAATTATGAATTCACGCAAATTAGGATTTAGTATTCTACTGTTTATACCCTTATTTGTTACCGGGCAAACATCAGTGCAGTATAACTCTGCAGAGATCAAACTTGGACTCAAAAAATTGAATGTACTGGGTTCTGCATTATATATTGCAGCACATCCGGATGATGAAAACACCAGACTCCTGGCATTTCTGGCCAAAGAAAAAAAATATAGAACCGGATATCTATCCCTGACCAGAGGTGATGGCGGCCAAAACCTCATTGGAAATGAACAGTCAGAATTACTGGGGCTAATACGTACCCAGGAATTACTTGCTGCAAGAAGAACAGATGGTGCTGAACAGTTTTTTTCTAGGGCTATTGATTTTGGATTCTCCAAACATGCCGAAGAAACCTTTCGTATTTGGAATAAGGAACAAATTCTGGCTGATGCTGTTTGGGTAATTCGCAAGTTCAAACCTGATGTGATTATCACACGCTTCCCAGAAGACACACGTGCCGGTCATGGTCAGCATGCTGCATCGGCTATCATCGCCCGCGAGGCATTTATTGCGGCAGCAGATCCAAAACGTTTCCCTGAACAACTAAAATTTGTGGAGGTTTGGTCGGCGCAACGTATTGTTTGGAACACCTTTAATTTTGGCGGATTAAACACCACTTCGGATGATCAACTTAAACTGAATGTTGGTGCATTTAACCCCCTAATTGGTAAAGGATATGGAGAAATTGCGGCCGAAAGCCGGACTCATCATAAAAGCCAGGGTTTTGGAAGTGCCCGGCAGCGCGGACAAGCTGTAGAATATTTTATTCATACAGCAGGCATTTTATCAAAAAACGACCTATTTGAAGGGATAAATTCTCAATGGAGCCGTATCCAAGGAGGTGAAGAAATCGGGAAAATGATTCATGCCGCAGATCAGAATTTTAACTCTGATGAACCGTCGGCTTCCGTGCCTGCCTTGGTCAGGATCCTAAAGGCTATTGAAGGTTTACCCGAAGGTTATTGGAAAGAACAAAAATCCAAAGAATTAAAAGATCTGATTGCAGGAGCCGCCGAACTATGGTTTGAGTCGTATACTTTACAGGCCATACAAGCATTGGGAGATAGTATCAGACTGCGTTCTGATATAGTTCTTCAATCCAAATTGCGCGTTAAATTGCTAAGTGTAAACACACAAAAACAGGATTTTGATTTGAAGGAAGGAGTATCAAAAAGTGTTCAAAGCAGTGTAATTGCAAAAGAGATCACAGAACCTTACTGGCTGTTCGAAGATCATCCCATGGGCATGTACAAAATCGATGATCAGCTGTTAATTGGCCATCCTGAGAAGCCCAGTTCTGCAATAATTAGCTTCAGTTTCAGAATTGAAGATCATGAAATTTCATATCAGCTCCCCGCAGTTTATAAATATACTGATCAGGTTCGGGGTGAAGTTTATCAGCCTTTGATCATTGCTCCGGCTGTTACAGCCAGTATCACAGATAAAGCCTATGTATTTGTGGGAAACACCAGCAAAAGCATCACGGTTGTTCTTAAAAGCTTTCGGAATAATTCTCAAGGAAGTATAAGCCCGCGGGTACCACCGGGATGGAAAATTGAACCGCAACAAATAGTGTTTAATCTTCCAAAAAAAGGAGACGAAAAAACAGTTCAGTTTACAATCAGCCCTAGCGATCAAGCTGAATCCGGAAAATTTTCATTACACGTTCAGTTGGCAGGACAGACATTTAATCGGGCTCACCGGATTATTAATTATGATCATATTCCAATTCAAAATCTTTTTCCGCTCGCTGAGGCAAAAATAGAACGGATAGAACTTAAAACCGGGGGTAAAAAGATTGGATATATTGCAGGAGCAGGCGATTTAATCCCTGAGTCACTACAACAAATTGGTTACCAGGTTAATACGCTGTCCGAAACCGAAATAATGACTACCGATCTCTCAAATTACGATGCAATCATCACTGGGGTGAGGGCTTATAATGTTAATGAAAGATTAACCCTCATGCAGCCAAAACTGATGGACTATGTGAACAGGGGTGGCACGTTCCTAGTACAGTATAATGTAAATAATCCTGTTCTGGTACAAAATATAGGACCCTATCCGTTCAAAATATCACGCGACCGAGTAACAGAAGAAAATGCAGTGGTCACATTCCTTGACAAAGACCATCCAATATTGAACTACCCCAATAAGATCACTCCAAAAGATTTTAATGGCTGGATTCAGGAAAGAGGTTTATATTTCACAGCTGATGCTGATCCAAAATATAGTCGTATTTTAAGTATGAATGACTCTGGAGAGCCTGCAAAAGATGGATCATTACTGGTTGCAGAATATGGTAAGGGAAGATTTGTATATACTTCACTCGTATTTTTCAGAGAATTACCTGCAGGAATACCCGGTGCATATAGATTATTTGTAAATTTGATCACTAATAAAAAATAAATGAAAACCGAAAAAAGTAAAACAAGCAATAGTATTTATTATATTATTCCAGCTGTATTATGTGGCGTATTTACAGCATGCGTAGTTTCTGGAACCGTATTCCATATGGTATTGGGTGCAGTATTTGGACTTCTTTCAGCAGGATTCTGGAGCAATGTTGTTCAAAAAAATGAAGAAGCCTAATCAGGAACATATTCCTTTCTTTAAAACCTGGAATCAGTTTTATTATCTTCTGATCATATGGCTGTCTGTTCTGATTGTATCCTGCTATCTGTTCACTAAAACTTTTGAATGAGCGGGATAGATTGGATAGTACTAGTTGCAACCCTATTTATAATTGTAGCTTATGGCATTTATAAAAGCCGGGGTACAAAGAACATCGATGGTTATCTGCTTGGGAATAAATCATTTCCCTGGTATAGTGTAACGCTTTCGGTGATGGCCACTCAGGCCAGTGCCATTACTTTTCTTTCTGCTCCAGGACTGGCATTTTCATCTGGAATGTCATTTGTACAATTCTATTTTGGACTGCCTTTGGCAATGATTGTACTTTGTATTACGTTCGTGCCCATTTTCCACAAACTAAAAGTTTATACCGCTTACGAATTTCTGGAGAAACGCTTTGATCTAAAAACAAGAGCGCTAACGGCTTTTCTATTTCTTGTACAGCGCGGACTTTCAACCGGAATTACCATTTATGCTCCATCAATTATTCTGTCAACAATCCTAGATATTGACACTACCTATACTACGCTGTTCATTGGCGGGCTTGTGGTTACTTATACCGTTTATGGTGGTACAAAAGCAGTATCTTATACTCAAATGCTCCAAATGACGGTCATATTCTCAGGCTTGCTGGTTGCTGGAATATTAGTTGTTCAACTGCTTCCTGAAAGTGTCGGATTTGGAAAAGCCCTTCAAATAGCTGGTAAAATGGGGCGTACCAATGCCATTGATTTTTCTTTTGACTGGAACAATCAATACACAGTTTGGAGTGGTTTAATTGGTGGCTTCTTCCTGCAATTATCTTATTTCGGAACCGACCAAAGCCAGGTAGGACGGTATCTTACAGGCTCATCGGTAGCACAGAGTCGTTTGGGCTTATTGATGAATGGCCTGGTAAAGATCCCAATGCAGTTTCTGATCCTGCTTATTGGTGTACTAGTTTTTACATTTTATCAATACACTCAACCGCCGGTCTTCTTCAACAGTTATGAATTAGGAAAATTAGAAAAAAGTGCATACGGGAAAGATCTTGAAAAAATCAAAGCAGACTATTCGGATGCATTTATTAAGAAACAGGCCGAGATACGCCAGCTAGAACTGGCACTTGATGCTGAAGACGAGCAGGCCATAAATGCCCACAGGATAATTCTCGAAGCGGCCGACAAAAAAACAAAAGCGATCAGGCAGCAAGCGGTTGACCTGATGAAAAAGAACGATCCTGAAGCAGAAACAAATGATAATAATTACGTGTTTCTAAGCTTTGTAACACGCTATCTGCCACAGGGCCTTATTGGATTACTAATCGCAATCATCTTTTTGGCATCTATGGGTTCAACAGCCAGTGCTTTAAATTCGCTGGCTTCAACCACCGTAGTGGATATCTACAAACGCCTGATCAATCAAAATGCTTCAGATGAAAAATACCTTTCTGTATCCCGATGGATTACCATCATGTGGGGGCTATTAAGCCTCCTTATGGCACTTTTTGCAAGTAAGATGGGTAATCTGCTCGAAGCAGTTAATATTTTAGGGTCGCTGTTCTATGGCACGATACTCGGGATTTTTGTTGTTGGCTTCTACCTGAAAAAGATTGGAGGCTCTGCAACATTTATTGCAGCCTTAATCACTGAAGTAATCGTATTCAGTTGCTGGATGATGGATGTCATGGCTTTTCTATGGCTCAATGTGGTAGGGTGTGTACTCGTTGTTCTGATTGCAAGTATTCTGCAGCGATTCAAAAAAAATGCTTTGGAAAAACCTACGATCTAAGGATTCACCCTAGGACTCTTACGCTTACTTAAAAACCCATCAAAAAGATATAAGGCCACAATAAGATCTGCGAAAAAGAAGATGTTTATCAGCGTGCTGTTTAGATAGTTAGATGTATCAATTTCAGGCATTTTATACTCAGGCATATCAAAACTAGTTTGCCGGGTCCAGTCGATCTGATAAAATAAAACACCAAGCAGAGCAGTGATCGTGATCAGAAAAAATGCGGTAATTCCATAAATGACCCTCTTATCGATCAATGATTTAACTGAACCAGGAACAGCCTCCAGCTGGATCTTTTCCATTACATTTCTATTGAAACTCATGGAAGGTTCATCCAGGTCCAATGACGAAACAGTCAGATGTATAGATCTCAATTCTTCGTACAAGGCACGAAATTCAGAATCAGATCCGATCAATAGTTTGGTGAATTCTCTTTCCTCCTCTGTTCCTGTTCCATCCAGATAGTCCCATATTCTCTCTTCAAGATTGTTCATATTAATTCCCTCACTTCCTGATGTAATATATTTTCAATTTTTTCTTTCAAACGATGTCTTGCTCTATGTAATTTCACTTTTACCGTATTGGCTTCCATTCCCAGGGTCTGTCCTATTTCTTCCAGTGATTGTTCGCCCTGGTAGAAAAGGGTAATGATTGCCGCATCATCAGGCAAAAGCCGGGAGATTGCCAAATTCACAAACACCATTTTGGATTTATGTTCCACCTCATTTGATGACAGATCTGAAATCCGGCCTTCCAGTTGAATAATGCTTGATTCATCATCAATAGATTGAGTATCAAGCCTCTTTTTCCTGAGGAATGTCATGGATGTAGTATAAACAATCCTATAAAGCCAGGTACTGAATTTGGAGGTCTGTTTAAAGGTATGTAAAGCACGGTAGGCCTTAATAAAGCAATCCTGTGCAATTTCCTCAGCATCTTCACGGCTTTTTGTAAACCTAAGGGCAAGCGTGAACACAAACCGCTGATGACGCTTGATAAGTTGGGCATAAGCCTGCTTATCGCCTTCAAGCACCTGGCTAATTAACTCTATATCTGATTTATTCTCTTGCATCGATCATCCTCTCTGACGCCAGTTTATTGATAGAGGTTACATCATCCTACATGAATATAAATTAAATTTTTCAGGCAGGAGTGTAACCTGATGCGAAAGCTTGTTGTCATAGTTTTCAGATTCGACGATCTGCAAAGAAATTTTTTAATTATTAACCCTATTAAACTTGATAGCATGGAATTTTTAATACCAATTTTACTGGGCCTTGGCCTTTTCGCTGCCATATTCGGAATCCGTTATCTGCAGAACAAAGAAAACATGCTGATGATTCAGAATGGAATGGATCCGGGAGTACGCAGGCCGGTTGGTCCGTCATTTACTGCACTCAAAGTAGGCCTCTTAATGATAGGTTCGGGACTAGGACTGTTTCTGGCATTTGTGTTAGACAACACAATTTTAAATTTCAGGCAGGGAATTGATGAAGATAACCCTGCCATATATTTTTCTCTGATCGCGATATTCGGTGGATTGGGTCTGTTTATCTCGCATTTGATTGAGAAAAAATCAAACCAGGAAAAATAAAATTTTTGATGTAAGTGACAAGCCATTCAATTGGGATTCGATCCTGCTTGAGTGGCTTTTTTATGTTTTGGGTATTATCGCCACTGTCAGCCTACTGATGCAATTCATTTTTCCTCTATCGTCATAGAGCTTAATATCCCAGACATGGGTTTTACCACCGATATGGATGGGTGTACAAATACCCGTTACAAATCCTGATTTTACAGGTCTGAGATGATTTGCATTGACCTCAAGTCCTACACCTATATATTTATCAGAGTTGATGACCATATTTGAAGCCACACTACCCAGAGATTCAGCCAGAACTACCGAAGCGCCGCCGTGCAGAATACCATAAGGCTGATGGGTCTTTTCGTTGACAGGCATGCTCGCTGAAATAGAATCATGACCAATCTCTGTGAATTCAATTCCTAAAAGATCGCCAATATGGCCTTTGGGACGCTCATTAATTTCCTCAACCGTATACTCTCTTGACCAGATCATAAATACCGTTGCTTCAAAATAGCAACATGATGGTTTACATGCCCGGCCATAATAAAAATCAAAGCTCGCACACTGATTGGTTTATCATTTGAAATTCCAGATCGATCAATCTCAATTGCATTCAGCGATCTGATCAGATACATATTAGCCTTTCGCAAAGCGGCAAACTCATCTGCCAGGTTTTCTAAACTCCTGTCTGCAAAATGAGCATTGGCTACATAGTCATTTTCTTCAAAACCCGGAAGCGGGGTAGCATCATTTCGGGCAATGCGCAAGGCACGATAAGCCATTATCCGTTCAGTATCAATCACATGACCGGCTAGTTCTTTTATTGTCCATTTTCCTTCGGCATAGGCAAAAGAAGCCTTTTCTGCGGGGATGCT
>NZ_JBIKSU010000011.1:0-60686 GCF_044348475.1 Daejeonella sp. | reverse complement strand
ATAAAATTGCTGGATTTCACTGCTCAAGAGCATTTAAACACCCATGAGCTAAATGATATCCTAGAAATAACCAATAAGTCACAAGATAATCAAAGGAAGATTAGGGTCACATTCATTAATGAATTAAATAAAAAACTAGAACTGAAATTCAATATTGAGGATGGAATTGAAAAAAAATCAATTCAAGAAGATAAAAGATTGACAGTTTATGTATTGAACCAACACATTAGAACTAAAGTTAAAAATCTGTTAGAATAAAGTAGGTATAACCATTCCCTCTCAGTCTGGTGATTACACCAATCAGTACTTATACCGATTGTACTGGTATATTGTATTAAGAACAGCTTTCATAGCAAAATTCGCATTAAAAACTGTGTGAAACTCTGTGATTTCACCTAATTCACGTAAAATATTACTCGAATCATAAATCTAAATTCTTAGCATTGTTAAGATTGTTAATCTATTATGGTTAAGAGATTATTTACACTATTCAAATCTGATAATAACTCAAGAAGAATGAAAGCAATCATTGATTTTTTTAAAGTATTCTTCGGGTTTATTGTTTATTTAATACGAAAAAATACATAAAAGATCTATTTCAATTTTTAACTATTATTTAATACCAAATACAATTAAATTCAAACCTACCCAGTGCCCAACAGCACTGGGTTTTTTATTTAATCCTCCCCATTTTAACAGGATAATTATCAGAAATAGATGTGAGTTATAAAACAGGTTTAAAAAATCCTAAAAACCTCCATTTTCGTTGAGCATCTGCGTGTGGTACCAGCTGGCCCCGATAGCTATCGGGACGAACCATGTATAATTACATTACCAATAAGTATAAAATCAAAAAAGCCTCAGATTTCTCTGAGGCTTTTTTGGTGGTACCAGCTGGAATCGAACCAGCGACACAAGGATTTTCAGTCCTTTGCTCTACCGACTGAGCTATGGTACCAGACCATACCCGTTTTGTTCGGGACTGCAAATGTAGTGTCTTTTTTCGTTTCTGAAAATATTATTTGAAAAATATTCATTTTACCTTTTCGCAAAAAATGGTTTATTTTTAATATTATGCATGCATAGTAATTGCATATCCAGGATATTCCCTATTTTAGCTAAATAAATCCATAAAATATGGTTGTACAAATCATTTTCCTGATTGTTACAGGGGCTTCACTTGCTTTATTTAGCCTGAATGTTCGTAAGATTATCCGGAATATTAATCTTGGCAAGGATACCGATCGTTCCGACAAACCTGCTGAACGTTTAGCTACCATGTTTAAAGTAGCTTTTGGCCAATCTAAAATGGTTAAGCGTCCGGTTGCAGCTATTCTGCACCTATTTGTTTATGTTGGATTTGTAGTCATTAATCTAGAAGTACTGGAGATTATGATTGATGGTTTATTTGGTACGCACCGCATCTTTGCGGCTCCGCTTGGTGGCTTATACCCTGTATTAATCGCTTCGTTTGAAGTATTGGCCGCTTTAGTGCTTTTAGGGGTTGTTGCATTTTATGCACGAAGAAATATCATCAAACTAAAACGCTTTAATGGTACAGAGATGACCAAATGGCCCAAATCAGACGCATCCATCATTCTGATTGTTGAGGTATTTCTAATGACTGCATTTCTGTTTATGAATGCGGCAGACAGTAAATTGCAGCAATTAGGCTCATCGCATTATATTCTTGCTGGTTCATTCCCGGTAAGCAGTTTTCTTTTACCACTCCTCCCCGATTCAGAAGCAGCTCTGATTATTATTGAACGATTCTGCTGGTGGTTCCACATTGTAGGAATCTTGGCTTTTTTAAACTATCTGCCCTATTCCAAGCATTTCCATATCATTATGGCTTTCCCCAATACCTATTATTCGAATCTGGAGCCTAAGGGTGAATTTTCAAACATGGCTTCAGTTACCAATGAGGTTAAAGCGATGCTTGATCCGTCTTATATTCCCGAACCTATTCCAGAAGGAGGACGATTCGGTGCAAAGGATATCTCGGACCTGACCTGGAAAAATTTGATGGATGCTTATACCTGTACAGAATGCGGAAGATGTACTTCTGTTTGTCCGGCGAACATGACAGGCAAGCTCCTCTCACCCCGCAAGATCATGATGGATACTCGCGACCGTTTGGTTGAAGTAGGAAACAACATAGATAAACATGGCAAGGATTATCAGGATGGTAAATCATTACTTGACAATTACATCAGTAGAGAAGAGATCTGGGCATGCACAACCTGTAATGCTTGTACAGATGCTTGCCCTGTGAATATCGACCCCCTAGCCATCATAGTAGAACTAAGAAGATATTCAGTAATGGAAGAAGCACAAGCGCCCAGCAGCCTGAATAATATGTTTGGAAATATTGAAAATAATGGAGCCCCTTGGAAGTACTCTGCAGCGGATAGAGCAAACTGGACTAATGTGTAAATAGTTATCAGTTGTCAGTTATGAGACAACAGAAAAAGCAGAAAGCTAAAAGCAGAAAGCTAAAAGTTATAAGTAATAAGTTATAAGTAATAAGGATAAAGCGAAAAGCTAAAAGCTAAAAGCTAAAAGCAGAGAAGAACAATTATATGAATTGAAGTACTTTGAGGCTATTCCTAACAACTAACCAACTAACCAACCGATAACAGATAACCGATAACAGTAGTCAGACTTCAGACCTCAGACAACAGATAACAGATAACTGACAACCGATAACAGACAACTGACAACTGATAACTGATAACTGATAACAGACAACTGACAAAAGATAACAGATCAAAAATGAACATACCAACAATGGCCCAAATGGCCGCAAAAGGTGAAACACCCGATATCTTATTCTGGGTTGGATGCGCGGGCAGTTTTGATGAACGTGCACAAAAAATTACCCGTGATATTTGTAAGATCTTGCAGCATGTCGGAATAAATTTCGCGATCCTTGGAACTGAGGAAAGTTGCACGGGTGATCCTGCAAAACGTGCCGGAAACGAATTCCTTTTCCAGATGCAGGCCATGACCGCTATTCAGGTATTAAATGGCTATGAGATAAAAAAGATCGTAACCGGCTGTCCGCATTGTTTTAATACCATCAAAAATGAATACCCGAATCTTGGAGGTAATTATGAGGTAATTCATCACTCTCAGCTAATTCAGCAATTAATTGATGAAGGCAAACTGAAAGCTGAAGGTGGCGAATCGTTCAAGGGTAAAAAAATCACGTTCCATGACCCATGCTATTTGGGACGTGCCAATGGTGTTTATGAAGCTCCACGTAAAGCGCTCGAAATTCTGGATGCCGAGTTAGTTGAAATGAAACGCTGTAAGTCAAATGGACTATGTTGTGGAGCTGGAGGCGGGCAAATGTTCAAAGAGCCTGAAAAAGGAACAAAAGACATCAATATTGAGCGAATAGATGAAGCCTTAGCACTTCAACCCAATATTGTGGCATCCTCTTGTCCTTTCTGCATGACCATGTTAAGCGATGGCATTAAAAACTTCAATAAAGAGGGAGAAGTGAAGGTGCTAGATATTGCTGAGATCACAGTAAGAGCAAACGGACTTTAAATTGAAAATTGGCAAGGTTAATTTGAAAATAATGAGTTCAGAATATTTTATAGATTTTATACCCTATCAGTTTTTTTGAAGCAGGCGTTTCATCCCTTGAATATCATCCTGCAAAGCCACCAAATCTTCAGGTTCAACGGTATGCAAATCTAAACGGAAAAGGGTTGCCATTGAATCTACATTGCCGGCACGGTCGTTAAAGGTTTGCACAATCACATCATCTTCTATCGTTTTTAATAACAGATTTCCAGAACCAGTATCTCCAAAATAATCTACGCTGCTTACTCGGGCAATATTTAGAGAATAATATTCCTGCTTTCCGCTTAAATATGTCTTTCGATACCTTAGAAAACCTTCATCACTTAATAAGAGCTCACATTTTTTGATTTTTACTAATTCAGATTCGGGATAATGCATTTTATTAAGCCTGACCAGAACTCTTTCCACAATCTGATGAATGGAGTCATCCTGTGGTACTGAAGCACTTATTAAAACTAGTGAAACACAAATGAGCAAACCGCTAATTAGCAATACTCCTGTGTATCTTATGTGCTTATAAAACATTATCGTTTAAAAATGTTAAAGCCCTAATGTAAAAACAATTCGTGAAAAATAGTTGGATTAATACCATAGAATTACAATTCAACACGCTGATTTTAACCGAAGCTAAGTTCTGCCCACGAATCTTTTTAAAACTCATTCTTTCTTATCGCATATAAAATTATCGCAGCTTCAGTAAAAGAAATTTATAGTGTTGGCTCATAAGCAGAGTAGCATTAAAATAGAATTAATGAAAAAAATGCTCGTCAAAATTCTGTATTTTTGATTATGAATATTTCCGAAAATTCAAGAGTTTGGATCTACCAGGCCAACCGTATCTTAATTCAAGACGAAGAGCTGGCTATCCTTGAAATGCTCAATAATTTCACGACAGGTTGGCTAGCACATGGCCATGCGCTAGCTGCACTTGGTGAAGTACTTCACCATCAATTCATTGTTCTTTCAGTTGACGAAGAGGTAGCCGGTGCAACAGGTTGCAGCATAGACAAATCTGTTAATTTGATGAAAGAAATTGAGCAAAAATTTAATCTTAATCTATTCGACAGGTTTAGAATTGCATACAGGCAACATAAAGATGTGCTAAACTGCAGCAAAGAAGAGTTTGACGAATTGATAAAAAGTGGCCAGATTAGTAAAGAAACGCTTGTATTCAACAACCTGATTAATAAGCGTCATGAAATGCAAACTGCCTGGGAGATACCCTTAAAAGATAGTTGGCATTCCAGGGTATTTTTATTTTGATCAAGAGCCAAGAATCAAGAACCAAGACAAGTTAATCGAATTGGTATCCCAATCCTGTTAAATTAATCTCATCAAAAAGGTAATTTTTCAAGCCTTCTCATATTCCTGAGAATTAGCCCCTGCTTATAATAAATATAGCGTGTTGGCCTTGATGGATTCCATCGCAATGGATTTGGCAAAACAGCAATCAATAATGCTGCCCTTGACTTGCTCATGCTTTGTGCTGTTTTCCCATAGTATTGTTGTGAAGCCGCCTCAGCACCATAGATCCCATCCCCCATCTCAATCACATTTAAATAAACCTCCAGAATTCGTTCTTTGCCCCATAGTATTTCAATAAGAATGGTGAAGTAAGCTTCGAAAGCTTTTCTAATATAGGATCTTCCAGGCCATAGAAATACGTTCTTTGCAGTTTGCTGACTAATGGTGCTGCCACCTCTAACCTTTTTACCCTTTTGATTTTTCATGAAAGCAGACTCCATTGCCTTGAAATCAAAACCCCAATGCTTCAAAAAGTTAACATCTTCACCGGCAATGGCAGCTTTTTTTAGATTCGAAGATAGTTCATCAATGCCTAACCATGACTTTTGAATTTTCCATTCCTTACCCTCAGCTTTGTGTTCAAAGCCACGCTGAATCATTAAATAAGTTATAGGGGGATTGATAAATCTATAGACCAAAACCCATAAAATTGTAACAGCCAAAAACCAGGTTAGTAATTTGCCCATCAACCTTCCAAACTTTCTCAATTCAATAAAATTTATGTGCCGATAATTTAGTCAAAAAAAATGCCTTCTGAACAAATCAGAAGGCATTAAATTATAGTTTTTTTCCTGATTATACACCAGACAAAATCTGGAGTAAGGAAATTATTCTGCTACAACATCAAAAGGAACTTTAACTTTCACTTCTTTGTGAAGATTAAGGTTTGCAGTGTATTCACCCACAAATTTAGGTTCAACATCAAAAGTAATGCGACGACGATCAACGTCAAAGCCTTCTTTCTTCAATGCATCTGCTATCTGAATGGTATTAACTGATCCAAAGATCTTACCGGTTTCACCAGCTTTTGCACCAATAGAAAGTTTAATACCCTCTAACTTTGCTGCAATTTCTGTAGCATCCTTTTTGATTTTATCTTGCTTGAAAGCAGCTTGTTTTAAATTTTCAGCTAATACTTTCTTTGCAGATTCAGTAGCCAGCGTAGCATAACCCTTTGGAATAAGGTAATTACGTCCAAAACCTGGTCTTACATTTACAACATCATCTTTCTCGCCGAGATTCTTGATGTCTTGTTTTAAAATTAGTTCCATATCGCTTATCTCCCTCTTATTTTATTGAATCAGTAACGTAAGGTAATAAACCAATATGACGGGCACGCTTTACAGCCTGAGCCACTTTACGTTGAAACTTTAATGAAGTTCCTGTTAAACGGCGTGGTAAAACTTTACCCTGATCGTTAATGAACTTTAATAAAAAGTTAGCGTCTTTGTAATCGATGTACTTGATTCCGTTCTTTTTAAAACGGCAATACTTTTTGCGGCTCTCGTCTACTTTCGGAGCAGTTACGTATTGGATTTGATCTTTTGCCATTATTGTGCTACCTCCTCAGTTTTAGTTTCCTTGTTTTTATTGAAGGCTCCGCTACGTTTCTTCTCACTGAATGCAAGTGCATGCTTATCCAATGAAACAGTCAAAAAACGCATTATGCGTTCATCGCGTCTGTATTCAACTTCAAGTTTGTTAATAAACTCACCCGGAGCTTTGAATGTAGTTAGGTGATAGTATCCTGTTGTCTTCTTTTGAATCGGATACGCTAGTTTTTTCAAACCCCAATTGTCTTCATGGACAATTTCGGCTCCGTTATCGGTCATTAGCTTATTGAATTTGGTTAACACCTCTTTCGCAGCTTCTACAGATAACAACGGGGTCAGAATGATCACTGTTTCGTACTGTTGCATTGTTGCTTTTTGTTTTTTTAATTTATTTATGCGCTAAAGCTCTAATACAGGGCTTAAAGCGGGATGCAAAAATAGATATAATTTTCTATTTATCAAATGCTTTTTTGAAAGTTAGATATTATAAAACACCACTGTTGTCCGGTTAAAATAAAATTTTTATAAAAAAGCCATTTATATGCAAAAAAATATGTTTTTAATTTTATATAAAAAATAAGCTCCCTTTTGATTAGAATCAATTTTTATATTTTCATTGCTTTGAATCCAAGTTCATTGCGAGGTTTTTTTCTTGTCATTGCGGCGCTTTTTCCTGTCATTGCGAGCGTAGCGAAGCAATCTCATAATTATTCGTATAACAAAGGGATTACTTCGTCGTGCCTCCTCGCAATGACAACGAGGATTATGCTACAAAAAACTAATTCCAATCCCACCACAAATCGTCCACTCACTGTCCCTTCGTTTACGTTTCTTCCGCCTTGGCTGGTGCGGCAATGACAACCCTAGCCTTCGCAGAACCTTTCATAGCATCAGACGCAGCGGTGGCGTTTTGGTCACTTTTTTGCTAAAGAAAAAGGACTAGCCCCCGCGGCAATGAGCGGGAAATTCAATATAACTCCAATTTCCATATTAAACCTAAATCAAAACAAAAAGGAAGAATCTCTTTCTTTTGAAGGCCAAAAGAAACAAAAGTATCTTCCTGAATTTCAAAAGAATATTCTTTAAAACAATCCTGTTAATCAAAAATTAAATGCTTTTTTTCGATTCAAACGCGATAATTATTTTTTTGCAAAAATGTCGATAAAAAAAATCGACTAAGTTTGGTTTAACCCATTCCTCTTTCTAATTTAGTAGCCGATGGATAATTTTATAGTATCAGCAAGAAAGTACAGACCAGCAACGTTTCAAACTGTTGTAGGTCAGCTACATATAACTGGCACCTTAAAAAACGCCATCAAAAACAATCAGCTGGCGCAGGCATTTCTTTTCTGCGGACCACGAGGAGTTGGAAAAACTACCTGTGCCCGGATACTCGCTAAAACAATAAACTGCGAGAGTTTAAGTCCCGATGCTGAAGCATGTGGAGTTTGTCATTCCTGTATTTCATTTCAAAATGGTAACTCTTTCAATATCCATGAGCTAGATGCAGCATCAAACAATTCAGTTGAAGATATCCGAAGTCTAATTGAACAAGTTCGAATACCCCCTCAGGCTGGGCGATACAAGATCTATATCATTGATGAGGTTCACATGCTTTCGCAAGCAGCATTCAATGCTTTTTTGAAAACACTAGAAGAACCCCCTAATTATGCGATTTTCATCCTAGCTACAACAGAAAAGCATAAAATACTGCCAACCATCCTATCCAGGTGTCAAATCTTTGATTTTAACCGAATCAGGGTTGAAGATATTGCTAAGCACCTGGCAGAGATTGCTAATAAAGAAGGAATAGCATACGATGAAGACGGGTTACATCTGATCGCACAAAAAGCCGATGGTGGCCTTCGCGATGCCTTATCTATGTTCGATCAGATTGTCAGCTTTTCAAGTAAAAATGTCAATTACAAATCTGTTATTGACAATCTGAACATTCTGGATTATGATTACTATTTTAAATTAACAGAGGCTATCCTCTCTGAAGATGTTGCCAACGCACTCCTTCTTTTTGATGAGATATTGAGCAATGGGTTTGATGGAAACCACTTTATTACCGGACTTGCCTCACATTTCAGAAATTTACTGGTTTGTAAAGATGCATCTACCTTAAAATTACTAGAAGTGAGTGAAGGAATACGACAGAAATATAGTATTCAATCGCAGTCAGCCCCCCTATCCTTTTTACTATCAGCATTGAACATCAGTAATCAATGTGATTTAAATTATAAAACAAGTAAAAACCAGAGGTTACAGGTTGAGCTCACGCTTATTAAACTCTGCCATATCCCAGCTGCGGTCAATCTTTCAACAGCAGGAATTCCAGCCATACAGGACGGTCAGCTAAAAAAAAAACTTAATCCAGTAGAAGAACCCTCTGCTTCTGAACCCATTTTGCCCATTCAAGAAATAACCACTCCCATTCAGGTGATAGTTTCTGAACCTATTGTACAAGAATCAGTAGTTGAAGATCTAGTTGTTTCTGGGAGCCAAGAACCGATAGTTGAAGAAACCGTTGTTGAAGAACCAGTTGTTTCTCTTAGCCCAGAGGCCATGGTTGAAGAAACAGCAGTTAAGATCATTATACCAAAGCTTTCAGCCGGTACAAACAGCTCATTGATTCCAAATTTGAATGATTTGGAAGCAAATTATTCTAAAAAAGAAGAAATTCAGGCAGCGTATTTAATTGGTGAGAGCAAGTTGGAATTTAGTTCTGATTCCATGCTTAAATATTGGAATGATTACGCAGAAAAAATCAAAAAAGAGGGTAAAATAAATATTTTTACTATCATGACAGCCAATCCTCCTGTTTTACTTGATGAGTTCATCATTGAACTACTCATAGAAAACAAGATACAGGAAGATTTGCTCAGTTCAGAGAAAGTTGACCTGTTGAATTATCTTCGTGTAGAGATGAAAAATTTCAGCATAGACCTTCAAACCAGGTATATGGAACAAACTCAAAAGAAACGTCTTTATACGTCTTCAGACAAATATCAGCACATGCTAGAAAAAAATCCTAATCTAGAAGAGTTTAAACGCAGGTTCAATCTTGATCTGGATTATTAATCAAGCAAGAACGTTTAAATCTATTTCAAGACTCGCATTTTTAGCATATTCATAGGCAGCAGTCGGATTAGTTTCATCAACATCAAAGAAAGCATATCTAGCATTTTTGACCATATTACCATCAGGGTTATGATGAACATAGTCTTATTATTTTAGGATTTCATTTCCTTTATTTTTTAACAATTACAAATTAACTGAAATTTCAAGCCCTTCAGATTTTCAGGTATATTCAAAATTCCTATATTTGGGAAAATTCCAAAAATCTTATTATTAAGTATATGTCAGTACAAAAAATTAAAGTTGCAAATCCGGTAGTTGAATTAGACGGCGATGAAATGACCAGAATTATCTGGAAGTTTATTAAGGATAAACTGATCACCCCGTATCTTGAGCTGGATATCAAATATTACGATCTTGGAATGGAATACCGCGATGAAACCAATGACCAGGTTACCATTGATGCAGCAAATGCGATCAAACAATATGGCGTTGGTATCAAATGTGCTACGATCACTCCAGATGAAGCCCGTGTTGAAGAGTTCAAACTGAAACAAATGTGGAAATCACCCAATGGCACGATCAGGAATATTCTTGATGGAACTGTTTTCCGTGAGCCTATTGTGATGAGCAATGTTCCGCGTTTGGTACCAAACTGGACTGCTCCAATTTGTATCGGTCGTCATGCTTTTGGCGATCAGTATCGTGCAACTGATTTTGTAACAAAGGGGAAAGGAAAATTAACCATCACCTTCAGTCCAGAAGATGGTGGCGATATTCAGTCGTTTGAAGTTTACAATTTTAAAAGTGATGGTGTAGCTCTTGCCATGTACAATACCGATGAAAGTATTTTTGGTTTTGCCCGTGCATGTTTCAATCAGGCACTATCAAAAGGCTGGCCTTTATACCTTTCTACAAAAAATACAATTCTAAAAAAATACGATGGTCGCTTTAAAGATATATTCGAAGAAGTTTACCAAAATGAATTCAAAGGCAAATTTGTTGCTGCAGGAATTACCTATGAGCACCGTTTGATTGATGACATGGTTGCATCAGCTTTAAAATGGAATGGAAATTTTGTTTGGGCATGTAAAAACTATGACGGAGATGTTCAATCTGACACTGTTGCACAAGGTTTCGGTTCTTTAGGATTAATGACCTCTGTTTTAATTACTCCGGATGGTGGCACGATGGAAGCTGAAGCAGCTCATGGCACTGTAACCCGTCACTACCGTGATCATCAGGCAGGAAAACCAACTTCTACCAACCCAATTGCTTCGATTTTTGCATGGACAAGAGGTTTGGAGTTCCGTGGTAAACTAGATAATAATCAGGCATTGATTGATTTCTGCCATGCTTTAGAGCAGGTTTGTATTGAAACTGTAGAAAGCGGAAAAATGACCAAAGATCTTGCTGTTTGTATTCATGGAAACAAAGTAAGTCATGGTGATCATTATCTCTACACAGAAGAATTCCTTGATGCAATTGACCAAAACTTACAGGCAAAATTGTCTTAATTTCAAATATTTAGAAAAAAGCCACTATTTAAAATGGTGGCTTTTTTTTGATTTGCAATTTGCAATCTGATTTAGATAGTTGATGCCTATTGGTTCTTGACTCAGATAAGGTATCCGTACTAAAAGCTCTCAAAGCGTTCCCAGAATCCATCTTGTGGCAGTGGAGCAAAAATATGAACAGGCTCCAACTTAACAGGATGCATAAATTGAAGTCTGCGGGCATGCAAACAAATACTTTTTTTAAGGCTGCCGCGAGGATATCCGTATTTATTATCGCCAACTATTGGACAATTTAACGTTGATAATTGAACACGAATTTGATGAGGGCGGCCGGTGATTGGGTCAACTTCTATAAGATAATAGCCTCCTAGCTCACCTAAAAGTTTATAATTTAATTCTGCACGCTGGCTTCCTGGCACTTCCTTTTCATAGGCCTTGGTTACATTTTTCTGCGGATTCTTAACCAGCCAATGCACCAGTGTTCCTTGTTCTACAGCCGGACGATTACGAACTACCGCCCAATAGGTTTTATGCATGTCTCGGCTTTTGAACATCTTATTGATACGATCAAGTGACTTGCTTGTTTTGGCAAATAAAATAACTCCGCTAACTGGTCGATCAAGACGATGTACCACACCCAAAAATGCACCGTTTGGTTTATTGTATTTTTTGGCAATGTATCGCTTAACTTTTTCATCGAGCGATTCATCACCGGTATCATCAACCTGAACAATATCTCCTGCCCGCTTATTTACAGCGATTAAGTGGTTATCCTCAAAAAGAATATCCTTATCGGTAATATCGAGTGAAAGAACTGGGAATTTTGCTTTTTTATAATCAGGAGCAGCCATTAATTATCAATTCTTAATATTGTTCCTTTTCATTTGGAAAGTTGCCAGATTTTACATCTTTAACATACGAATGTACAGCACCATTGATCTGTTCAAAAAGATTTAGATATTGTCTTAAAAATCGTGGCTTAAATCCTTTGGTTAAACCAATCATATCATTAATTACCAAAACCTGTCCGTCGCAATGTTGCCCTGCTCCAATTCCAATTGTTGGAATTTTAACACTATCAGTAACCTCTTTGGCAAGTTTTGCCGGTATTTTTTCAAGAACTACAGAAAAGCAACCTGCTTCTTGAAGTACCAAAATATCCTGCTTTAATTTTTCTGCTTCGGCCACTTCCTTGGCCCGCACGGTATAGGTACCAAATTTATAAATCGACTGAGGAGTTAATCCCAAATGTCCCATTACCGGAATACCTGCCGTGATTATTCGCTCTACAGATTCACGTATTTCTATTCCACCTTCTAGCTTAACAGCATGAGCCCCAGATTCCTTCATAATCCTGATAGCCGAATTCAACGCCTCTTTTGAATTGCCCTGATAAGATCCAAAGGGAAGATCTACAACAACAAGAGCCCGTTTTACTGCCCTAACTACAGATGCAGCATGATAGATCATCTGATCAAGTGTGATTGGCAAGGTTGTTTCATGCCCCGCCATTACGTTAGAGGCTGAATCGCCAACAAGAATAACATCAATACCACCTTCATCAACAATGGTAGCCATTGAAAAATCATACGAAGTGAGCATGGCAATCTTCTCGCCTTTTTGCTTCATTTCCTGGATCGTATTTGTAGTGATCCGTTTTACCTCTTTATGTGTAGACATGTAGCAGAGTTTAAATTCAATTCAAAGTTAGGATTAATAGAAACAATACACAGCCAAATTATATCTAAATGATGTAAGGAAAAAGAATTTGATAAATCATTCATCAAAACTTTCAATTTTAGTAATAAATACCTAATTTTGACAACGTGAAATATGAAGTAAAAAACTTCCCTCTACACCGCGGAAAATCTTCCGAAATCATTGCTCTTAAATCGATTTTAAATACCTTTTCAATTTTTACTAAATGAATACTTACATCAAATTACCTGCAGTACTGCTTTTGGAAGATGGTACAATTTATCACGGAAAAGCCGCAGGAAAAATTGGAACTACCACTGGTGAAATTTGTTTCAATACGGGTATGACCGGATATCAAGAGATCTTTACAGATCCTTCTTATTTTGGACAGATCATGGTTACAACCAATTCGCATATCGGAAATTACGGAATTCACAAAGAAGAGGTAGAGTCAGAAAGCATCAAAATTTCTGGGTTAGTTTGTAAAAATTTCAATATTGCCTACAGCAGAAAACAAGCCGACTCTTCGATTCAGGATTATTTTCAGGATGAGCATATCGTTGGGATATCAGATGTAGATACCCGATCTTTGGTAAGACATATTCGTGATAAAGGAGCAATGAATGCTATTATTTCTTCTGAAATATTAAACATTGACGAATTAAAACAGAAGCTAGCATCAGTACCTTCAATGGATGGCTTGGAGTTATCTTCACAAGTGTCAACTAAAGAAGCCTATGAATACGGTAATAAAGAAGCGGCCAAACGGGTTGCAGTACTTGATCTTGGCGTAAAGAAAAATATATTAAGAAATTTTGATAGCAGAGGAGTTTTCTCTAAAGTATTTCCTGCTAAAACCACATTTGCAGAAATGGAAAAATGGAATCCTGATGGATATTTCATTTCGAACGGTCCTGGCGACCCATCAGCCATGCCCTATGCCATTGAAACTGTAAAAGCGGTTCTTGCTTCAAATAAGCCATTATTTGGAATTTGTTTGGGGCATCAATTACTTGCACTTGCAAATGATATCCGCACAATGAAAATGTTTAACGGTCATAGAGGATTAAATCATCCAGTAAAAAACGTGATCATCAATCATTGTGAGGTAACCTCGCAAAATCACGGATTTGGAGTAATTCCAGATGATGTACGCAATTCAGATAAGGTAGAAATTACACATGTTAACTTGAACGATCAATCAATTGAAGGAATCAGAGTAAAAGGGAAAAAAGCATTTTCAGTTCAATATCACCCGGAATCATCACCTGGACCTCATGATTCAAGGTATCTTTTCGATGATTTTGTTGCCATGCTTAATTAATTGCTGTACTCGTACATTTACAACACATAAACTATAATTTCAAACAGAAAAAAAATAATATGAGTTTAATTCTTGACGTTCACGCTAGACAAATTCTGGATTCCCGTGGAAATCCAACAATAGAGGTCGATGTAATTACAGAAAATGGCATTATGGGTCGTGCAGCAGTACCATCTGGTGCTTCAACGGGTATCCATGAAGCTGTTGAGCTTCGCGATGGTGACAAGTCTGTTTATTTGGGAAAAGGCGTTTTAAAGGCTGTTGCCAATGTTAATGAAAAAATTGCTCAAGAACTTGTTGGAATTGATGTATTTTCTCAAAACAGTATTGATCAATTACTTATTGAAATAGATGGTACTGAAAATAAAGGAAATTTAGGCGCAAATGCCATTCTGGGTGTTTCTTTGGCAGTTGCTAAAGCAGCAGCTCAGGAAAGCCGTCAACCTTTGTACCGATACATTGGTGGTGTTAATGCGAATACCTTACCCATTCCAATGATGAATATCGTAAACGGCGGCTCTCACTCTGATGCTCCGATCGCGTTTCAGGAATTCATGATTATGCCTGCTGGTGCATCTTCTTTCTCTGAGGCCCTTCGCTGGGGAACAGAAGTATTCCATACCTTAAAAAAGATATTGCATGACCGTGGTCTTTCTACAGCTGTAGGTGATGAGGGCGGATTTGCTCCTAAGTTTGAAGGCACAGAAGATGGTGTCGAAACCATTTTGCTGGCCATTGAAAAAGCTGGTTATACTGCAGGAAAAGATATTTTTCTAGCTTTTGACTGCGCCGCCTCAGAATTCTACAAAGATGGAAAGTACGATTATACCAAATTTGAAGGTGAAAAAGGTGCGATTAGAACTAGCGCTGAGCAAGCTGAATATCTTGCTCAATTAGCTGAAAAATATCCAATCATCTCAATCGAAGATGGTATGGCTGAAGATGACTGGACTGGCTGGAAATTATTGACAGAAAAGATTGGTTCAAAAGTTCAATTAGTTGGTGATGATCTTTTTGTTACCAATGTGAAAAGATTGCAACAAGGAATTGATAGCGATACTGCCAATTCAATTTTGGTAAAAGTAAATCAGATCGGCACACTTACTGAAACGATCAATGCAGTTTCATTAGCTCAAAACAACGGCTATACCTCAGTAATGAGCCACCGATCTGGCGAAACAGAAGATTTTACCATTGCCGACCTTGCGGTAGCATTAAACTGTGGACAGATTAAAACCGGTTCGGCATCACGCTCAGACAGGATCGCAAAATACAATCAATTACTTCGTATTGAGGAAGAATTAGGCAGTAATGCACGTTTCCTAGGTAAGAGTTTTAAATACATTAAATAAGCAGGTGTTAATAAGTTAATAATACCCACTAGCAAAACATCTTAAGAATATCAATCTTAGGATGTTTTTGTTTTATATTTGTACTAATGGCTAGAATTTTAGATCTGATCCGAAATAAATATTTGATTGCATTCGTTGCATTTCTTACCTGGATGCTATTTTTTGACCGCAATGATTTGATTTCACAATACGAATATCGTAGCCAACTGAATAAACTAGAGGCCGAAAAAGCATTCTATACCCTTGAATCAGCTAAAGCGGTAAAAGATTTGAATGAACTAACTACCGATCAAAGCAAACTCGAAAAATTTGCCCGCGAAAAATACCTGATGAAAAAAGAGAACGAAGACGTATTCGTGATCATTCAGGAAGCAGCAAAAGAAGAGAAAAAAAGTTCGTTTTTTGGGAATTGAGTTTTAATTAAATTAAAAAAAACTTATTTTCTTATCAAATTTCTTTATTGGTCTGACTGCTTCCCTTTTTTACTAGGCCATAGTTTTTATTATTTTCTAGCATCTTGTTTTTTCAGACTTCACCATTTCGCTTTCTTGAGAACCATTCAATGCTCAGTAGGGCAACTATCAGAAAAAATAAAAATTTAAGATTGATCAATTCCTCATACTTGCGGTCTTCATAAGAAATGGTTTTGACGGTTTCATTTTCCCTAATCATCTCAGGAAGGCTATTCAATTGATCAGGAAAAAGCATTTTTCCGCCATTTTGCTCGGCCATTGTAAATAATAACTGATGATTAGCAAGACTTTGTTTAAACTCCGTCTGCTGCTCGGTTACCACAAATTGTCCAGCTGCCTGATATGAAGCCTTCCCTAAATTGGTTTTTGCAGTATAGCTGTATTCTCCTGCCGGCAATATTCCTGCATTTAAAAGATAGGAATTAGAGGTTCTGGAAAATAGATACGAATAAGCTTTGCCCAACTTACTTTTCAGTGAAATATTCACATCGGGAGTATTAACCAGCTGATAAGTATCATTATACAACTCGGCATTAAGCACCACCTGCTCATTGTCATCAAAAGCATTTTTAGAAGAATAAACACGAAATTTTCGCTTATCCTCTCTGGTTGAAAGGTATTGTATTGTTTTTTGGATCAATTCATTAGTGGCATCATGATTGGCATTTTCCTGAAAATCTTCGAGTCGCCATTTCCAAATGCCCTCAGCTGCTAAAACACCGATTCTGCGCTGATTATCATCACCAAATACTAATAGCGGCTTTTCTGTGGCTAATTTTCCGATCTGTTGGGTAATGAATACAGTGCTCGGCCCTTTTAATCCATAATTACTAAATGGACTGAGTAATGGCCCGAAATTGCTAATTTTCAATTTATTGGCATCAGATAATGTAAATCCATAAAAATCAGATTTCAATACTGGAGTAACTTCTTGCATGACCGCAGAACTGCTCATGTTTACTACAAATTGTGAAGCTACAAAAGCAGGAATGTTACTTTGTGAACCCAAAATGTATAACAGTGGCTTATTTGCACTTAGCTGGATAAGATCTTGTGCATTATTTGTTACTGAAGGCAACTGATGCAGGATGATGAGCCCTGCCTCCTGAATATCCGTTTTAAGCAGATCAGTAGCTAATTTAACTTTTACAGCATAGCTTTTATTGATTTCTATAGCCTGTTTTAATGCCGTTATATCGGGATGCGGAGAATTTGCGAGAATCAAAACTTTTTGCATGCCATCGATCACCTCTATAAAGATAGTTTGAGTGTTATTGATGACCGATAACTCGCTAGCAACCGGCACCAGTCTGATTGAATAGCGCTGAATACCTTTACGTTCGGCAGGAAGAGTTAAAAGAATATTCTGCCTGAATTCATCCGAATTGATTGAAATCGGTTTTGAGTAAACAATTCCAGCAGAAGATGAAATCGATAAAACAGAAGCACTCCCCTTTGCCTGATAGGCCTCCAAACTTATTTCAATTTGAAAATCATTACCCAGATAACTAATTGCATTATAATTCACATTTGCAATCAGGAGATCACGCTTAGCAATAGTATCTCCAAGGGCAATGGTATATATGGGTGCCCGCAAATTTTTACGCTCATATTGAGGATTTGCACCGCGATTATAAATTCCATCACTGCCTAGAATCAAGGCCCCCACATTTCGATTTGAAAACTGATCATCAATCAATTTAAACAAGGCTGAAATATCTGTTAGCTTGCCATCAAACTTAAGATCCAGCCCATTTTTAACCTGGGAATCAAAATTGAATGTCCTTACTTCAAAATCTGCTGAAAGGTTCTTCTCCAGTTCCCGAATTTGATCAATATAGCGCTGCTTATTAAAATCTACAGTTTTTGAGATTAATATAGACGATGAATTATCCTGTGCAATCAGGATGACGGGTTTTTCTATAGTACGGTTTATTGTTTTTACTAGTGGAGCAACCAGCAAAAAAGCAATGATAGAAATAAAAATCGCTCTGAGTCCAAAAAGAAGATTTCTTAATGATCTGTTTAAATTATTGGATGATCCATAGAGAATAAAAGCATAGGCAATACCTAGAGCCAGGCATCCTAAAAGCCAAAAAAATGAAGAGTTTGTAAATTGCAATTGAAACAATAATGGCATAGCTTATGTAGCAAATTTAGCAGTTTAAAGAGGAAAGGTGAAAGCGGAAAGCAGAAAGCTAAAAGGTGAAAGCTAAAAGGTGAAAGCCGAAAGCGGAAAGCTAAAAGCAAATTGTGCAATCTCACATCTCACATCTCACATCTCATATCTCCTATAGGTGAAAGCGGAAAGCTAAAAGGTGAAAGCTAAAAGCAAATTGTGCAATCTCACATCTCACATCTCACATCTCATATCTCCTATAGGTGAAAGCGGAAAGCAAAAAGCTAAAAGCGGAAAGCTAAAAGCTAAAAGCAAATTGTGCAATCTCACATCTCATATCTCAAATCTCATATCTCAAATCTCCTAAAGCATGCCCCCATCAACAGGAATAACCTGTCCTGTAATGTATCCGCTCATATCAGAACCTAGGAATACGCATAAATTGGCTACATCATCTGTTTCGCCTGCGCGTTTCAATGGTATTGCCTGTGCCCATCCTTCAACCACTTTTGGGTCAAGTACATCAGTCATTTCTGTGCGGATAAAACCAGGGGCAACAACATTGCTGCGAATATTTCGTGATCCAAGTTCTTTGGCTATGGATTTTGAAAAGCCGATAATCCCTGCTTTTGAAGCAGCATAGTTTGCCTGTCCGGCATTTCCCTGCACCCCAACAACAGAACTCATATTAATAAACGAGCCCTTGCGGTTCTTCATCATTACTTTCGAAGCAGCTTTGGTAACATTAAAAACAGATTTTAAATTGATATTCAATACATCATCCCAGTTCTCTTCGCTCATGCGCATCAATAAACCATCCTTGGTTATTCCGGCATTATTTACCACGATATCAAGAGTTCCAAAGTCAGCTAAAATATCTTCAATCAGTTTCTCAGCCTCATCAAATTTTGAAGCATCTGAGCGATAACCTTTCACCTTTGTGCCAAAACTTTGCAATTCCTGTTCAAGAGCTTCGCCCTTCTCAACAGAAGAAAGATAAGTAAATGCTACATCAGCACCATGTTCTGCAAATTTTTCTGCAATCTTTCGTCCGATACCTTTAGATGCTCCCGTAATTAATGCTATTTTTCCTTCGAGTAATTTCATAATGAATATTAAAACTGTGAAATTAGGACTTTTATTAAAAAAATCATACTTAAATATTTCAAGAAGGATAAATGGAAAATGTAGAAGATTTTTATGATCAGTTAAGTAGCAAATACTCAGACCTAATCAAAAAATGTGTACCCAGATATGACGAGCTACTTCATACTATGTTCCTGTATCTTGAGCCTGATTTTAAGCCTTTACGTATTCTGGATCTAGGTTGCGGAACAGGTAATCTCACTCAAAGAATACTGGAATACTTTCCTGATGCGCAGATCGATGCACTAGATCTTTCTGAAGACATTTTAGAAGAAAGCAGAAAAAGATTTGGCAATCAATCAAACATGAATTACCTACAGGCTGATTTTAAAAACATGCATCTTTCTGAAAAGTGTTATGACCTGGTGATGTCGAGTATCGCAATACACCATGTGCAAGACCCCTTCAAGTTCAAATTATACAAGGATGTTTTTTACGCTCTGAAAACAGATGGCCTATTTATTTTTGCAGATCAAACCCGGGGCATTACCGATGAGATTTATTTCAAAAATATTGAATGCTGGAAGGTAGAGGCCCTAAAGCTAGGTTCTACAGAAGAAAACTGGAACATGTGGATGGCGCATCAGGATGCTCATGATTATCATAGCCCAGTGGGTTGGCATTTAGAGAATTTAAAAAAAGCAGGCTTCAATGAAGTTGACCTGCTTTCAAAATATTTAATGTGGGGAGTATTCTGGGCTAAAAAGAATTAAATTCCGAAATGATTATCCCGGTGATGGAATGAATTTCATAGAAATTGAATTCACACAATGACGCGTATTTTTAGGGGTAAGTTTCTCTCCTTCAAATACATGCCCTAAATGCCCGTCGCAATTATTACATAATATTTCTGTGCGATAACCATCCTTATCGGTTAGTTTCTTTACTGCACCTGCTATTTCATCATCAAAACTTGGCCAGCCACAATGCGAATCAAACTTATCTTCTGAGCGATAAAGAGGCGTTTCACATTGCCTGCAAACATATATTCCTGATTGCTTATTCTCCAAGTATTCACCTGTGTATGGCCTTTCTGTACCCTTGTGCAGGATAATGTATTCTTCTTCCGGTGTTAATTTATTGTATCCCATGTGCTGGTAAATATAGGAAGGCTGCGCGAAAGAGTAGAAACTGCAGGGAGATATGACACGATGCCTACAATTTGGGAAAAGAGTTAAATGATTAAATTCTCCGAAATTTGGTCAGGAAAAGAACCACTATCGCACGCGCGCAATGTCATTATTTAGTGGGCAGAAGGTTCTGGCCTTCGCCAGATCCGATAGCTATCGGATCACAATGCATTTTGTATTAATGAAGGAGATCCTGAATTCGTAAGGATCGTAATCCTTAAATAATGACATTGCGCGCGTGCTAGCAGAGACGACGCATGTAAGCCTTTTGCGTCTTGGCGTCTTTGCGAGAACTCCTTTTTTAATTCTAAGAAATTCAATCATTGTATTTAATGATTTTCTCGCAAAGACGCAGAGACGCGGATGTATTTGGGATAAGGAAATTACAGTTTAGTTTATTGCAAAATTTTTCTAGCCACCCAGTGTCCAGTTAGAGCATGCGCGACCGTTAAAGCACGCGTGTCGCTTGTGATTTTTCATAAACATAGCTATCAAGAAAATTTGCTGTAATTAAAAAATCAAGAATTGAACAGATTGTTAAACCTATAATGCGGTTTAGTTCTCCGGGATTTTATAACTGATCGTCACATTTGCCACTCCCTTACCATAAAAACCAAGTTCTTTGGCAGCGGCCTGCGAAACATCAATCATAAAGGACTTGGAATGCGGACCGCGATCATTCACTCGAACAACAACAGAACGCCCATTATCCAGATTTGTAACAGTAACTAGGGTTCCGAATGGCAATTTTAGATGGGCTGCAGTCATTTTATTATTACTGAAAATATCTCCGTTACTGGTTCGGCGACCGTGAAATTTACTGGCGTAATAAGTTGCCCTTCCACGAACAGTACGTAAATTAGAAGAAAGAATGCTATCTGCCTGAACGCTATCTTTCTGTAAAGTATCCTTCGGAATATCTGTCTGCTGAGCAAAGGCTGAAGCAACTGAAATAAAGCTGAAGACTATAAAAATTAGGGCTTTCATATGCTTCATGTATTGGTTAATAAATGCAAATATCGCTATTTTAAGCTAAAAGAGCAAATTCAAAGTCCTGGATCTTGGCATTTGTACCCTTTTGCGATTATTCTTTCCCGTCATACAAGCGCGTATTTGCGTCTTTGCGAGACCATTTTTTTTAAATTATTCAATCAAAGCAGGAAAGCTCGCAGAGACGCAAAAGATAAAAGATTATGTATGGCAGGCATTCATCGCTCCTCGTCGAAAACAGGAGAAATCAACCTAAACAAGATTAGTAAAATCCGGTGTTATTTCACCAAAAATCTGAGGCAAATTTAAATTTAAAAAACATAAAAAAAACCGGCAATTAGCCGGTTTTCAATTCCTTAGCCTTAGGCTAATTATAATTTTGCAAGTTCTTCAGCCATTGCAGCACCGATCTCAGCCGGTGACTCCACCACGCGAATTCCGCATGCTCTCATGATCTTCATCTTGGCAGCCGCAGTATCATCAGCACCGCCAACAATTGCACCAGCATGACCCATTCTACGTCCCGGAGGCGCAGTTTGACCTGCTATGAACCCAACTACCGGCTTCGTACCATTTTCTTTGATCCAGTAAGCAGCTTCCGCTTCCATTCCGCCACCAATCTCACCAATCATGACAATACCTTTTGTTTCAGGATCGTTCATCAATAACATCACTGCTTCTTTAGTGGGGGTTCCAATGATTGGATCACCACCAATACCAATGGCAGTTGTAATACCTAATCCTGCTTTAACTACCTGATCAACCGCTTCATAAGTAAGGGTTCCAGATTTAGAAACGATACCTACTCCGCCTTTTTTGAAGATAAAACCTGGCATGATACCGATCTTAGCTTCATCAGCAGTGATGATACCCGGACAATTAGGGCCAATCAAGCGGCAATCTTTGTCTGAAATATATTCTTTCACTAAAATCATATCCTTTGTAGGAATTCCTTCAGTGATACAAACAATAACTTTAATTCCTGCTTCAGCAGCTTCCATGATTGCATCAGCAGCAAAAGCTGGTGGTACAAATATGATCGATACATCGGCACCTGTTTTATCAACGGCATCTTTTACCGTATTAAACACCGGACGGTCTAGATGACTTTGCCCACCTTTACCCGGAGTTACACCACCTACAAGCTGTGTTCCATACTCGATCATCTGAGAGGCGTGATAGGTGCCTTCATTACCAGTGAACCCCTGAACTATTACTTTTGAATTTTTATTAACCAGTACACTCATTGAATATATTTTTGTAACGCAAAGCTAACAGAATCGCTCAGAATCTCAAAAGGTAAAGTCAAAAAGAATTTAAGAAATTTCAGCCTTTCTAAATCGTAATTACCTCATCAGGAGCATTTGGATCAATCGCTCTTATATAGGCCTTTTCGTCAAACTCATTTTCGCTTTTGGCAATCACTACTGAAGCTACTGCATTGCCAATCAGATTGGTAATTGCCCTGGCTTCAGACATGAACCGATCTACTCCCAATAAAATAGCAATACTCTCTATTGGAACCACCTTCAGAGCTGTTAATGTAGAAGCAAGTACAATAAAACCACTTCCGGTTACGCCTGCAGCACCTTTAGAGGTGATCATCAAGACCCCGATAATGGTAATCTGCTGTCCGATACTGAGGTCAATGTTGAAAACCTGCGATAAAAAAATCACCGCCATTGATAGGTAAATGGAGGTACCATCGAGATTAAAAGAATATCCGGTTGGCACTACCAAGCCTACGACAGATTTTGAACAACCAAATTTTTCAAGCTTGAGAATTATACTCGGCAACACCGATTCGGACGAAGATGTACCTACAACAATCACAATTTCTTGGCGAATGTATTTAAGCAATTGCCAAAGACTGAATTTATACAGATAACAAATCAGATTCAGTACTCCGAAAATGAATAGAATCATGGTCATGTATACAGCGATCATTAGCTTACCCAATGGATACAAAGTTTCAAGTCCGTAGGTGCCTATGGTAAACGCCATGCCTCCAAAAGCTCCAAATGGAGCAAGCACCATGATCATCTTCATAATATTAAAGATCACTTTCGATAATTTTTCAAAGGTGCCAATCAGGGAAGTTCCGGCAGAGCCCATGCGGCTCAGTGCAAATCCAAACAGAACCGCAAAGAACAAGATCTGCAAAATATCTCCCTTGGCAAAAGATTCAAAAATGTTCTTCGGAACAATATGAGCAAAAAACTCGAGCCAGTTCATTTCAGATGCAGAGTCTTGGTAGGTTTGTATTTTGGAGGTATCTGCACTTGATGCACTAACAAGCACCCCTTTGCCAGGTTGAAAGATATTGGCAACCAGCAAGCCTATGATAATGGCCACCGTAGTAATAAGCTCAAAATAAAGAAGTGCCTTACCACCTACCCTGCCTACTTTTTTCATGTCGCCCATTTGGGCAATACCTAAAACAATGGTGAAAAAAATAATGGGCGCGATTAGCATGCTAATCATATTGATGAAGGTTTGACTGATCAATTTGGCCGTTGGTGCAAAACCCGGAAAATTAATACCAACCAGCACTCCTAAAACAATGGCAACTAAAACCTGGAAGGTTAGGTGTGATACAACTCTCTTCATAACAAGAAAAATAATCTTAAAGTTCTAAGGTAATTTATTTTCAGGATAATTTATCCTTTGGCAATTCCTTCTGAGTTAAACTGTAGATCATACAGGCGCTTATAAAAACCATTGAGTTTTAAAAGCTGCTGATGGGTACCCATTTCTTTGATCTCACCCTGATCTAGTACAATGATGCGGTCGGCATTTTGAATGGTTGATAAACGATGGGCAATAACGATTGATGTTCGGCCCTCCATTAGTTTATTGATGGCATTTTGAATAAGCTCCTCGGTTTCAGTATCAACTGAAGCGGTGGCTTCATCTAAAACCAAAATCTGAGGGTTGTACACCAAAGCGCGGATAAAGGAAATTAGCTGAGCCTGGCCAGCCGATAAAGTAGCTCCTCTTTCCATTACATCATAATCGAAACCACCGGGTAACCGGTTGATGAACGCTAATGCACCCACATCCTGAGCAGCTTTCGTCAGTGCATCTCTACTGATCTCCTGGTTATTCAGATTGATATTATTGGCGATGGAATCCGAGAAAAGAAAAACATCCTGCAAGACAGTAGCAATATTTGAACGGAGAAAGTTAAGTTCATACTCCCGAATGTCAATTCCGTCAACCAATACACTTCCCTTATTTACTTCGTAAAAACGGTTTAAAATATTGATGGTGGATGATTTGCCAGCGCCAGTTGCACCAACCAATGCTAGGGTTTCACCAGGTTTAAGGTGAAAGGAAATATCTTTCAATACCCAATTTTCATCATTATAAGCGAACCAGACATTTTTAAATTGTATGTCTCCGTTTAAATGCGATGGTTTATACCTTCCCTTATTTTCAGTTGTCTGATCGGTATCTAACACATTGAAAATTCGCTCAGCACCAACCATGCCCATTTGTAGGGTATTGAATTTATCTGCAAGCTCACGGATAGGCCTGAACAACATATTGATGTACATAATGAACGAAACCACTACTCCTGGAGAAATTTGGTCAGAAAGAATGGATCTTGAGCCATACCATACCAGCAAACCAATTGAGATTGCTGAAATAATCTCGACTACTGGGAAAAAGATAGAATAATACCAGTTTGACCGGATATGAGCATCGCGATGTTTGGCATTGATCTGTCTAAACTTTTGCATCTCTTGGTCTTCCCTTGCAAAATATTGGATGATTCGGATTCCAGAAATATGCTCCTGTAAAAAGGTGTTCAAATTTGATATTTGTGTTCGAACATCCTGAAAGGCAGATTTGATCGCTTCTTTAAACACGTACGATGCAACCATTAAAAAGGGCATCGGGATTAAGACTACAATGGTAAGTTCCCAATCGATATAAAGCATTACGGCAATAATTGCAACTACCTGCAAAACATCACCTACAATAACAATCAAACCTTCAGAAAATATATCTGCGATTGTTTCTAAATCGGAAACTGTTCGGGTGATCAGCTGCCCTATGGGGGTGCGGTCAAAATAGTTAAGTTTAAGGCTACTGATATGATTAAAAACATTTACGCGTAGGTCTTTGATCACCGACTGGCCAAGAACATTTGTAAAAAAGGTATGGTAATACTGAACGCCAGTCTGAATCAGTAATAATCCAACCATCAATAAGCTCATATTCAGCAAACCGCTGCTGTTGTTAAGAATAATATATTTATCTAGGGTGTACTGAATGAGCCACGGCCGAAGAGGCGCAAGAACAGCCAGAAGCATGGTCAAAAAAATTGACCATGCAAAAATCCTGCGATACGGATAGGCATACCGAAACACCCTTTTCAGGAGATTTACATCAACAGCATTACCGCTTACTTTTGCCATTTAGTTTGTAAAATATTGATTCAGATCCGGTTATCCATAAACACTTTGATTGTTATGAAATTATTTTTCAAGAGATAAATAGGGATAAATTACTTCTGTTAGATATAGGCCGCATGCGGCAACAGACTCACCAGCTACCGATCTATTTTTACTATCAATCACCTTTCTAATATCTTCCACTTCCATCTCCTTCTTTCCCACTCTGATGAGGGTTCCTACAATTGCACGAACCATATTCCTTAAAAATCGATCGGCCGAAATATGAAATACAATGCCATTTTCAGTTTTTATCCACTCAGCTCTTTGAATCAAACAATTATTAGTCAGTGTTTTTGTATTGGATTTACTAAAACAACTAAAATCTTTATACTCCATGAGGATAGCTGCTGCTTGGTTCATGAGAGCGAGGTCTGGTTTATCACGTAATAGCCACGACAAATTATGAAGAAATGGATCTTTTGTAAAATGGATATGATATTCATAAGAACGAAGGCTCGCATCAAAACGTGCATGTGCATTTGGAGCAACTTTTATAAAACGTTTGACCACAATATCAAAAGGAAGCATGGAGTTCATACTTAGCAGAAACTGCAGGTTGAGTACATCAATATCATCAGGAATATCCACATGGGCAAATAGCTGCCTTGCATGAACACCGGTATCTGTACGGCCACACCCCAAGGTGTCAATATCCTGCCTGCAAAGTGTAGAAAGTGCCTTATTCACCAATTCCTGAACAGAAAGCGCATTCTTCTGGATCTGCCATCCATGATAAGCCGTTCCATTATATGCAATTTCTATAAAATATCTTTGTACCGTGTTCAAGCTGCAAAGGTAATGCGGAAAAGGCAAAGAGTGGCGAGGTGTACGATTTTTTTATCTATAAAATCTAGTCAATTGCAATTGCTGTAAATCAGGTGCGATCTTTAAGGATGGATAAAAAAAAATATATATTTGCATGAAACAATGTCATCATGCTTCAACGAGTACAAACCATTTGGCTATTTTTTTCGACCGCAGCTATTTTCGGACTATTTTTATTCCCATATCTACAGGTTTATAATCCCGATGGTTCTTCAAGGGCTTTAAAAATTACTGGAATTCAGGAAAGTGTTGGCGGACAAATCGTGCAAACGGAAGCCTTTCTAGCCTTAACCATCGCGACAGTAATTCTGGGCTTATTGCCATTTATTACCATTTTTCTATTTAAAAACCGGAATCAACAGATTAAAATGTGCTATTTGATCATTGCATTAATTCTGGGTTTTAGTTTCTGGTTAGTTCAAGTTGCAAAACAAGCCTTGGGTGTAATTAACTTACAAACAGAAAATTATGGCCTGGGGGTAATTCTTCCCTCCTTGAGTGTATTTTTTGTCATTCTTGCTTTAAGAGGAATCAGGAAAGATGAGAAATTGATCAAATCAGCAGATAGATTAAGATAGGGTATTGCGCGGAATGATCCCCCAATAACTAACTCGCAGTCCAGCCCCCATCTACAGGCATTGAGGTACCTGTAATCATAGAAGCGTTTTCTGAGGCTAAAAATAAGCAAAGTGCTGCAATCGCATCGATGCTAACAAACTCTTTAACTGCGTGTTTTTTCAAAATATGTTTCTGAATTATTTCTGTTTCTGAAACATTCTGCTGTTTGGAAAGATCAGCAACTTGCTTATCCACGAGGGGAGTTTGCACAAAACCAGGACAGATAGCATTCGCTGTAATTCCAAAATCAGCACCTTCTAGAGCTAATACCTTGGTCAGGCCAATTAAGCCATGTTTTGAGGCAACATAAGCTGATTTAAATTCAGATCCTACTAGACCGTGGGCTGAAGAAATATTAATGATCCTTCCCCATTTATTTTGCTTCATGCCTTCCCATACAGACTTAGAAGTGCAGAAAGCGGCAGTTAAATTAATACTGATAATATCATTCCATTTAGAAAGAGGGAAATTTTCAATGGCTGATACATACTGAATTCCAGCATTATTAATCAATACATCAATAGTTCCGAATTTGGCAAGGGCAACTGTAACCATCCCTTCAATTTCGGAGGGGTTTAGCAGATTCGCTGATGAATAAAAGGTTTCAACCTGATGTTCAATAGCAATAGTGCGGGCAATTTCGGCACCATTTGATTCAAGTCCATGAATTACCAGGTTAAAGCCTGCTTTTGCAAATGCCCTGGCAATACCTAGCCCAATTCCGCTAGTACTTCCTGTAATGAGAGCAACTTTACCTTTCATTGATTTTATGTTTTATCCCTGTAATTAAAGTTTTTTGAAGCAAAAAAAATAGTAGAGTAGGAATAGTTGTATAATGTTTTATATCAATACTTTAATAACCACATAGAGACATAGGTTTTATTTTTTAGGCGTTAATCCAATACTATGTTTCTATGTGGTTAAAAAAAATAGCCTTAGCCCCAACATCCGTCATTGAACCGTATTAACTTTTTATGCACTCATCGGCAAGATAAAGAATTGATTCATAATTCTTTCCTACTGCTTCAGACATGGATATTTCACAAGTTTTGCCGGAAGAATAATAACCTTCATATGAATTTTTCTTAACCTCATTGGCTTCAGGAGCCGTAGCAGATGCGGTTAGTTCAGGAAAAACAAAACCTCTATCGCCTGCCATTCCGCAACATCCGGAATGAATAGGCACCTCTGCTTTTTCACTAAAATGTGAAGCAACAGAAACAAATTTCCGCTCAAGACCCATTTTTTGCAATGAACAAACAGGGTGCAATACCACTGTGCCCTTGGTTTTTACAGGTCCGCAAGCCGGAATAACATAGTCATGTAGGTAATCAATGCTATCTAGAATACTTAGGCGATCAAACCGTTGCTTATTCAGATCGTTCAGAACCGGACGGCATTGCTGCAGGGTTTGTGAACAAGAAGTAACATCCAAAATCACAGGCAGCATTCCCTCTTTAGTAACAGACCAAAGTTTATCAATAGTCTCATTACATTTATCGGCATAAGCCATGTTGTATCCCTTTGAAGAGAATAGCTGTCCGCAGCAAAGCGCCTCAATACCAGCAGGAATAATTACCTCAATGCCTGATTTTTCTGAAACACTCAAGAAGGAATCTGGAATACTTTTTTTATTGGGAGCACCACCCATTACCCTTGATATACAGGTTGGAAAATAAACAACTGCCGGCCCGGTTTTAGTTTCAAGATCAATCTCCTTTTTGTATTTACCTGAAATAGCCCCGCTGGTAATTAGCTGATTACTCCATAAAGGAAATTCAGGAATTAATTTTTTAAATGCCTTAGTTAATTTTATCATGGCATTTTTACCGAATACCGAATTTACTAATGTACCAGCTTCAAGTGCAAAGTTCACCAATAAGGTAACCAGATAGAAGTTCTTTGAAACAAATAAAGCCACTTTATTGGATAATGGAGAATGGCTTTCTCTACGTAATCGTTTAACTAGATCACCTGTATTGATATCAACTGGGCAACTTGTGGCACATAATCCATCAACGGCACAGGTATCCAAACCATCATACTGATATTGCTTAACCAATTCTGCATGAAGTTCATGCTTACCACTTGCCTCTAAAAGTGCCAGTTCGCGCCTCACAACAATTCGTTGACGCGGAGTAAGTGTTACATTTCTGCTCGGGCACTTATGTTCACAATAGCCGCATTCAATACATTTATCTACTTCCTGTTCTACGCCGGGCAAAGATTTAAGATCCTGTAGATGTGCATTTTTATGCTCATTGATGATCACACCTGGATTCAAAAGATTTTCAGGATCAATGACCTTTTTCAGGCTTTTCATGATTTGATAGGCTTCTGTACCCCATTCTGTTTCCACAAAAGGTGCCATGTTCCTGCCGGTGCCATGCTCTGCCTTTAGCGTACCGTCATATTTATTAACTACCAAGGCTACAACTTCTCTCAAAAAGCGGTCGTAACGGTCAACTTCTTGAGCCGAATTAAACGACTGCGTAACTACAAAATGGATATTTCCATCCTTGGCATGTCCAAAAATAATGGCATTGTCATACTTATATTTTGCAAATAGCACATGAAGGTCAAGAATAGCATCACCTAACTGAGCAACAGGGACTGCAATATCTTCTAATACAACGGTTGTTCCGCTTGCCCGCACCGCGCCAACGGCAGGGAACATTCCCTTACGCAGTTTCCAGTAAAAAGCCTGAACTCCCGGATCGGAAGTGAAACTGATCGGTTCAAGCAATACAAATTTTGCTGAATAAGGCTTTAAGCTCTCAATCTTGGCCTGAAGTTCATCCACACTATTGCTTTGATACTCCACTAATAAAGCAGCTGCTTCTTCAGGAAGTGTTTTCAAAATTGCAGGAACCCCTTTCACGTTCTCAATTGATCGCAAAGATGCTCTGTCCATTAATTCGACAGCTTCAGCGCTTGTCATTCTTAAAGGCTCAATCGCCTGGCAGGCAGCATAAATATTTTCAAAATAGATAAATGCGGATGATTTATAAGGATAATCGGCCACCGTTTCCATCACAGCCTCGGCAATGAAACCTAAAGTACCCTCTGCACCAATCAATAGGTGAGAAAATATATCCAGCGGATGGGAATAATCAATAAAGGCATTTAAAGAGTATCCCACAGTATTTTTGCTGAGATATTTGTTTCTAATACGATCTGAAAGTGTCGGATTGTCAGCAATTTGTTGCCTTAGATTTAAAATTGATGAATAGACATCTGGGCATTCCTGCTCAAACCGGGAATAATCTTCTTTATTCTCTGTAGAAAAACTTTTTCCAGAAGGAAGAATGAACCGGATATGCCGAGTTGTATGGTAGGAATTCAGACTAACCCCACAGCACATCCCGCTTGAATTGTTTGACAAGATTCCTCCCATCATTGCCGCATCAATGCTAGATGGATCAGGACCAATCTTTCTTTTATGCTTTTTAAGGTAGTTATTTACCATGGAGCCGGTGATTCCCGGTTGCACTCTGACTAAATTTCCCTCATCCTCAATGTTCAATTGATTCCAGTACTGGCTCAAATCTACCAGAATACCATCTGTTATTGACTGTCCGGACAAGCTGGTTCCACCTGTACGAAACGTAATGGGAATTTTATGCTGATGCGAAAAAGCCAATAATGCAATGATCTCCACTTCACTGATAGGCTGCACAACGGCTTTGGGCCTCAGATAATAAAATCCAGCATCCGAAGCATTAGCAACAAGATCAATTAATCGGCATTTTATCCGTTCTTTTGGCAAAATAGCTTCCAAAAGCTTTCCAGTATCCATTGTTATAAATTTAACCGTAATTGTAAGAAATTATGATTAATGCAACCATCTGCACTAAAAATATTTTTTTTAAATGCTACCCAACACCCTTGTGGAAACTTCAATAGCATGATCAATATCAGCTTCAGTATGTGCAGCGCTTATATACCACAAACCACGACCAATGATCCTAATTCGTTCATCATGCATAGCAGAAATGAATTTCCCCAATTTAGCACGATCATAGCTAAGCGTATCGCGGTAATCATTCACTGATTTTTGATCAGTAAATCCGATATTGAACATCGGGCCCGGACCCTGAACTAATAAATTATGGTTATTATCAGCAGCAGCCTTTCTCAAACCATCCATTAATTTATTCCCTAATCTGAACATTCGCTCGTAGGGATTTTCCTTTTCCAAAACTTCAATTGTTGCCAATGCAGCAGCGATTGTTGCGTTGCTAGAATTCATGGTGCCTGCATGAATCACTTTTGCTTCTTCAATCAAGCTCATCCATTCTCTTTTACCCACAATCGCACTAATCGGGTAACCGCTACCCATCGCTTTGGCAAAAATTGACATATCGGGAGTAATACCAAAATAACGTTGCGATCCGCCAATACTCATTCTGAAGCCTGTGATCACCTCATCAAATATCAATGCGATACTATACTGATCACATAGCTCACGCAATCCCTGCAAAAAGCCTTCGCGCGGTACAATACATCCATTATTACACATGATAGGCTCCGTGATTATAGCTGCGATCTCATGGTGATGGTCTGTCAAAGTCTTTTTAACTAAATCAAGATCATTCCAAGGAAGAATGATAAACTCATCTTTAGAATGCTCGGGTAAGCCTGCAGACCATGGAAATACATTTGGGTTTTCTCTGCTGCCCAATGCATCAACCGATGGCGTAGATATCCCCCAGGCAACATTATCAAGCCAACCATGGTAATGTCCTTCAAAACGAAGAAATTTTTGCTTTCCCGTTTTTGCTCTTGCCACTCTGAAAGCTGTTTGCACTGCCTCTGATCCATCCAGACAAAAACGCATCAGTTCTGCTGAGGGAATCAAACGATTGAGAGCCTCTGCGAGCTCAATCTCTTTAATATGCTGACCAGCAAACAATTGTCCTTCTTCAGAATAATCAGCAACTGATTTTAACACATGAGGATGCGAATGACCAAGAATTAATGGCCCCTGACTGAGCGTAAAATCAAGATAATCATTGCCATCAACATCAAAAATGTGACTACCCTTTCCATGCGTATAAAATATAGCATGAGGATGATTGTATTTCCTGAATTCGGAAGATACACCTCCAGCAAGTACTTTCTTTGATCTATCAAGCAATTCTGCTGATTTCGAGTAAACTAAACTTTTCATTATAAGATGGGCTAAATAATTAATCCTAACTATGTTTTTTTCACTGATCCTAAAAGATCAGCATGCGCTATTCTATTCCTCTGTCTTGTTTAAGATATCGAATCAATTCCTTTTCTCTGGCTTGATTTACCCTGCTCGAAAAATCTTCATCCCACTTATAGTATCCCTGGGTTGTTTTAGTTCCCATTTTTTTTTGTTCTACTAATTTAGTAAGAGTTGGAAAAGAACGATCAGATTTGCTAAGGTCTTCAAAAAGATAATCAGAGATCGAGGCAAATACATCCAGACCTCCCATATCTGCAGAAAGCAATGGCCCGGTAACAGGCAATCGTCTTCCAATGCTGTAGGTAACCGCTGCATCAATATCTTCTTTTGAAGCAATACCTTCTTCTAGCAGATACTGAGCCTCTCTGAAAAGTGCAAACTGAAGCCTGTTACCTACCAAACCTGGGACTTCCTTTTTAACTTCGATAGGCTTTTTATGCATAAACTTCAAAAGAGCCATTGTACGATTAAAGGTATCCTCACTTGTTTTATCGGTTCGGAGTACTTCTACTAGAGGAACCAAATGAGCAGGATTCCAAAAATGTGTTACAACAGTTCGTTCTGGATTTTTAGTACTAGATGCAATAAGACTCAGGCTTAATCCAGAAGTATTTGTAGCGATGATTACCTGGGGAGCACATATTTTATCAAGATGATTGAAAAGCTGCTGTTTCATAGAAAGATCTTCAGGAATACATTCAATCACAAAACTTGCACCATCAACTGTATCATCAATGGTTTGGCTTGTAGAAATTCTTGATTGGATCTCTTCAATATCCCGAGAAGAGATCAAACCATGATGACTTAATACAATTAACTTATTTTTTATTCCCTCTAATCCTTGTGTAAGATCAGCTTGACTCAAACCGTACATCTTTACATCCAAACCAGCCCATGCAACATTCAAAGCAATGGAATGACCCATAGTACCCGACCCAATGATTGCCAGCTTCTCCATGACCTTAAGAATCTTAGAAAGCTCTGACTATTGAAACTTTAAAACTCCAAAGAACTGAGGAAGATGAAAGTTTGGTCTTGGATTATCTACAAAATTCCAGGTAATGTAATTTGGATTAGAAGTTCTGCTACCTGTTTTATAAAAATTTGCTTTCCAGATAACACCTGGTGCAGGATTTGTAACATTTGAAAACTTCTTTAACATTGACAATGGAATTCTATATTCGATGGTCCAGGTTACAGGTTCAGCAATCTGAGGATCAACTACAGAAGGCAAAGAATGAGCAATTTCAATTTGCTTTATGTCAGGAGCCTGAAGTTTAACAAACTCGGTCAATGCTTTTGTAACATAAAAAATAAGCGGTGTTCCACCAGCATTTATTTCAAGGTTGAAATACTTTAATGGTTCAGCTGAGTCAGGCGAAAAAAAGAATTCAACACAAGAATCACCTGAAACATTGCCATTATATTCTGTAACAATACTCTTAACAAATTGATCTTTTACACGAAAAATTACATAAACATTATCTGCATCGTAAATCATTTTGGCTTCAACCGTTGGTTTAAACGGAGAAACTGTACCCATATAATTTTCAATTTTTATGGTTTCAATCTTCTTCCATTGTGCTTTATTCCAGTTTCCATCAATTTTCATCGGTTTCTTTAATTTAGAAACTAAATATTCATTATTGGCAGGTTTAGTTTTAGACTTAGCAACTGAAACTATGCTCTTTTCAGAAGATGGAATATCTCCGCCCTTCAATAAGAAAGGCAGAGATATAAATAAGATATATGTTATGAATTTCATTTTTTTAGTTTACTATGTTATTATTTAGCACGGTATCTAGATACTTCATTCGGACTAACAAATCCGGAATTATTCCCGAAGCTTGATCTAACATAGGTTAAGATCTGAGCAATTTCAGCATCCTTAAGATAACTATGAGGAGGCATTACTTCATTGTAACCCACACCTTTAACAGTTACAGGACCAGAAAGACCATTCAATATTACTTGAATCAATCTTTTCTTATCGCCATTCACCCATTCAGACTCAGCAAGAGGCGGGAAACGTGTTCCGTCACCTTTACCATTTTGCTGATGGCAAGACGCGCAATACGTATTATATAATTTAGAACCCGCTGCTAATTGACCTTTCATTAGGTTATCTTTTTCAAGATCAGGAGTCTTTACGTTTGGAGAAGTTAATTTACGAGCGGCCATTCCTGCCAGTTGCTTAGTACCGAAATTAGCCTTATTGCCTTTATACATTACTCTCCAGATCTTTCCTTTTTCACTGTCGTTCATGTAAAGAGACCCATCAGGACCCTGAGCTAGACCCATTGGACGATATTTAGCATCAGAAGTATTTACAATAGTATCTACACCGCCAAATCCATCAGCAAATAATTCCCACTCACTTGAAAACTTGCCATTTTTAAAAGGAACAAAGGCTACACAATAGCCACCCTGTGGATATGGAGCACGAATTGTTGAACCATGAAATGCAACAAATGCACCATTTTTGTAACGTTCAGGAAATTGATTCCCTGTATAGAATAGTAAATCATTTGGTGCAAAGTGACCTGGGAAACCAATGATCGGCATGTTATATTTTGCCGCATCGCCTTCTTTTTTACCGTCACCACCATATTCAGGGTTCAATAATTTCTTTCCCTGCATAAAGTCATAATAGTAGTATGGCCAGCCAGAATCAGATCCTTCTGGCACTTTTAGGAATTCTTCAGAAGGCAATAAAGCACTGTGCCATGGCGTGTAAAGATTTGACCATGTTCTGGTAAAATCATCACGTCCATGCTGCATTGCGTACAACGAATTATCTAAATTATTCCATGACATTCCAACAATACTACGGATACCCGTTGCATACATAGTACCATCGCTTTGTTTCTGATTTAACTTACTAGCGCTGAATTTCCAAACACCTGCATGTTCTTTTAATTCAGGGCATGGCATTTGACCCATAGAACCGGGCTGTCTGTCGGCAATCTGGCACACATCACTTGGCGAACCAAAAGGGACATACATGTTTCCTTTATTGTCAAAAGCAATTGGCTTAGCAATATGCGAAGATTTTCCTCTTTTGTAATTATCAATCACAATTGTTTCAGTTATACCTTCAGGAACTAATTTACCTGGAGTAAGTTTGGTTCTTAGAATCTCGCCAGCGGTACTGAAATACAGATAACCATTATGGATACGCATTGCAGTTCCGTAATTGCCTGTATCTGGATAATTTCCGAAATACTCAATAACATCTGCTTTGCCATCATTGTTATTATCGCGTAAAGCAACACTACCTTGATTTTTAGCATTAGGCACTCTTAGTTTTACATAAATGTCACCATTCTTGTTAACTGCTAGATGTCTTGCACGGCCTAAAGAATCGGCAACTACAACTGCCTCAAAATCGCCTGGAAGTGCTAGGCCACCATTAGTAGGATCACCTTGAGGTAGACCACCTGGACCTCCTGAATTAATAAAACTGATTGTAACCAGAAATGCCAAACCTAAAAAAGCAATTAGCTTTGTGCGAAGATTAGACTCGTATAATTTTTTAAAATTGACTTTCATTTTTTATTGAATTTTGCTTTAAAACTGGATGATATTTAAATTAAATGCATATTCTTGACTTTTTACTGATTTTCCAAATTAAACACGTATTATTTCTGGTATATTCTAAAAAAAAGTATCTGCATTAAAAAATGTGAACTGATTATTACTTTTTCTTAAAAGCATCTGGTATCATAAACTCATACTCTTTAGGGAGCCATGGTGCTATGCTTTGGCCCGTTGGTCGAGGTGCCGTTGGCCTAATCGGCTCATAACCTGCTGCAGAATAGTTAATGTTTAAAAACGGAGTCTCCTTTACCTTGCCTTCTGTAAGCGAACGTATTCCCATATCAATGATTCCACTGGTCAATAAGTTTCTTTCAATTGGGGCAGTTGGGCCGCTCACAATAAATTTCTGAATATTCAAAGCCAGATAACTAAAATGGGCATAAGTTGGACCGCCACTCAGTACAAATTCTGTTGCAACAATTCCTTTTGAGGTGTTTGCAGAATAAGCCCAACCTGTCTTAACATATTTATCCAGCATCATAATTGTTCCTTTAGTTCCATCTGCATAATTAACTATTACTGCATAAGGTGTTGTTACAATATCACGCATATTTCCAATTTCCTTATCCTGTATCGTATCACATGCTGCATCCACCAACTTTTTAGAAATCTTACCTGAATCAATCGCGTTCCAAACATCATCTCCTTTTAAGCCTTCTACACTTTTAACACCCGTTTCACCTCCCGCTCTTCGCTCAACCATACACTGCAGAATCTCAGTTACGTGGAAACCATAGGCATCTAGAGATGCGTAACCAATAGCAACTGCCTCCTTAATCTTTACTCCAATGGGATGTTCCAAAGGCTTATCACGCCAACAATACGGCAAAGAAGATCCAGCCATCAATGGAACATTGAGTTCCTTTGCACGATCATAAATCCATCTGCTATCCAGCCAACTATAAGACAGCGCTTTATCTGTAAATACAGGAACTGACCTATTTGATGCGTCAAAAACTCTGAATATACGTTCCAGATAATTCATGCGTGGATATAATTTCATACCCAGCCTATTGTAGGGATATTCACCATGCTCACCAACATAAATCACCGCATCTACGGCTAATTTATCACCTCCAAGTGTTAAAGCCTCCTCAACTGTAGGATAAACTGGAGTATCATTCATGGCCGCGATTTGGATACCAGTATCGTTAGCACCAACCTGTTCGATAAAAACCGAAACTATTTTTACTTGAGGTGCCACCATTCCATCATCAGCAGGAATACCAAGAAATAGCTTGGTACCAATTACATCGGCATGGGCACTATTTCTGTAAATATGGGTAATGAATGCCACTTTCTTAATTCCATCCTGACCCGCCAAAGCTCTGCTTAACTGTTCTGTAATGGAAGTGATATTTCCGTCCTTTCCAAGTACAAAGCCAGGAATAATACTCATTCCAGCTGCGGTAAATACAGATTTTTTAATAAAATCTCTGCGTGGATTATAGTTTTTTGGATTCATTGAAAATGTTTTAATAGTATATTTAAATTAAATAATTTGTCATTAAAAATAAGATTACCACCCAACAGCATACCCATTTCTTCTTAAGTCGGCTCCACCCATCATCCATCCTGTTTTATGATCAATGGTGATCCCTTGTGCTCCACCAACTGTCATAGTCCAATCGCCAAGGCTAGTATCAATCACGTAACCCATAGCTCTTAAGGTTTTAATAACAGCTGGCTGAACTCGAGTTTCCATAATTATTTCTTTTGCGGGTACCAATCCTAATTCATCTTTCCATCTGAACCGGGGTGCACTGATTGCATCCTGAATATTCATACCAAATTCAATCGCATTCAAAGCAACTTGCGGAACTGACTGGAGAATTCCAAAACTTCCGGGCGAACCCACAATAAGCTGAGGTTTTCCATCTTTATGAAACTGCATCATTCCACCAATACACCATCCTACAGCTTTTCCTGGCGCAACGGTATTGGCTTTACCTGGTTCAAGAGTCATCCAATCGAGCGCGCTATTAAATACTACGCCTGAGTTTCCTGCCACATATCCGGAACCGAAACCACCGCCATGAGTTTGAATGATGACAACAGCATTTCCCCATTGATCAACAGCCGAAAGACTTGTTGTAGCATATTTATATTTGGCAGAATTTGGATTGTCTATAGCTTCAGGAAAACTATTCAATGTAGTTTCTGATTTGATACCAGCATTTCTCTCTTTCACCTTTGCAATAACCTTTTCTCTTTGCTTAGCGATATACGCATCTGATAAAAGCATGTCTACCGGTACACTAACAAATTTTGGATCTCCGATGTATTTATCGGTATCAATCCTACTCAGATTAACTGCCTCGAGTAAATGAGCTAGATAATCGACACTGTTATGGCCCATTTTTTTCATATCAAATCCCTCCATGATCTTCAGCGTTTGTAATTGCTGAATTCCCATTCCGGGAGGCGGATTATTGTAAACAGTGTAATCACGGTATTTTATTGAGATTGGGTCAACCCATTGCACTTTATCTTGAACTGAGGCCAGATCTTTTTCGGTAATAAAGCCACCGTCACGGGCAAAGGCTGCTGCCATTTCCTTTGCAATTTCACCTTTGTAAAAAACATCAATCCCTTCACTTGCTATTCGCCTCATCGTTTTTGCTAAGGGTTTATTTGTGAAATAATCTCCAATTACATACGGGTCTTTATCATTTTTTAAAAATATTTTTCTTGATTCGGCATGAGGTGAAACACGGGCAACCGTTCCAGCCCACATGGCCTGATCAAATTCGGTTACTGGAACCCCATTTTCAAGATAATCGATTGCACTTTCAAAAACCTCAGAAAGAGGCATTGTTCCGTAATCTTTGAGTGCCTTTGCCCATCCGGCAAGATTTCCTGGTACAGCGGCTATCCTTGGACCGATACTTTCCATTTGACCATGGCCTGCCCCATCTGCTACTTTAGCATCTGCCTTAAATTTCGTTATTCTGAACGTTTCAGGCACCCAACCTCCAAAAACAAGTGACCTCACTCTATTTTCTTTGGCTGAATAAAAAAGCATATATCCAACACCTCCAGTTCCAGACATATAAGGTTCTGCAGCATTTAGAGAGGCTGCAGCAGCTACAATGGCATCAATTGCATTTCCACCTTTTACCAGGATTTTTTGTCCGGCTAAGGTTGCTAGTGGATTAGCTGTGGCTATCATTCCATTTTTCCCTAGAGCGGCAGGACGAAGATTATCCTTTGCAGCCTGAGCAACAACAGTAAGGTTAAGAAGTAGTAAAATTAACACTACACCGGCTGATGCAATAAAGATTTGAATGGGCCGAACTTTGATTTTGTTATACATAAATTCTGTTTTTAGTATTGCTGTTTTTAGCCTTGAATTAATATTAGCTGAAAACAGGTAGCGGTTTTAAATCTTAAACATTTTCAAAAGGAAATAATGGCTTACGTCTTTGTTTATAGTCAAACAAAGTCATATCAGCCTGAGTTACTCCCGGAGTATTTACTTGAATAATGGTTGGGCAAACAGGGGCATAAGCTGCAATTGGTGCATTTACTCCTTTAGCAACTATGGCATCGAATTCTGCAGGAACTACTCCTTGTGAAATCAACTGCTGCAAACTAAATGGCATAACTCTGAGCGATGTGAGCATTATTACACCCCCTTCTTTAGTAGATACTACCGCCGTTTTACCCATTCTGAAATTTATCTGCCCGCCATGACGCGGATTACTTTCCTGAAAAGTACCATCAGTAATTCTCAGTAGTGTGACATTTAATTTTAAGGTTTTTAATCCATTCTTGCCAGTGCCTATGAGAGTTAATTCAAACTGTTCACCCTGCTGATGTAAAGATGCATCTTTTACAGCTTGAGGATCATACATACAAACAAAGAACTTATACTTTTTACTATCTTCAAATGCCTCTAAAATACAAGCGTTATTTGCCGGACCACCACCACCAACATTATCACCCATATCAAGCAATAATACAGGTTTAACACTATCATTAATTAAATTAAGTGCAGATGGGATATCATTTTTCTTACCTACAAAACTACTTTTATGCCCAAGTATGTAAGCCTCCAGTTTTTTAGCAACAGATAGCGCCTTTTCATAATCGCCATCTGCTACCACAATAATAGATGTTCCCATTTCATGAACATCAGCATATGGAAAGCCATGCTGTATACTCAACGCTAAAATACCTGGCTCGGCAGCCAGTTCATTAGCATAAGCATACAAACTAATGCAAGGTTCATTTGCTGTAAGCTGTTGTTCTATACTAATTGCCAAAGGAACTTGAACCAGGGCCTGTACCGGCTTGGTTTTACCGTTTAACCTATTAACCAGTAACTTTGCCGATTCAACACCCCGCTGCCTCATATCAACATGCGGGTTTTGTTTATAAGCAACAAGGGCATTGGTTGACGAAACCATCAACTCGCTGACATTGGCATGGAGATCAAGGGTGCCAATAATCGGAATCTTATCTCCAAGTATTTCCCTAACCTTGCTTAACCAATGCCCGTCCATATCTGGAAATTCTTCTGAAACACCAGCACCATGAGGAATCACTAAACAGGCATCAAGAGGTAATACTTTTTCGAGTTCTTCAAGCATTTCATTCAGAATGAAACTATATGTTTCAGCTGTTATTGTTCCCCCTGGAGTTGCAGATGCAAAAAGTAATGGAATGGCTTCTATTCTTTCCTTGTCTAACACCTCGAGCATTCCGGCTATCTCATTATGAGCATTTTGATATTCTTTTCTAATTGATTCACCCTTAAGATATTGACCATTTCTAAAATCATCCAGAACTGTTGGTGTAGTAACAAATGTATTGGATTCGTGATATATACCTAGAAGGGCTACTCTAAAAGACATGATCTTATATAATTATTTAACTAATTAGACTCTCATTGCGCTGGTATTCTTCTCTACTGATTCTTCATTTGATTCAATTTTCGGAAGGTTACTATTCCAATAAGAAGCAAGTATGGAGGAAGTAAATCCCATAATTGGCCCGCAAATAGCGGTTGCAAGCCCTACAGTGGCAATTTTACCCATCACTTTAGCTATCCCAGAAACAAGACCTGCATTCTGGGTACCTGTTGTAATAGAAATTGTGCGACAATCGCTTTCTGACAATTTGAAAAGACGTGCAGCCCAATAGCCAAAGAAAAAACCAAATAAGATCATTAATAACACCACTATAATTAATTCTACACCGATATTCAAGATACTATCTCTACCAGCTGCCATGATGATCGCTACAATAAACGCAACGCCGATCATTGACACTAAAGGCATTGAATCATCGAGCCATTTGGCCTTACCACTCAAAAATTTATTAAAGAGAAGCCCAGCTCCAATCGGAATAAATACCATTTTTATAATTCCCCACATCATTTCAATGACGTTAATTTCTATGAATCCGCCTGCCAGCAGCTTCATTAAAAATGGTATTAAGAAGGGTGCAAGAAGGGTTGTTATGGAGGTTATTGTAATGGCTAAGACTACATTTGCTTTAGCCAAATAACACATAACACTTGCAGTAACTGATGTAGGTGCACAACCCAATAATATGATCCCAGCCGAAATTTCAGGCGGGAAATCAGTAAAACTTGCCAGGGCAAAGCCCAATAAAGGCATGATCGTATACTGACTGAATACCCCTACAATCACCGCTTTAGGCGATTTAGCCAACGCAATAAAGTCTTTGACTCCCATGGAGCAGCCCATACCAAACATAATTACCTGTATCAGCGGAGTGATCAATGCTGCAAATTCGAACCCATTATATTCTTTGAAATATTGTGGATAATAAAGTGCTGTAGCCACAACAGATAATATAGTTGTTGTAAATGTCAAACCTTTTAACAAGGTAAAACCTCTGAAACTAATAGCCAGTAAAAGAAGAAAACTAATTACAAAAGGACCAGCAGCAGCAATATTGCCATGATAGGCCATAAATAAGGCAATGAACAAACTGAGTACAGATATGCCAGCCAAGACCTTAAAGAAGATAGTTTTACTCATCGATTTAAATCGGATAAATTAATTAGTTCAAGAGAATTAAACAGATGCCTTCATTAACTCTTCTTTCAATCTTCGGGCAACAATTTTTTCTTGTCCCGGTTTCAGTTGCCAGACAGACAATTCAATTCCATCTCTTTTAGCACCCATGGTTCCACCACCCATAACCTCAATTCCCGGATTACCATTCCATAGATTATCCCTAAGTTGCTTACCGCTAAGCTTTATTAGATTTGCATCCCAAGAAAGGTGTAAGGTTGGGGTATTGTTTGCAATTTCAGGAACAAAAACCTCTTGACTAACTCCTTTAATTGTATTTAAGGTGTTCACAATAATTGCCATTGCATCTTCCCAGCTCTTCCACTCTTTGACATGATCCATTTTAATATGTCTTTCTAAGGCAACATACATGGCCAGGATCTCCTCCTTATTTACTTTATGACCGCGGCAAATTCCACTGTTTGGTGGTGCACTCAATCGAGCTGCAGCGATGATGTCTTTCTTACCCATCAAAATTCCGGCACTCTGAGGTCCGCGCATAGCTTTTCCACCTGAAATAGCTACCAGATCAAATCCCATGTCATTGAATTTCCATAGATTTTCAACCGGATGAGCATCAGAGGCAATATCGATCATGGTAGGAACTTTATGTTTTTTACCCAGCGAAAGCCATTGCTGATAATTCAGTTTACCTGCTGAAAGCTCCCTGTTCAGGAACCATAGCATAGCAGTTTTTTCATTAATAGCTGCTTCGGCTTCTTCCAAAGTTTCAACAATTATCAATTTAGCACCTGTATTAGTAAGGGCTTGATGGTAACCATTGGCATGCGACTTTTGCAGGATCACCTCCGACTTCATTCCCTCAACATTTGGAAGCTGCATTACCTTTTTACGATCCATACCTGTCATTACACCGGCAAGGCCCTGTACCAAAGCTGACCAGCAACCTGCTGTTACAGTTGCCGCCTCTGCATGGCAGAGTTCGGCTATCTTTTCGCCTACTTTATCGAGAACATCGTCAAGCAATACAAATTCTTCTGCTCCTTGAGTAATTGCCTGTGTTACTTCTGGAGGCATCAAAGTAGCTGTTAAACGAGTACAAACACAAGAAGCATTAATAAAAGTTTTGAGACCAAGTTCTTTAAACAAATCTCGACCTGCTGCTGCCAATACTGCTTCATCTGCAAATGCAGACTGAAATGGAATACCACTTCCTATTAATCCCCCTGCAATCGGTGCTGCAGATAAGATTTTGATTAATTCTCTACGTTTCATTGAGTTATTAATTTAAATGCTCTAGGTTAATCTTTCATTTCAACGATCATCTCAATCTCTACCGGAATATTCCGTGGAAGAGAGCCTAATCCAATGGCAGAACGAGCATGTTTCCCATTCTCACCAAATACTTCAACCATTAGGTCAGAAAATCCATTGATCACCTGAGAGTGATTGTCAAATTCAGGAACAGCATTGACCATTCCTAAAACCTTAACAATCCGTTTTACATTATTGAGGTTTCCAACTTCAGCTTTAAGTGATTCCAGTAAACTGATTCCTGTTAATCTTGCCGCATATTTAGCTTCTTCAAATGTAAATTCCTTACCTACCTTACCGATCATGAACTTACCATCTTCTTTCAGTGGGCCCTGACCAGAGAGGTATACCAGATTACCAACTCTAACTGCTCCGAGAAAATTGGCTGATGGTGGACCAGGGGTTCTTAGCTTCAGTCCCATCTCACGGATCCTTGTTTCAGGATCTTTTGCAGTTATTACTGTAGGTGCAGGTGTATTTTGAGCGTAAACAGCACCTGTTTTAATGACAATTAGCGTAAATAAAAAAAGAAAAAAAATAAATGAACTTTTCATGTTCTTGTAAAAAATAAGTAGTTATAATTAAATTAGAAATTTTATGCTTAAGACTATTTTGCTGTTGGAAATGATCTTGCATTGAGATCATAAACAACTTTTCCATCTTTAATGGTCATTTCACATTCAAGGAGGTTTTTGCCTTCATTCTTATACCTGGCTACATCATAAAAACCAAATTTTCCTTCACGAAGATTAAGTACCGTAACATCAGCTATCGCGCCAACAGAAAGATGGCCAAGCTCTTCATGACGGATAGCTTTTGCTGCAGACCAAGTACTAGCTTTCACAACATTTGCCAAAGTCATATCCATCGACATAAATTTAGACATTACGTTCAATTGATCTTTCATGGCTGAGTTCATACTTCCGGTATGTAAATCTGTACTGATGGTTTCAGGATAGAATCCTTGTTTGGTAGCTGGTATAGCTTGAGAAAATGTAAAACTTCCACCTCCATGGCCTACATCAAAAATAATTCCCCTTTTTCTTGCTTCAAGAACAAATGGATACAATTTCTTGGTTTCCATATCCACAATAGTTTCTTTGGTTTTAGGTATTTCTCCGTAAGTATGCGTAAAAATATCACCAGGACGCATTTTCTTTAGGAACAACTCTTCAAGAGATAAGCGTGGAATTGTACCTCCAAAATCTACCATAATTGGCTTTCCAGCTAGTTTACCAGCTTGTACCGCTCTATCAACAGCTACCCAATCAGATTTATGATAATGAGCAACTTTGATGCCTACAATGTGATCACTGTAATGTTTAGCTACATTCGCAGCAAGCTCAGAATCAAAGAAGCTGTTATTTTGCTGCTCATTTGAAAATTCACTACCATACATGCCTCCTTTAGAGATATTCAAAAATGCCAAAACACGAGTTTGTACTTTATCAATCACATTTTTCTTAAACAATTCAAAAGTTTCTGCTCCCGAATCGCCAGCATCTACGATAGTAGTTACCCCTACACGGAAAGTAAACCCATCTGCAGGAAGCGAGGCAAATCCATTTTCAAGCTGACCATCAGGGTCAGTACCTGCAAAAACGTGACCATGAATATCTATTAAGCCCGGAGTCACATATTTGCCACTCACATCAATAACTTGTTTACCAAGCTTTGGATCAATATTCTGTGCAATAGCCGCAATTTTGCCATCCTGAATAGCAACATCCATAACACGGTCAATATTGTTTTTAGGATCAATTAAGTGCCCACCTTTTAAGATGGTTGTATAAGTCTGCGCGTTCACTGAAAACTGAACGGCAATAAAAAAGGCGAATACCAAGAAATAACGATTTTTCATTTTATGATTTTTAGATTTTATGATTTAACTGAGGCTTTTAATAACTCTTCTTTTAAACGGGCAGCAACAATTTTTTCTTCTCCTGCTTCTAGAACATGCATTCCGCAACGAATCGTGTTTGGTGCTTCCCATGAAATAACTTCAACAGAAGGATTACCCTGACGCAAACGTTCACCCATTTCTATATTGGTGAGCTTTATCTTACTTGAATCCCATGTTACTTTTAAGGTTGGCATGTTATTATCAGTTGGCGGAATAAAAGTTTCTGTTTTAACCCCATCAATAGATGTAATAGCATTTGCAATAAGGGCAATCTTAGCCTCCCACATTTGCCATTCTTTTTGATGATCCAGATTAACGAAACGATGCAATGCAGCATACATTCCTAAAATTTCTTCCTTATTCACCTTTTGCCCACGGCCAATACCACCTCTTGGATTATTACTTAATAAAGCTGCGGCAACATATTTTTTCTTACCCATCAAAATTCCGGAACTTTGCGGACCACGCATGGCTTTACCACCAGAGATTACAACCAAATCAAATCCCATATCATTGAATTTCCAAAGATTCTCAACAGGTGGAACATCGGCAGCAATGTCAATCATTGTTGGAAGGTTATGCTTTTTACCAATTTCAAGCCATTCTTCATGTTTTATCTGGCCTTTATGTACTTCTCTGTTCAAGAACCACAGCATAGCCGTATTTTCATTGATAGCCGCTTCAACTTCTGCTCTTGTTTCAACTTTTATAAGTTTAACACCAGCCTGAGTAAGTGCATGATCATATCCTGCAGAATGACTTTTTTGAAGAATTACTTCAGTTTTCATACCGGTACCTGCCAAATTTGGTACCTGACTTACCCTTTTATTATCCATACCGGTAAGTACTCCAGCCATGCCTAACATCAATGCCGACCAGCAACCTGCAGTAACCATTGCGGCTTCTGCATGGCATATTTCAGCAATTTTTGCGCCTACTTTTTCTTGTACATCATCAATCAAGGCGAATTTTTTTGAAGCAGTATTGATTGCATCCATTACATCTGTTGGCATTAGGGAGCCCGACATAACCGTATAATTACCGGCTGCATTGATAAATGTACGAATACCAAGCTCAGCAAACAGATCTCGTTTAGCAGCAGGAGCTACTGCTGAAAAAACATTCTTTAATGGGGCTGCTGCTGCAGTCATACTACCTGCCAAAGGCAGAATAGTGAGGCTTTTGAGGATTTCTCTACGTTTCATTTCTTTATATATCTACTAATTTATTTACAGCTATTCATTAACAGAAATTATCCTATTGACTAAGATCTTATATTAAGGCCTTGGATAACTCATCCTTTATTCTTTTTGCAACAATTTTAACTTCATCAGCTTTGAGCATATGTGTGGTTACATTAATGCTTCCACCCGGGCCACCCATTACTTCAATAGATGGATTACCTTCTCTTAAATTGTTAGCAAGGTTATCCAGTTTAAAGAGCGATTTATCCCAAGAAATATTTAAAGTTGGAATACGATTGATCAGTAGCAAGGGTATTACTTCAGCTTTCACACCCTTAACTGACGAGGCAGCGTTGGCAATTAGAGTAATTCTGTCTTCCAACATTTTCCATTCCTGATCCTGATCGGTATTAATAAAGCGTTCTAATGCAAAATACAAACCAAAAATTTCTTCCTTATTCACCTTCATTCCGCGACCAATGTTATTTCCTCTTGGAGGAGCATTCAGTCTGGCGGCGGCGATCAAATCTTTTCTGCCACTAAGAATTCCTGTACTTTGTGGTCCACGCATAAATTTACCACCTGAAACACAAACCAAATCAAAACCCAGATCATGAAATTTCCACAGGTTTTCTTTTGGAGGAAGATCTGCGGCCATATCGATCATAGTAGGGATTTTGCGCTTCTTAGCTATTTCTAGCCACTCGACATGTTGAATTTCACCCAAAGTAGCCTGATAGTTTATGAAATACATCATTGCAGTATTTTCATTGATGGCATTTTCCAATTCTTCAACGGTGGTTACCGTGATCAGTTTTACGCCACAGTTTTTCAATGCATGAGCATAACCATCATTATGTGCTTTTTGGAGGATCACTTCCGACTTCATTCCAGTACCTTCAAGAAAAGGGATTTGTGAAGCCTTTTTAGCGTCATTACCGCTTAAAACACCAGCCATTCCTAACATCAAGGCAGAGAAAGCGCCGGCAGTGACCATGGCCGATTCAGCATGCAATAGACTAGCAATTCTAGCGCCAACCTTATCTTGTACATCTTCAAGCCTGCAGAAATGTTTTGATGCATCGCGAATGGCTTCTAAAGCCTCCTCATGCATCAATGATCCGCTCAACGAAGTGAAATATCCAGAAGCGTTTATAAATGTACGCAGACCAAACTCACTAAATACATCCCGCTTTGAAAGCGGTTTAGCCTGCACTGATTGAACTATAGAACCGGAATTACCCATCGCACCTGCGAGTGGCAACATGGTTAAAGTTTTCAGGATTTCTCGGCGCTTCATGTATTTATTTACTAGTTGAGTAGTATACGTAGATCAGAAATTATTTACATTCAGTACAGTTATGAAGCGGACTTACTATTCCATTGAGATCATAAACGATCTTGCCTCCGAAAATGGTCATTTCACATTCTAGTTTTTCATTACTTTCCATTTTATAACCTTGCAGATCATAGAAACCGAAATTACCCTTTCTCATTCCTAGAATTGCAACATCAGCGATGGCACCTTCTGAAAGGTTACCAAGCTGCGGACGATTGATTGCCTTTGCCGGAGCCCAGGTACTTGCATTAATTACTTCTTGCAGATTCATTCCAATTTTTAAGAATTTTGACATCACCAAAAGCATGTCTTTCATAGAGCCTTTCATACTACTAATATGAAGGTCAGTACTTATTGTATTGGGATGAAACCCGGACTTAGCAGCAGGGATTGCCTGAGAGTATCTGAAACTTGAACCTCCATAACCTACATCGAAGACAATTCCTCTTTTTTGTGCATCCAGAACGAAAGGCTTTAATTCCTGTTTTGCAGTATCAACAATAGCTTCTTTAGTATCAAGTAATTCGCCAAATGTATGCGTGAAGATATCACCAGGACGAAGATGATCCATGAATAAAGACTTTAGGGAAAGTCTTGGTTTTGTTCCACCAAAATCAACCATCACCGGAATATTAGCTAATTTACCTGCAGCAACGCCACGGTCAACATTTGTAAAATCAGGGCTTGTAAAATGAGCCACTTTTATACCAACTACGTAATCCTTATAGGCAATAGCTGCTTTAGCTGCTATTTGAGGATCCATATCAGTTGTATTCTGCTCTATTACACCGCCACGCATTCCGTTACCTACAATATTCAAAAACGCCAGAACACGGGTCTGAGAATTATCTATAATATTCTTTTTGAAGGTCGGAAAATCTCTCCAACCAGAACCACCGGCATCTACAACAGTAGTTACACCCACGCGCTGATAAAAACCGTCGGGCATCACACTGTTAAATCCATTACTATACATATGATTCGGTTCAGTTCCTGCAAAAACATGTCCGTGAATGTCAATCAAACCCGGTGTCACGTACATCCCTGAAGCATTCACTAAATGACTTGCCTGAGAAGCATCAATACTTGATGCAACTTTTGAAATCTTTCCATCAGTAATGGCAACATCCATAACACGGTTAATGTTATTTTTGGGGTCAATAACATGACCACCTTTGATAATAATGTTGTAAGGTTTTGTTTGTGCGAATAACGCGATTGGTAACAGTATACTTACAAAGAAAATGCAAAGCTTCCTCATTTTAGTTCTTGATTCTAGTTGTTAATAGATTTAATAATTATACGAAAACAAACTGATGTTAACTATTTTCAGTCTAATCGTTTTCCATTTTTATCCCATCCTTTGCTAAAAAAATAAGATTCTGGAGAACTTAAGTACCGAACCTTTGACAAATCAGGTGTTTCTACTATTTTATGACCCAAGATACGGGATTCAAGTGCAAAATCCAAGATTCCACTACTCAGCATGGTCCGCTCAACCGGATAAGGAGCCTTTCCTGTTTTATACATGATCTCCATATTTTTTACAAGACATCCAAAATGATAATGGGGCTTTCCGCCCTGTAATTTCATGAGTGTTGAAAAGGGTTTTTGCTCACCCTCGATATCAATAGCATAGGTGAAATCCTGAAGCAGACCTGTTAATAAAAATGCAGCGGCCTTTAGTCCGTCATTATAATCGATAATAAATACAGACGGATTTTTAACAATCTCTTTCATATCACCTGCAACACGTGTTTCACTGTGTGAAATTGCCTGATCAAAAAGTCGTTTTACCCATTCATTCTGTTCGATGTAGTTCCAGCAATCTTGTCCTTCAAGACACTGTACTGCGCGAACTCCGGTTTCACCGCCCTTTCTTCTCTCAACTACAGCTTGTAGTCCGTCAAGTAAGTGAAAACCATAGATATCCAATCCACTAAATGAAATTCCAACCGCATATTTTTGCTTAACGCCATATGGAGTATCTATCGCAGGAATTCTCCAGGAAACCGGAATGGTAGAACCTGCTAGCATTGGAAATTTCAATTCTTTTGAAATCTCAACCATACGCTTGGCTTGGCGCCAGCTCCAGGAAAGATGTTTATCATTAAAAACAGGGACTGATTTCTTATATTGACGGAACACATCAGTGATTTTAAGAAACATTTCAAATCTTGGGTAGAGTTTCTGTTCTTTATCATTTGATGGGTATACCCCATGTTCCCCAATAAGTATAACCCCGTCAACAGCAAGCTGATCTCCCCCTAAAGTTAAAGCATCTGCAACTGTTCGAAATATTGGAACATTGTATTTTTGGGCTAATGGTCTGCTCATATCATTTTCTGGAACCTGTTCCGTAAACATAGACACGATTTTAGACTCCGGGTAAGGCGCCATCTGATCCTGATTAAAACCTTCCAAATATTTACCTATAATCACATCTGCATGTGAACCAGGACGGTATTCGGTTAATATTGCAGCAATTCGCTTTGGCTGATTATTGCCTAGTTGTGGAGCAGGGAATTCAGGTTCTGCAGCCATTAATGGTTTAAAAGAAGATTCGGAACCAATTACCGCGCCAGTGAGTGGCAATACGGAAAGGTATTTTATTAGATTTCTACGTTTCATAACAGCTTAATTATTCCTAAACTTAATAAAATTGAAAAAAAAAATCCAGATTATTTTTTTCGATACTTTAACGTATTTTGAAAAATAACCTGGATTAAATTATAAAGGTTAACCGATGAATTTTTATGGTTTATCCCACCAAACCCGACTTAGCAAGGTATTATCTCCACTTTGTCTGGCTTTTGCCGCTAAGAAATTTGTCTTATTCAGGGTTTCTTCTGATTCTGGAACAATATATCTTCTTGGAATACGGCCACCGGTAATATTACCAGGATAATTTGTTGGAATCAAGACAGGATATTCAGTGCGCCTCCAATTTGCAAAATTTTCAATCTGATCGAGGTAAAATAAGACCCACTTTTGTGTGGAGATCTGTTCTACTTTATCATTTACAGTTCCGGCGGTTTTGAATGGATTATAGGCAAGATAAGTAGTTACCTTATCGGATGAAATCACTCCTCCTGCACCAAAAAGTGCCCATTGTGCCATGGCTGCCTTAACCCCATCAGAGTAATAGGCTGCAGCATCTCCGGTATGCATTCCACGCACTACTGCTTCAGATAATAAGAAATTAACTTCTGCCGGACCCATTACAACAAATGGAGCTGAATAGCTATAAACTACGTCAACATTAGGTTCAGAATAGCTTTCAAAATCAGCAGGGTAACCATTGAACTGCGCATTTTTCATTCCCTTTTGTAAGGCTGTAGCGGTATCTGCTTTATAGGTTTTATCTGCCTGCTTAACCCAAAGAATTGACATTACATTGAGTCGAGGATCTTTAGTTGTAGTTGAATTTCCTTTCAAATGGTCAATCAATCTTTGTGACATCTTTGATCCCTGAACATTCAATGGATTTTGTCCATCTACATAATCCAAAATCCGTGCTTGATCAGAAAGTGGGTTTCTGGTTAAGGCACCATCAGCATACGGTATTTTTGCCAAGGCACCTGCAGTTGTAATCGGGCCACCAGCAATGGCAAGTTTTACAATCCGGGTAGATTCTGCCATGTCAATTTTAGATAAACGCATTCCTATTCTCAACATTAAAGAATAGGCAAATTGTTTCCAACTTGTTGTGTTTCCGCTATAGATCAAATCTGAACTGCCATAAGTAGTTTTAGATGCATCAAGTGCTTTTGCAGACTCATCCAGTTCAACAACCATATTTTTATAGATATCAGATTGGATATCATATTTTGGAGTGTAAGAACCGCTAATACCCTTATTAGCTTCAGTATATGGAATATCACCATATAAATCAGTTAATTGATGGTAAATATAGACACGCCATATTCTAGCTACAGATCTCAGATTGATATTATTAGGATCTTTACTCGATGCATCAATAACCAGATTAATATCTTTTAAGCATCCGGCATATGCACCCCAATTGGTTCTTACATATCCTTCAGCAAAATATTTATCGCCTGGTGCTGTTACCTCGCTATAAGTAGCTTCTTGTTGCAACATTTGCATATTATTAAAACGATTTCCATTTGGATTCAGATTGGCCTGTGTTAAAAGGGCTCTGGTAAACAGAAATTTAGGGTTGACTTCTTCATACGCATTTGGATTTTTGTTCATTTTTGCCAACTCATCTGTGCAAGCTGTAAGAACAATAACCATTGTAAGAAAAGCAACTATTTTGTTAATTCGATTAAGTTTCATATTCAAAATTTTAGGTAATGAGAATTAAAATTTCACAACTAAATTAAAGCCAATATCACGGGTCCTAGGAATTGTGTTAGAGGATCCACCTTGATCATTACCAATGGTGTAAGCAGATTCTGGGTCAAAGTCAGTAATTTTCTTGTGAATAATAGCCAAATTACGAGACACCAATGATAAATTAGCTGATTGAAGATTAACAAACTTTAGTTTCTTAACCGGCAGATTATAACTTAAAACCACGCTTCTTAACTTAATAAAGTCGCCATCAAATACAGATGTAGTCAAAGGACTAATAGAGGCCTGGTTATTATAATACGTATCAACTTCAGCTTCTTTCCATGTTTTAGTAAATGGTAAACCTGCCTGATCAACACCTGAAACAGTTAAGCCTGCTGGTCCTCTTCCTGGAAGTGTATTTTTAGATAAACCAAAACGATATAGATACCTGCTAAGCCCAGATTGTACAATATTTCCAAATTTTGCATCGATCAAGAAATTGAATGCAAAATTCTTATACCTGAAATTATTGGTTAATCCCATGGTATGTGGAGGAACACCCGAACCATATTCAACTTCCGGACCCTGAACCTCATATCCACTTAGTTTATTGTAGACGCGTTGTCCGCTGGCATTCTCTAAATAAGTTCTGCCACGAAGAGTATTGAACGGTCTTCCAATTTGAGCACCCGCAATTGAAGTTAAGCCAGATGAAAGTTTTTCAATCGTACTTTTATTATACGCATAATTAGCACTTACATCCCAATTGAACTTAGTAGATTTAATTGGCTGTCCGGTTAATAAAACCTCTATTCCTTTATTACTCAATTCACCCACATTTAATAAAGCAGAGGTGTATCCAGATGAAGAAGCAATAGCTGTACTATAAATATCATCCGTTGTTTTACGGTTATAGTATGTAAAATCTAAACCTAAGCGATTTTGAAGAAATTGCATATCCACACCACCCTCATAGGTTGTTGATGTTAATGGTCTTAAGTCAGGATTAGACAATGCCGTTGAAGTAGTTTGAACCGGCTGGCCAAGATGTCCGCCTTGTTGAAAACCGTATGCTTGATTAATCTGGTAAGGGCTCACTGTAGAACCACCCACCTGAGCATAAGAAGCTCTAAGTTTAGCAAAACTGATCAAGGATGGTAATTTAATAGCATCCGACAGAATTACACTAGCTCCAATTGAAGGATACAAAATTGAATTCTTACCTGGGTTTAGTGTAGAGAACCAATCTTGTCTTGCAGTCGCATTGATGTAAAATATGCCTTTATAGCTCAAATCTGCAGATCCAAAAACAGAGTTCTGACCATATGAATTGAAACCTACATTTGCTGTTTGAAGTGATAAGTTTGAATAACTTATAAAGTTAGGAACAATGAACTCCGTTCCTCCATTATAAGTAGAGTTAAACACATTCCTATCAATGTTAGCACCTGCCATTGTGGTTACCTGAAAATTCTTCAGGAATGAGGCATTGTAATTAACCAATAATTGAGCAGTGGTTTTTGTATTGAACGATGTTCCTGAGTTGAATAGTCCTTTAGGTCTTTTAGCAGTACCCCAAGGCATATAATCCATGGATTCAAAACGATCCATATCTCTCATACCGTTAAATTTCACAAACAGGTTTTTCAGAACATTATACTGAATACTTGCCTGTCCCATGAAACGATTCTTTTTATCCGTATTCCCCATTCGGTTGATTACGAAATATGGATTTTGAGCTTCGGGAACCTGTTGCCACTGTACCTCATTAAAATTAGCATCATAGCCAGGAGCTAGATTTCTAATATCAACCGTATTGGCTAGTAAATTAGTAGCCCATGAGGTGGTATTATCTGCATAGCCATTACCGGGTCTGTTAATACCCTGATCCGAATTATAATGGAATGTAGTTTCAATGATGATTTTTTTACCAAGTTCAGAACGTACATCTAAGTTAGCCGACTGTCTTTTATAATTTGACCCAGGCTCTAAAGCATTTGCTCTTAGATCAGATATACCCAAACGATAAACAAGTGCAGATGAGTTTCCTCCTGAGAATGCCACGTTATTAGTAAGATTGGTACTTGGCCTGTAAAAATTTTGCCAGTTTTGTTTCACATTAACTGCACTGTAAGGTCTAGTTGCATTGCCGTCAAATTGTACGTAGCCACCTACTGCATCATCTATTTTGGCACCAAATGATAATCGACCAGAACTGATTGATTGTGCTTGAGTTATTGGTTTGATTCCATCTAAACCTTGTCCATACTCATATTGTAAATCAGGATACATCGAAGGACTTCCAACCGTAAAATTACTTCCAATTTCAACACCTACACCTTTTTGAACCGCTCCCTTTTTAGTGGTGATTAATATGACACCGTTTGACGCCTGACTTCCATAAAGAGCTGCAGCTGGTCCACCCTTTAAAATACTGATTGATTCAATATCATCCGGATTGATTGAAGAAATACCATCTCCTCTATCTAATATAGTTGCACCCTCTCCTTGTGCCTGAGAACGAGCAATATTACTTATTGGCATACCATTCACCACATACAATGGTTGATTGTTTCCACTAAGTGAACCGTTTCCCCTAATAATAACACGGCTAGAACCACCTGGGCCAGATGACATACCAGTCACGTTAACCCCAGCTACTTTGCCTGAAAACGCATTTGCAATGTTATTCTCACGAGATGTTGTGAACTCCTCACCTTTTACTTCGGTTACAGAATAAGCTAATGCTTTTTTGTCTCTAGAAAGTCCAAATGCTGTAACTACAACTTCGGTTAAAGCAGTATTAGCTGCTTCCATTTTTACATTCAGGGTAGTACGATCATTCACCGTTTGCTCCTGAGTAACATAGCCAATGTAAGTAAAGACAAGTACACTGTTTTTATTAGGAACGTTAATAGTATAACGTCCATCAAGGTCTGAAGTGGCGCCTACTGTGGTGCCTTTTATTTTAATACTTACACCTGGAAGAGTTTCACCCCTGGTATCAGTAACCTGACCTTTTATTATATCTGCAAGTGTAGTTACAATTTCTTCAGATTTATCAAGTCTTTCTGGCCTGACAGTACTGGTTTGAATAAGTACATTGTTATCAACCTGCTTGTAAGAAAGATCAGTATCTTCTAAAAGCATATTAAGCACTTGCTCAACCGTATAGGTTGAAGAACTTAAAGTTCTTGTTGGTAAGGTCACCAATTCACCTTTTCTATATACAAATCGAAAAGGGGTTTGCTGTTCAATTTTCTTAAACGCTGTTAAAAGTGTCTCATTACGAAGTTCCAGTCTAACTTCGACTGAACTAATCTTCTGACTTTTAACTGGCAGGGCTACTAATAACTGCATAGTTGTTAGTACTATTACTAACGATAAAAAGCCGATCCTCATAATTTGTTTTATAAGTTGTTTCCGGTTTGAATTCTCTGCGAAAAATAGTGCAAGGGAAGTGCCTGGAGAATTATTTATTGTAAAATATTTCATATTTTTACATGGTTTATTTGATTAATATCCTTTCTCTGGATCCATTTAATTAAAAAACTGCTATAGGTTTAAACCGATAGCAAAAGCCCTCTGAAATCTTCATTGCCGTGAAGAGATCAGAGGCTTTTTATTTTATGGCGGTAGTGTCGTATACATTTATGTTTCTTCTAACTATTCAATTAATTAATTTTACTGACAACCAACACCATCAAGCAGCACAGTACTAGCACCCTTGAATTGGTATTTTATTTGGTTAAATTCTCCGATAATATTTAAGATTTGCTCTAAGCTTTGAGTCTTTAAAAAAGTAGCACTGAACTTACAGGTTTTGATCTGTTCATTTAAAAAAACAAGTTTAACATCAAACCTTTCCTGTAATTGATTAGCTACATCTTTTATACTTACATCATCAAAATATAAGTCCTCATTGATCCATTCAATAACAGATTCAGCATTTATAGGCTTCTTTACATGATTGCTGTGAGATTGATCAAACACAACCTGCTCATCAGGAACGATAACATTATAGGTATTAACATCATCCCCTACTTTAACCTTTCCGCGGGTTACTGTTACTGTAATTAGATTACTTCCAGCATTTGCTTTAATATTAAATGCGGTACCTAAAACTGTAGTTTTTATTTTCCCGGTATGAACAATAAAAGGATGGCTTGCATCATGTTTGATATCAAAGTATGCTTCGCCATATAAATAAACTTCTCTTTTACCATTCGAAATAAAATTTTCACTAAGTTCAATTCTACTATTTTCATTAAGAATTACTGAACTTCCATCAGGTAAATTAATAAATCGACGGCCCGGTATTTCAGGCTTTTGAGGCTCTGTCTTAGTTACTTTTACTGTTCTTATTTCTGGAACTGGACTACTAATTTCATGGAGGAAGACAGATAAACCTATAATAAGAATTGCCGCAATAGCTTTATACCATGTTTTATTAAATCGTGATTCTTTAACTTTTTCTTCAACAGAAGCATTTGCCATGATCTGTTTAAAAATCCTTTCTGCATTCTCTTCACCCATTAGGGTAATAGAAGATGGCTCATTCCAGAATTCATCTAGCAGATCTTGAACTTCTTTGTTATAGTCATCCCTTTTCATCATAGTAAGAAACTCAGCAATTTCTTCAGATGTGCCTGTCTTATTTACAAATTGCTGAAAAAGATATTTAAACCTATGAATTGACATATTTTTTTGGGATAAGCTCTATACTATCCTTCCTTATTAATCAAGACAAATGAGAACTAAAAAAGGGTTAGTGAAAAAAAAAATAATGAAGAATTGAGAATGAACTCAAAATAAAAAAAAACCGATAGCCAATACCAAATAATTGGAAACCACAATTCTAAGTGTACTTAAAGCTTTTTTAAGATGAGCTTTAACTGTATTTTTTGATAAATTTAACTGGTCAGCTATTTCATTATATTTAAGACCTTCATCGCGGCTAAGGCTATAAACTAATCGTTGTTGGGGAGGTAGCTGATTTACCGCATTACTTATAATATGCTGATATTCATTATAAACCACAGTATCTTCGGTAGAATACTCATACTCTGTTTTGATAAGACTTAAGTGGTTTATAATCGAAGATTCATGGGATCTTCGCTTTATTGCATTAAATGCACGATTTCGAACAATTGTATATAAATAGGAGTCGAATTGGCGAACTAAACAAAGATCCTTTCGATTACACCAAATTTTAATAAAGGCATCCATCACAATCTCTTCAGCCAGCTCTTCATTATCCGTAATTCTTAGTGTATACGAAAATAATCTGTCACTGTAATGGTTAAAAATTTTGCGAAAAGCAGTTTCATCCCCATTTGAAATGAGGCCTAATAATTCTAACTCATCGTGCAAAACTTGAGTTTTCAATCCTTAACAATCTAAATTATAATCCAATATAAAAATTTTACTTTTTATTTGCAAAGAATTAATTCTTGCTATCATTTTTTCACAACTACGACTGACTATTAATCTGCTCAAGAAAAAATTAACGTGACTGTAATTTAAAAAATATTTTTTATGTTTTTACGGCCATATTTATATACCCGTACCAAAATAATTAAACGTCAGAGCAGGAGTACTTATAGATTAAAGAATCATTTATTACACATATCCTATACATTCAATCTCAATGATCGATTTACCTGGGATCCCTCCTTTTGCAACTGCAACTGTAGATCTAACTGGAGGGTTTTTTCCGAAACGACCTTTATACACTTCATTCATCCCTTCAAAATCAGCCATATCACTTAAAAAAACAGTCACTTTCAATACCTTCTCCATAGAGGATCCTGCAGCCAACAATCGCTTCTCCATCTTTCTGAGTACAAAGTCAGTATCGGCTTTGATTTCGAAAACGGATTCCGCATCTGCACCAGTTCCGGATACAAATACCATATTTCCATACCTGATTGATCCTGGATACAGGGTTACATCAGGGGATGCTCCCGTGCTCAACAACTGGGCATCATTTTTTAATGGGGTCTGTGACTGAGCCACTAAGCTATATCCTGCTAGTCCGGCAATGGTTGAAAAAAGGCCGGTTATAACTGATCTTCGAGTTGATTTCATAGTTCCTTGTATTATTAATGAATTTTTTGATTTTATGGCCTGATCAGGTTGCTAATGGTGGACCTGCAGGAATATTCACTTTTCTTCTTGGCGCTTTCTGTACATTTCGTTTAGCAGAGAACTTAGCTGTGCGATACTCTCCAAGGTGAATATCGCCTGACATTATATCTCCATTTATAATCCCTGAAAACTGATAGGAAAGATCATCGCCCACAATCCGCATAGCACTTTGCATAATGACCCTATTGCCTTCAATTGTACCCGTCATATTCCCAGACTGAAAATCAGTTTGATGAATTCCACTCAACCAATTGCCATCCTGGACAACAGTTAAAGAATGCTGGCTGTTACTACTAAAAAATTGTATGTTCAGATCCCAACGACCATTCAGGTTCGCACTGGCTGCCCCCATCGTTTCAGGCTTAGCATTTCGCTTTCTTGAAAAAATTTCAAAAACTCTTTCTGCAACTATTTTTTCTTCGCCGGGCTGCATTTGTCCGGTAGTTATGTTGAAAAAACTATCTCCTTCACTATCATCTTCTGCCCATACCGCAATTCTGGGCTTATTTCTACCCAATTCTTCGGCCACTTCAAATCCATTGATGTGGAGTTTTTGGGGATTCCAGCTAACTTTTAAAACCGGAGTTTTGTTATCCAATAAGGTTCGTTCTATAACTTCTAATTTTATACCCGAAATCGGACTTAATCTTTTTGAAATAGTATCTAGCCAGCCAAGCCATTTTTTCCAATCGGCATCATGATCTCGCTTTACCCAATCTTCTACTGCAGCCATCATCCCAATCATTTCTTCCCTGCCTACTTTATTGTCGCGTCCTGGTCCATGATGCGGAGAACTTGCCTGCCAAGCAGACATTAAAATAGATTTATCGCCCAGCATTAAACCAGCACATTGGGGCCCACAAATTGCTTTTCCTCCACTATATGCAACAATTGTAGCACCTCTCTTGAGATGAACCGGAGGCAGTGTGAGATTTTCAGCAGCAGCATCAACCAATACCGGCACCTGGTGTGGTTTAGCAATCTGGGAAATTACTTCAAGCGACAATGGCTGTCCAGTAAACGTATCCGTATCGGTAGATCGGATATAAATCATGGCGGTGCGCGCATTAATAGCCTTCTCAAGCTCCTTGGGTGTTTTTACACTTACAATTTTAACCCCAATATTTCGTATCGAATGATCATATGCATTTCTTGAAAAATCAGGTATAATGACTTCATTTTTATCAAAGCCAGTTAGATCAGGAATGCGTATCAATTTTTCAGGATTTCCACCAGTAACGCAGGCGGCAGTTATGTGCTTAAGCCCGGCGGCACATCCGGCCGATACCATACCCCATTCGGCTCCTGTAAGATCAGCTAGTCGTTGACCAATTCCATCGGCCAGTTCATCATACTGCACAAAATTATGGGCGGCCGCTTCCATGGCAACTCGAACGGCTGGACGCTCCAAAGAACCTCCGATGATTGTAAACGTGCCCATGCAATTAATCACAGGCTCAACACCTATAGACCGAAAGATATTTGTTTCAGCCATAAAAGCAGATGCTGCTGAACCTGGCTTCAATGTTTCTAAAATGGCATTATTGCCAGCATTCTGAGTATTTGCCTGTGCAGATTGATTTCTGAGCACAGTCCCTGCGAATGGAAGCATTGCCATTCCTTTTAGTGCGTTTCTTCGTTTCATTTAATGATTCTATTAGTAACTATTACAGTGATAAACGTATTTTTAGATTAAAATCAATGCCTTAGCACCGATATTCAAGAATATTTGAAAATACAAAATAAAGAGTGTTGAAAAGGAAATTATGAATTTATTAATTCATAGAGTTACGAATTGATGATTACTAAATTACAATAACAGTTATACCCCAAAGTCAATATTTAGTATTTTAGATTTTAAATATACAGTAGGTTATATTTATTCAGGATTGAAATTAGTCAGTGTGGTTGGTCACTAACTTCAAGCACAGGAAATTTTATATCAATCTCAAACAAATCGTCCATTCACTGAACCTCCGTTCACCTCTCTTCCGCATTGACTGGTGCGGCAATTACAACCCCAGCCCTCGCAGAACCTTTCATAGCAGCAGGCGCAGCGGTAGCATTTATTCGGTGTAGTTTATTGTTTTTTAAAGGCCCACATGGTCTTGTCGTACCGTCTCGGCTTGGTCCTTTTTTGCTACAGAAAAAGGTAAAGCCCCCGCGGCTATGAGCGGAGTGAAATGATACATGCTTGGTGGGTACCACCAAGCATAAGGGAAATTAATTATCTCGTATTTGATTTTTTAAATCACTTTGCACGTGTCATCCTGAACAAAGTGAAGGGACTTTGTTGTATATACTTAACCAAATTTCTTCATCCGTTATACAAAGCGTCTTTGCGTCTTTGCGAGAGTCTTTTTTTTCCTATAAACAGAGGAAAATTGTACTAAGAACTACGAAGGTCCCTCACCTGCTGAAGGGCAGGTTTCGGGATGACATTTGATTTTGATTGAAATTTATTTTTTTAA
>NZ_JBIKSU010000111.1:0-5134 GCF_044348475.1 Daejeonella sp. | reverse complement strand
ATTATATTTTAACTAAAAAATCCTTTTTCTATTTTGTATAAGGCGTTGCTGCCAGGCCATTCAGATCCCAAATAATTCGACCAGCTCTTACTGTCAATTCTGCTTCAAACTTTTGATTACCTTCTAGCCGGTTACCACCAGAATCTACATAGCCATATTTACCGTTTAAAATACTTAAAACAGCAATATCGGCTACAGAACCAACACTTAAATTACCAAGGTCTTCTCTTTTAATTGATTTGGCAGGTTTCCAGCTTCCACTGGCAATGATATCAGGAATGCTCATGCCTATTGTCAAGTATTTTGACATCACGTTTAACATATTCTTCATGCCTGCATTCATGCTTGTTCTGTGTTCATCTGTACCAAAAGAATTTGGCAGAAGACCCTGTTTTAATGCAGGAATTGCCTGGTTAAACCAGAATCCAACACCTCCATGACCTACATCAAACAAAACCCCTCTATTTTGTGCCTCCAGAACAAAGGCCCTTAGTTTACCCTGTTCATCTACAATAGGCATTCGTTCTGATACGTTTTCAAAAGAGTGAGTAATGATATCACCAGAACGCATTTTTTTTAATTGATCTTCTAGAGAATACTCAGGCATATGGCATTCTACAAAAAGAGGCCTACCTGTAATTTGGGCAGCTTCAGAAGCCTTATCAAAAGGAATCCAGCTTTTACCTTTATAATGTCCGATGCGGGTACCTGCAATAAAATCAGGATATTTTTTGATGGCATCCACAGTCATTTGAACATCTAATGTATTTAAGTCGGGTTCAAATGCTGAGCCAGCACTAAAACCGGTCTCGAAAATATTGATAAAAGCTAAAACCCGGGTTAAAGAAGGATCAACCACTTTTGCCTTAAAATCAGGGAAGGTACGCCAACCGGTAGTACCCGCATCAACTACTGTGGTAATCCCAGATCTAGGCGCAAAAGCATCTGGTAACTGGCTTGACTGACCATCAGCAAAACCAGGTTTACTTCCTGCATATACGTGAGTATGTATATTGATCAATCCCGGAGATACTATCATACCGCTAACATCCAATACTTTTTTTGCTGTAGAAGAAGGTATTTCAGCTGCAATGCGATAAATCTTACCATCTTTTACAGCCACGTCCATTTTTGAATCAATACTATTTTTGGGGTCTAACAAACGTCCCCCTTTTAACAAAAGATCAATTTCTTGAGCTTGTATCAACCTAGGCACTATTAAAAATGCAAATAATACAACTAAGCGTATTTTAAATGCACAAATTTCTGAATCGGAATTACTTTGATTAGTTGTCATTATTCTTAAAATTATTTTAACATTTTACTTTTCTATCGTCCATTTCTGTCCGCTTAAGCCATTCAGATCCCATACCACTTTGCCTGCTCGAATCGTTAATTCTGCTTCTAGCTTTTTAGTTCCGGATACGGCAATTTTGCGCACATCAGTGTAGCCAAATTTTCCTTCTCTAACATTAAAAACTGCCAGATCAGCCTCGGAACCAACACTTAAATGGCCAAGGTCTGGCCGTTGAATAACCTGTGCTGGATTCCAGGTAGACCTTAAAACAACATCCTGAAAACTCATTCCCATAGCTAGAAATTTAGACATCACATTCGCCATATCCTTCATTCCGCTATTCATACTCTGATCATGTAAGTCTGAACTTATTACATTCGGATAAAAGCCCTGCTGAAATGCAGGAACGGCCTGTGCCCAAGAAAATGCACCGCCACCGTGTCCAACATCGAAAATTACTCCCCGTTTTTGTGCTTCAAAAACAAAAGGTTTTACTTTTCTTGTTTTTTCATCCACAATAGACTCTCTACCGGTACTGATTTCAGAATATGTATGGGTAAAAATATCTCCCGGACGAAGGTGTTTCAAAAATAAAGACTCAATAGAATTAGCCGGATTATGCTCTCCAAAATCAACCATTATTGGCACATTTGCAAGCTTACCTGACTCAACAGCCTTATCTACAGAAGTAAATTCACCCCAATAATGCGCAGATTTAATACCAACAAGAATAGTTGGGTATAATCTGTTGATCATGTGGGCATTCATGACTGGATTCATGTCATTTACATCTTGTTCCTGAAAACGGCCAATCATTCCATTGCCAATTACGTTGAGGAAAGCCAAGATTCGTGTTTGCGATTTATCAATGGTTTGTTCTTTAAACAATGGGAAATTCCTCCAGCCAGAAGAGCCGGCATCTACAACAGTAGTAACACCTGTTCTAAAAGAAAATGCATCAGCAGCCTGGCTGCGCGAAGAATTACCAACCGATGTACTGTATTTATCGGTACCCTGAAAAACATGAACATGCATATCGATTATCCCGGGAGTGATATAATATCCAGTTACATCAATAACCTTAGTGGCAGTTGCTATAGAAATATCTTTAGCTACACGAGCAATCCTGCCATTTGTAATTCCCACATCCATTTTGGAATCGATCTTGTTTTTGGGATCTATAAGATGCGCCCCCTTCAATAGAATATCAATTTCTTGAGCATAGGTAAATTGACCAATTATCAATAGAACAATAAATAGTGAAAATCTGGAATACAGCTTTCCAGATAGAGCATTTTTATTGAACAAAAAATTCATGTTAACTGTCATTTTTTGTGCGTACCCGTTTTACTGAAAATTTAAAACCCCGAAAAATTGAGGTAAATGAAATTGAGGCTTAGGATTTTTAACTTCATTCCATGTGATATAATGCTTATTGGAATTTATTTCTGCGATCTTATAAAAATTAGCTCTCCAAGAAACACCGGCCTTTGGACGAACCACATTGGTATATTTTTCAAGCATGTCTAATGGTATTTTAAAAGACATAGTCCAGGTAACCCGTTCGGTTATTTCTGGATCAACTACCTTTGGCAATGAGGCTGCGATCTCTATTTTTTGAATATCCTCAACTGTTGGTTTACCTTTTTTATGATGAAACAAAGGAGTTCCTCCACAATTGATCTCCAGGTTAAAGTAATTGATTGGATTATTTGCTTCAGGCGAGAAAAAGAATTCAACTGCTGAATCTTCCCACACTTTACCGTTAATCTTTTGGGTTATACTGCGAACGTAGCGATCTTTTACTCTATAGATCACATAAATAAAATTATCATCATATACCATTTTTGCCTCTGCCTGAGGTTTAAATTTGGGCATTTCACCCATATAATTTTGAATTTTAACTGATTCTATACCCTTCCAGGCAGCATCACTCCATTTATCATTCACATTCACTCCCTGAACGGCTCTTTTTACAGAGTAGGCTGAAAGTTCAGCATTAGTTGATGAATTCTGTGAATAAACCATTGGGATAAAAACTGTTAAAAGAAGAATAACAGAGGTAATTGTTCTAAATTTTTTCATTTAATTAATGGTAGTTTATTGATTTATAGTTCTAAAAATTAGCGGAAACTTTCTAAACAAAATAACCTGCTAATGCTACCACCAGCAGGGCAATTAATTACGTTGCCAAAGGTGGACCACCCGGAATCTGAATTCTTTTCCGTGCAGGTTTTGCAGCATTTCGGGTAGCAGTAAATTTAGCCGTTCTGTATTCACCCAAGTGAATGTCTCCAGACATCGTATCGCCGTTTACTGTGCCCTGGAACAAGTAATTTATGTTATCAGCAATGATTCTAATTGTACTCTCAAATTTGATTTGACTACCATCAATTGTACCGGCTAGGTTTCTAGTATCAAAATCTGCCTTATGGGAGCCTGAAAACCAGTTACCATCCTGAACGATAGTAAAGCTATGCTGACTTGTGCTACTAAAGAATTTTATACTTACATCCCAAGTACCATTCAGATTAGCTGCCGGAGCCAACATTTCAGGCTTAGCTTGACGATTCTTAGAAAGCACTTCATACAAGCGCTCTGCAATGATCTTTTCTTCTCCAGCCTGCATTTGTCCGGTAGTAATATTTACAGAAGTTATACCATCACTTTCATCTCTTGCAGCCAGAGCAATTCTTGGCTTATTTCGTCCCAGTTCTTCGGCTATTTCAAAACCAGTTACATGCAATTTTGCAGGATCCCAGCTTACTTTCAACACCGGCGACTTATTTGACAAACCAGTTGGTTCTGTGATTGTAATCTTAATTCCATCAATACCTGATATTTTCTTTGAAATAGTATCTAGCCAGGATAACCATTTTTTCCAGTCGCCGGCATGATCACGCTTTACCCAATCTTCAACAGCCGCCATCATACCAATCATTTCTTCACGCCCTACTTTATTATCTCGTCCAGGACCATGGTGCGGAGAACTTGCCTGCCATGCCGACATCAAAATAGACTTATCACCGAGCATGAGTCCGGCGCACTGCGGACCACAAATTGCCTTTCCGCCACTATATGCCACCAAGGTAGCTCCTCTTTTAAAATGAACTGGAGGAATGGTTAGGTTTTGAGCAGCAACATCGATTAAGACTGGAATATTTTTTGGCTTTGCAATTGCAGAGATAGCCTCTAGTGAAAGTGGCTGTCCAGGTTCAGATTGCGAGCCTGCAGTCAAATAGATCATTGCAGTTTTAGGGTTGATCGCCTTTTCAAGTTCTTCGGGGGTACTTACATGAATAATAGTTACGCCTATATTTCGAATACCATGATCATAGGCATTGCGGGAATACCGCGGAATGATCACTTCGGTTTTATCAAAACCGGTTAGATCAGGAATACGGATCAGCTTTTCAGGGTTACCACCTGTTACGCAAGCCGCAGTAATGTGTTTAAGCCCAGCGGCACATCCGGCAGAAACCATTCCCCATTCTGCACCGGTAAGATCTGCAAGTCGCTGTCCGATAGCATCAGCCAATTCATCATATTGCACAAAATTATGGGCTGCAGCTTCCATGGCCTCACGAACAGCTGGCCGTTCAATTGAACCACCAATGATTGTGTAAGTACCCATACAATTAATTACGGGTTCCACACCAATCCGGCGAAAAATATTTGTTTCAGCCATAAATGATGCTTCGGTCACAGGCAATATATTGACAGAATTAGCACTTGTGATGGGTGCGGCAACAACAGACTTTTGAGAAATAATACTCCCCGCTACTGGAAGTAAGGCCAGGCCTTTAATTACATTTCTGCGTTTCATAGTGAATATAT
>NZ_JBIKSU010000110.1:0-5140 GCF_044348475.1 Daejeonella sp. | reverse complement strand
CTACTTCATTTCATAACAGCACCTCCTACCTCAGACTTCATACCTCAGATAACAGATAACGAGTATTGAGTATTGCGTATTGAGATAGATTCTACTTCATTTCATAACAGCACCTCCTACCTCAGACTTCATCCCTCGTTCTTCTGACAACAGGCAACTGATAACAGATAACTTATTCCTCAAATTCCACTCTCCAAATCTTCAACAATTTATCATCACTAACTGAAATCAGCTCATTATTAATTGGTTCCCATATTATTTTATTGATAGATAAGTGGTGGCAATCATATCCCTTTTCAATACTGATCGTTTTTTTCAGATCAAAGTTTTCAGTATCCCAGATCTTAATACTCTTGTCTCTACTTGCTGTTGCCAGATAGGGTAGCGTGGGGTGAAAGGCAATCGAATAGATAGCAAAAAGATGTGCAGGTATACTTTGAATCAGTGAATAATCAACAGTGCTCCATACTTTCAATTGAGCATCCCTGCTTCCTGAAAGCAACTGTTTGCCATCTGGTGAGAATTGTAATGAACTTATTGGCATGGTATGCTGATCAAGAATATATAAAAGGCTATAATCTTTCAGATCATACACCCTGATTGTATTGTCTTTACAACCAAAAGCTACGGTTTTTTGATCCTGACTGATACTGATCACCCTTGCAGCTGCATCGGAAACCTTGAAACTGTAGAGCATTTTTAAATCAGTAAGATCCCATACTGAGACTGTGCCATCTTCTGAGGCAAGTAATACTTCATTTTTTGAAGCAACTGATTTGATGTCAAAAACAGGAAGCTTATGAAAATGTAAAACAGTACTGATTCTTTGTTCTTCAAAATTAAATACATCAACTTGTCCGTTGCGCTCGCCTGCAAGAAGCAGTGGTGCCGAAGCTGGGCAATGCAGTGAATAAACAGATGAAATTACTGGGAACAACACCTTTATAAAACCAGGTGTCTCTGAGCTCCACTCAACTACCCCTTTATCATTGCCGGCAGTAAAAAATATACCTTTTTTCTGCGAGTTTTCTACCGTGTAGATTGGGTTTTGATGACCGGATAGGGTTGCAGTATTTTGAATCTGGATCATTTTATTTCAGTGCAGTACTTGATGGTCTGAAATGCTTATTATTATTTCCCAGCGTGTCTGTTCTCTAGGTTTTGCGCAATGGTTGATAAACTAACGTTCTTTTCTCTCATTAATACCAGTAAGTGGAAAATCAGATCGGATGCTTCATTGATAAAATCATTTTCTGTTTCATTCAACGCAGCAATTACGGTCTCAACACCTTCTTCACCAACTTTCTGTGCAATCTTATTGATGCCTTTTTCACGGAGCTTATTTACATAAGACTCTTCTATTGGATTTGCATAGCGGTCCTCAATGATTTTTTCTAGTTCGAAAATAAAGTTCTGGTTATAATTGGTGTCGAAACAGCTTCTGGTACCATTGTGACAGGTAGGGCCCACAGGATTCACCCTGATTAGTAGGGTGTCATTGTCGCAGTCTTCTTTAATTGAAACAACATGAAGAAAATTGCTACTTTCCTCGCCCTTGGTCCAGAGTCGATTTTTAGTTCTTGAAAAAAAGGTAACCTTGCCTTCAGATAGTGTCTTTGCATAAGCCTCTGCATTCATATATCCCAACATCAGTACCTCAAGTGTTTTTTCATCCTGAATGATAACGGGTACCAGGCCTTCACTTTTGTTAAAATCAATTGTCATTTCTTCTGTTTTTAGAGACTATAACCTAACCTCAATATTATTTTGATCTAATATAATCTTAAGATCTGGAATCAAGATCTCACCATAATGGAAAACTGAAGCAGCAAGAGCTGCATCAACATTGGTCATTTTGAACAGATCTACAAAGTGCTGGGCGGTGCCAGCTCCACCAGATGCAATTAGAGGGATACTGATCATATCATTTATTTTTCTCAGCAAATTATTGTCAAAACCTGCTTTAGTACCATCATGGTCCATAGAGGTCAGTAGAATTTCTCCAGCACCTCTGCTTTCTGCTTCTTTGATCCAATGCTCTGTTTCTATATCAGTAGCAATTCTTCCTCCGTTCAGATGAACGTAATTTTTACCATTTATATGTTTGGTATCGATGGCTACTACAACAAACTGCTTTCCAAAAGCTAGTGCCAGTTCATCAATAAATTCAGGGTTCCTAACTACTGCAGAATTTACTGAGATCTTGTCTGCACCCGAATTTAATAAAATATCGGCATCAGCTATCTCATGTATACCTCCACCAATGGTAAAAGGAATATTTATTTGACGAGCAACAGACCGAACAAGCTCAACCATTGTTTTGCGCCTTTCATGCGTGGCAGTTATGTCAAGGAATACTAATTCATCAGCACCCTGGCCTGAATACTGATATGCCAGTTCAACAGGATCACCAGCATCGCGTAATGCAACAAAATTAACGCCTTTTACTGTACGTCCGTCTTTAACATCTAAACAAGGAATGATTCTTTTTGCAAGTTCATTTCCTGGCAGCGTATCAGAGAGTTGTATTGTTGATGAAGTATTCAAACCTTTTTGTCAATTTTTTTCTCCTTTCAGAATTGTTTGCTCAGAATTCTGTAGGTATTGTTGAATAGTAGAAAACAGTGTCTTTTTACTAGGCTAGGATTAGAAACTAATCAGCGCTTTTAAATTCCAGTCTTTGACCTCTTCAATTGAGATTTTACCTTCATAAATCGCTTTCCCAACCACACAAGACTCAACTTTTATCTTTTGCAAATCGTCAATATCTTTCATAGAGCTTACTCCTCCTGAGGCAATTAACTTAATGAAAGGGGAGTGTTCTAGAAGCTTCTTATATAGGTTAACACCGGCACCGCCTAATTTTCCATCTTTATCGATATCTGTACATAAAAAGCGAAAAAACCCGAGATTCAGGCATTTATCAACATAATCCATCAATTTTATAGGAGAGCTCTCCATCCATCCTGAATATTTGATTACTTCATCGAGTACGTCAATAGCTATCACAACCTGGTCCTGGCATTTTTCTTTTCCGCAAATCTCCTGACTTAGTTCTGAAAGAAAGTTAGTATTGGTCAAAGCCTGAGTGCCTACAATTACTCTGTGAATGCCTGAATCGATCAGTTCTTTTACTTTTTCAATACTTCTAACTCCACCGCCATACTGAACTTTAATATCAGTCTTCTTGATCATATCAAATAGAAATTTTTGATTGCTAAAATCACTTTTAGCACCGTTCAGGTCTATAATGTGTATAATCTCGGTACCGTTCGACTGATATTTATCGATCATCTCTTCGAGAGTTACATCATAAGAAGTAACCTGATCGTAATCACCTTCGCGCAAGCGAACAACTTTACCATTTAAAATATCAATTGCTGGAATAATATACATGGGCTTATGCTAAGTGTGCAAAATTTTTCAATAATTGTTCTCCGGCAAGTCCGGATTTTTCTGGGTGGAACTGAACTCCGTAAAAATTATCTTTTTGTATAACCGCAGAGAATTTAATTCCGTATTCTGCTAAAGCAATGGTAAAATTAGAATTAAATTCTATAAAATAAGAGTGTACGAAATAAAAATGTGAGCCTAGGGCTATGTTGCTGAATAGAGGTGTTTCAACATTTTGAAAAACTTTATTCCATCCGGTATGAGGCACCTTAACTTTTAAAATTTCACTAAAAAGCTTGGTTTCTAGTGGAATGATATCTGTTAGGTGCGAGTCGCCCTCTTCAGAATGTGTGGTTAAGAGTTGCATTCCTACACAGATACCGAGTACTGGTTTCTTTAATTTAATGATAGATGAAGCAAGGCCAGAATCTTTCAGTTTCTGCATTGCAGAACCGGCATGTCCAACACCTGGGATAATATACCGGTCATATTGTTCAAAGTCTTCTGTAGTTTTGATCATTCCATAGCTTAAGCCAAGACGATCTAAAGCAGCAGTTAGCGAAAATATATTGCCGGCACCATAATAAACTATTCCAATCATAATACTCCTTTGGTACTGGGTAGTTCAGTTCCGGTTATTTTTATAGCCTGTTTTATGCTTTTTGCAAGGGCCTTAAAGCTTGCCTCAATCATGTGGTGTGTATTGTTTCCATCAATGATTTTTAAGTTTAAGTTCATTCCGGCATGTTCTGAAAAGGATTTCATCCAATGTTCGAACATCTCTGTAGGAAAGTCGCCAACATACTCTCGGTCGAATTTTCCTTCATAAATAAAATAAGCACGATCTGAAAAATCAATGGCGCATTGTACCAAAGCCTCATCCATAGGTAATAGGAATCCGTAACGTTCAATCCCTCTTTTATCTCCTAGAGCTTGTTTAAATGCTTTTCCTAATGCAATCGCACTATCTTCGATGGTGTGATGCTCATCAATCTCTAGATCACCATCAACCTTTAAAACCAAATCAATGCCAGAATGTTTGGCAAGTTGATCAAGCATGTGGTCATAAAATTTTAATCCGGTATCAATGCTGTGTTCCCCGTTGCCATCCAAATTCAGGCTTAGTTTTATTTTAGTTTCATTAGTATTCCTTTCAAGTTCAACGATACGGTCATTTTTTCTAGTCAGGAAATTTGAAATTTCAAACCAGTTTTTACTACTCAAAACCGCTTTTTCATTTGGCTGATCTGAATAGAAAATAGACTTGCATCCTAAATTAACTGCTAATTGGATATCTGTCTCCCTGTCGCCAATGGTAAAAGAATTATGCAGGTCGATCAGGTTTGAAATCAGGTAATTGGTTAATAATCCGGTGTTTGGTTTACGATTCGGGCTGTTTGCTTCGGGAAATGAATCATCCACAAAAATTTCAGCAAATGTAATGCCTTCACTATTAAGTATATCCAGCATTTTTTGATGCGGTTTCTGAAAGTCTTCTTCTGGAAAGCTGCTTGTCCCGCGACCGTCCTGATTGGTTACCATAACCAACTCATATCCAAAATCCTGAAGTCTTTTCAATGAAGATATTGCCAAAGGAAGGAATTCCAGTTTCTCCAGGCTATCTACCTGAAAATCTTCAGGTGGTTCAACGATAATAGTTCCATCGCGATCTATAAACAATACCTTTTTCATAGCTTATTTAACTCCTCAAAATTTTTAAAAGCTTCAATTAATATCTCATTTTCAT
>NZ_JBIKSU010000109.1:0-5145 GCF_044348475.1 Daejeonella sp. | reverse complement strand
ATATGTACCTTCATCCCGAATATCCATCTTACGAAGATCATATCAGGGCTAGAGATAATATGCTCGAAAAGTATCCGAATCTTAAGTTTGTTGGGGCCCATCTGGGCAGTCTGGAATGGAGTCTTGATGAATTGGCTAAACGTCTCGATCGTTTCCCGAATATGCATGTTGATCTGTCAAGAATGAGCAATTTGCAGTTGCATACCCTGAATGACAGGCAAAAAACCCGTAATTTTTTCATTAAATATCAGGACCGGCTTGTATATGGAACTGATAAAGCAATAAATGCAAGCAATGATCCAACTGGTTTATCAAAAAGTATTCATGATGCCTGGCTGCGGGACTGGATTTTCTTTGTTACGGATGATTCGATCAAATTGCCCGGATTTGGAAATCTAAATGGACTAAAATTACCGACAGAAGTAATTGATAAAATTTATTATAAAAATGCTAAGAACTGGCTCTCAATCAATATAAAATCTTCTCAATCACGTGCAAACGGGACTAAAAACTAATTTCATAAAATGAAAAAAACAGAAATACCACAGGATCATACGCAGGCCACCGGAGCTGCAATAAATCCTGCATTGCCTCAAAACCGTGTCGCATCTGTTGATATTTATCGCGGCTTTGTGATGTTGCTCATGATGGCAGAAGTACTATCGCTTTCGGATGTTTCTAAAGCATTGCCAGGAAACAAATTCTGGGAATTCATATCCTTTCACCAAAGTCATGTTCCCTGGATATGGCTGAGTTTGCACGATATGATCCAGCCTTCTTTTACTTTTTTAGTTGGGGTGGTTTTGCCATATTCAATTGCCAGTAGGAAAAATAAAGGAGCGAGCTTTGAAAATATTTTAGGCCATACCATCAAGCGCTCCTTCATTTTGATATTCCTGGGAATATTTTTGCGTTCAATGCACTCTGGGCAAACAAATTTCACGTTTGAGGATACGCTGACCCAGATTGGCTTGGGCTATACCTTTCTTGTCATCATTTCACTTTATTCTCAAAGAGTGCAAATTGGGGCATTAATTTTTATTTTACTTGCTTATGCTCTTGCCTTTGCTCTTTATCCGTTGCCAGGGGCTGCATTTGATTATGCATCGGCAGGTGTAAGTTCAGACTGGGAGCATAATTTGACTGGTTTTGCAGCGCATTGGAATAAGAATACAAACTTTGCATGGGCTTTTGACCAGTGGTTTATGAATATATTTCCACGTGAAAATACTTTTCTTTTCAATTCAGGAGGATATTCTACGCTTAGCTTTATCCCAACACTGGGCACAATGATCCTCGGATTGCTTGCAGGGAATATTTTAAATTCATCTATACTGGCAAGTAAAAAACTCAAGACCTTCATTTTTGTTGGTATTGCTTTAATACTCTTTGCAATAGTAATACATATTAGCGGGTTGAATCCGATTGTGAAACGTATTTGGACCCCTGCTTGGACTATTTTTAGCGGAGGTATCTGCTTCCTGTTCCTAGCTATGTTCTATGGTTTGATTGATATGAAGGGAAGACATAAGGGTTCATTTTTCTTAATGGTTATTGGAGTGAATTCAATTGCTGCCTATGTAATTGCTGATGGCGGGATGCGGAACGTGATCAATGACTCTCTTTATATTCATTTGGGTAAAAACTTCGATCAAATTTTTGGAGCAGCTTATTCAACTCTAGTAAGCGGCTTACTAGTTTTATTTTTTGAATGGCTTATCTTATATTGGATGTACAAGAAAAAAATATTTATAAAAATCTAAGATCATTAACTATATTCCCATTAATTATGAAAGCAAAATTTCTATGTTTCTGTGCGCTAAGTATATTTTTTCAAAATTGTACTCAGACTCAAAAATCTTCTTCCTCAGAAGATAGTTCATCCGCAGAATTTTATAGCGTCGATGATTTTAAATCGGTAGAAAAATATGATACCCATGTACATATTAATGCCTACGATACCGCCTTCATTAATTTAGCGAAGGCAGATAATTTCAAACTGTTAACGGTTAATGTTCATCCTACTTCTAAAAACCCGGCTGAGGTTCAGCAAAATGTGGCACTTGAAATGATCAAAACCTACCCTGAACAAGTGGCTTATGCTACCACTTTTGGTGTAAACGACTGGGGGACAGACAAATGGCTACCACAAACCCTTGCTTATTTGAAAAATTCTTTTGAAAAAGGTGCTATTGGTGTCAAGATCTGGAAAAATATAGGAATGGAACTTCGTGACAAAGATGGAAAATTTGTGATGGTGAATGATCCAAGAATTGACCCAGTTCTTGATTTTATTGAGAAAAGCAATGTTACTCTTGTAGGACATTTGGGAGAGCCAAAGAATGCATGGCTCCCGGTTGATCAAATGACAGTATCTGGCGATAAAAATTATTTTAGTAAGCATCCTGAATATCATATGTACCTCCATCCTGAGTACCCATCTTATGAGGATCAGGTAGATGCGCGTGATAAAATGCTTGAAAAACATCCCAATATCAGATTTGTGGGGGTTCATTTAGGAAGCCTTGAATACGATGTTGATGAATTAGCAAAACGCCTGGATAAATTTCCAAATATGGCAGTTGATATGGCCGAGCGAATTTGTCATTTGCAGTATCAAACTATCAATAACAGACAAAAAGTAGTTGACTTCATGCTTAAGTACCAAGATAGACTTATTTATGCAACGGATAATGGGGTAGGTAAAGATTCTGATCCTGCAGAGTATAAAAAAAGGATCCATGAAAGAAGACTCAGCGACTGGAGGTACTTTGTGACTGACGATGATATGAATGTTACTGATTTTAAGGAGAATATTAAAGGATTGAAATTGCCAAAAGAGGTGATAGATAAAATATATCGTAAAAATGCCGAAAAATGGTTTCCAGGTATATAAAACAAACAATAGAAAATTTTACAATACAATAAACATTTAGAAACAATGAAAAATAACCGTAGAGATTTTTTAAAAAAAACTAGTCTTGCCGGACTTGGCATAGCAGGTGTTGGTGCACTTAATGGATTTGCCTCTGAGCCAGAAAAAGGGCCATGGGTATCGAAGTCTACCATTCAGACCTTTAACATGTGTGGCTATGCTGCACCAAAACTGGAAACTGTTCGTGTTGGATTTATTGGTTTGGGTCAGCGTGGTCCATCACATTTAAATGCAGTCGCTAAAATTGAAGGTACAGAAATCAAAGCATTATGTGATTTGCGTCCAGCAAGTGTAAATAAAGCCAAGAAGGCTCTTGATGGCACAAGTCATAATCCTACGATCTATACAGGTAATGAAGACGAATGGAAAAAATTGTGTGAGCGTAAAGACATAGATCTGATCTATATCTGTACTCCATGGCATTTGCATGTTCCAATGGCTTTATTTGCAATGGAACAAGGTAAGCATGTGGCAATTGAAGTGCCAGCAGCGGTTTCAATGCAAGAATGCTGGCAATTGGTTGAAACTTCTGAGCGTACACGTAAGCATTGTATGATGCTCGAAAATTGCTGTTATGACTTTTTTGAACTACTCACCTTGAATATGGCTAGACAGGGTTACTTTGGTGAGATCATTCACACTGAAGGCGCTTATATCCACAACCTTATAGACCTTAATTTTAGTGATAAAGGTTATCAGGATATGTGGCGTTTGAGGCAGAATGCTACCCGCGAAGGTAGTTTATATCCAACCCATGGTTTAGGCCCGGTTTGTCAGGTTTTGAATATAAATCGTGGTGATAAAATGGATTATCTGGTTTCTGTTTCTTCAAATGATTTCCAAATGGGTGAACGTGCTAAAGCTGAAGCTGCAAAAAATGATCTGTATAAAGAATTTGTTGGCAAAGATTTTAAAGGAAATATGAATACCACTACTATTCGTACTACTCATGGTAAGACGATCATGATACAGCATGACGTAACTTCTCCTCGTCCATATTCACGTATACACTTGGTGAGTGGAACTAAAGGAACTGCTTTAAAATATCCAACACCTAGAATTTCTAATAGCCATGTGGGATGGGTTAAGGAAGCTGAATTTAAAGCTCTCGAAGAAAAATATACACCCAACATAGTTAAAAAAATAGGCGAATTGGCAAAAAAAGTTGGAGGACATGGTGGTATGGACTTTTTAATGGATTGGCGCCTAATAGATTGCCTACGCAATGGTTTGCCTCTTGATCAGGATGTTTACGATGCAGCGGCCTGGAGTTCGGTATGGCCATTGAGTGAATGGTCTGTAAATAACCGATCCAATTCAGTAGATGTGCCTGACTTTACACGTGGTTCTTGGAAGAAAAACCAACCACATGATATTGATCTAAAAAAAGGTGGAGATACTCAGGTGAAGATATAGCAGACGGCGTTATTGCAGCTATTTTAAGCTTGAAATATAGATTTAAAAAAATCCAGATGCTTATGATCATCTGGATTTTTTTATGGCTACCCTAGAGAGTTCCACTATTAGTCAATATTTAATTCTGGCTCAGGTCTGGAATCTACTCATTCAAACACTAATTTCTTGTCATGGCTGGCTTGACCCGTAATCGCCAACTCTAACTTTTTTAAAGTATTAAAACCCTAATTCTTTGCCCTGCAAATAATGCAACATCCAGCTCAGATTAGTCTGAGCTGTTTTAAGAATCATTGATGACTCTACAGGACCATGAGGTTGCCTTGGAAGCACAAGAAAACGAACCGGTATTCCTCTTCGTTTTAAGGCATTATAGTACATTACACCCTGGCTGAAGGGTACACGTATATCTGCTTGTCCGTGTTGCAAAAGCACAGGAGTTTTTACATTTTGTACAAATCGCAAGGGGGAATGATCGTCATAGACCGTCCAGTCTTCATAAGGTTGTTTTTCCATATATGAAGGAAGAAAACCTGGAATATCATCGGTCAGGTCTTGACTAACCAGGTCAACTGCAGGAGCCCCGATACTTGCAACTTTAAAACGGTTGTTGTGACCAATAATCCAACTGCTCATGAATCCACCATAACTCCATCCCATTACACCCATTTTGCTGGCATCTGCCCATCCTTTTGAAATAGCATAATCAACACCAGCCATCAAATCTTTGTAATCGCCACCACCCCAGTCGCGGTGATTGGCTTCTCTAAATTTTAAGCCATAACCATTTGACCCTC
>NZ_JBIKSU010000108.1:0-5149 GCF_044348475.1 Daejeonella sp. | reverse complement strand
GTTAAGGTGTCCTGACAGGAGATTAAGCCCAGCATCAACAACGACATAAATAAAAACAATGTTTTGATCTGCTTCATTATATATTATTCTGCAGGACGCTCACGGTTATTATTATTTCTAAAGTTTTTTCTTCGCTTATTGTTTCGGCTAGTTCCCGCCGGGCGTTCTGCCGATGGTTCAGCAGCCTGATTGGCCTGTGCCGCATTTGGCGTAATTTCTTGCCTTACCGGCCTAGTGCCTAAACCTGCCTCAGCCTGTGGCTGTGAGTTTCCTGGTCCTTTAGGTTTATTCCCTTTTTTACGATTGTTCTTCTTGTTTCTTATAGACTTATTATCAAGGCGAGTTAAACTATCCTGACCCACAACATTTTCATAATCAAACACTTTGGCAATAACTGGCTTATCTTTTTCAGGAAGCTCCTCTTTCAAGAATTCGGGTTTAATTCCGTCCTTGTTTAATTTCTGGATTTCTTTAACTCTCGCTAAATCTAATGCTATCCAGTTTTCATCATTAGGATAGCTAAACCACATCAGTTTTTTGAAAATATCTGTTTTTTGATGTCTGACCGTGCCTGTTAAAGTCTCTAAACGTTCTACATTGTCTGGAATATCTTTCAGAGCATCCATATACGTATCAAGCTCATAATTCAGGCAACACTTTAATTTGCCACATTGCCCCGCAAGCTTTAGGGTATTTAGAGAAAGATTCTGATATCTGGCAGCAGAGGTTGAAACCGTCTTAAAATCTGTTAACCAAGTTGAACAGCAAAGTTCACGTCCGCAAGAACCAATTCCACCTAAACGACTGGCTTCTTGGCGCATACCAATTTGGCGCATTTCTATTCGAATCCGGAAGGTTTCTGCCATCTTCTTGATCAGTTCTCTAAAATCAACACGACCCTCAGCGGTATAATAAAATGTTGCTTTTGTTCTGTCGCCCTGATAATCTACATCACTAAGTTTCATAGCCAGGCCCAGTTCTTTAGCCAATACCCTAGACTTATGCATCGTTTCAAATTCAAGATCTTTTGAAACCTTCCATTTATCAACATCAGTAGGGGTAGCTTTACGATAGATCTTTTTAACTACATCTTCTGTACGAACATGCCTCTTTTTAAGCTGCATGCGAACCAATTCGCCAGTCAAAGAAACGTGGCCAATATCATAGCCGCCTGTTGTAGTTTCAACAGCTACAAGCTCACCAGCTTCGAGATAAAGATTTTCTGTATTGAGATAAAACTCTTTTCTAGAGCCCTTAAATTTAATTTCGATGATATTAAATGGTTTATAATTTGAAGGCATGTCCATATGTGACAGCCAGTCATAAACATCTAATTTACTGCAACCATTGGTAAGGCAAGAGCCATTACTCTTGCATCCTGCAGGGGCACAGCCACCTGTTGAACAACTTCCACATCCCATATCTAATTCAGTATATATTGAGTCCCCGCAGGGAGCGTATTAAACTTTAATATTTTAACGAATTGTAAAGATACATCTAAAAATAAAATTTTCGGATTCGCATTGCGCTCAATATGATAATGAGCCTTTTCTAATTCATTTATAATGGCTTCAGCTTTTGCAAGATCAAGTTGTTTGCTAAAATTTTGAACAAAATCCAATTCTGAAGATTGCAGGTGAACCAATTCATCTGCTCCTGAAATAACCATAATACATTCGCGAATCAAATGTATTCCATATCGCAAAAGGTTTTTTTGATTTTCGCGGCCTAATTTTGATGATTCATCAACAAATAGAAATATCTGCCCTCCTTTATCTGCAAAGGTCATTCGCATCCATGAAGAAAAGAGCCTGAAATCATCACTTTCATCTTCTTTCAAAAAGTTTAATGCGCTTTGTAAATTCCCTTCACTCAAATAGGCAATCCTGGCAGCCTGTGTTTCTGGAATATCTTTACTTTGAACCAAATATTGTACAATATCCTGTTTAGTTAAGGCCGGAATTTTAACCAGCTGAGTTCTTGAAATGATTGTATTTAAAATTTGATCTTGGTTTTTTGCAATTAAAATAATCAGAGTTTTTTCTGCCGGTTCTTCCAATGTTTTCAATAACCTGTTTCCTTCATTCTTTAAATATTCAGGAAGCCAAACAATCATTGTTTTAAACTCCGATTCAAACGGTTTTAACGATAATCTATGCAAGATATTTAAACACTCTGCCTTATTGATATTTGGCTGCTTATTTTGAGCATCCAAACGGTTACGCCATTCATCCAGATCAAAATAGGGATTACTCAGAACAAGATCTCGCCATTCTTCCAGATCGGCTGAAGAATCCTCCTTTTCACCTCCTCTAAAAAAAGGATATGAAAAATGAAGATCGGGATGAATGAGTTTATTATACTTTCTGCAGGAAGAACATAAACCACAGCTGTCTGCTTCTTGGCGGTCAGTACAGGAAATAAATTGTGCATACGCCAATGCAAGTGCAAAATTTCCGGAACCATCCGGACCAAGGAATAATTGCGCATGACTTACCCTGTTCTCATGAACCGATTGAATTAATTGTTCTTTAACTTCCTTCTGGCCAATAATTTCACAAAACAGCATGGTGCAAAATAAGAAAAATTATGCTTTTCAACAGATGTTCTTTGGGAAGTTTATTAATACATAAGGGTCCTGATTCCAAGTATTTTATGAGCATGGCTATGGCCCAGACAAAATCTTCATCCTCAAGGTTCCAATAAATTATACCCCCAGGTTTAAAAAAATCTTAGTTTTGCCTTAACCAATTATTAAATCCCATTGAAAATTAATAAAACTGCAAGATTAGATCTTTCTAGGAAAGAAATGCAAGACTTTGGCTACAAAGTTGTTGATGCAATTGTTGATCATTTTGAAACACAGGATCAAAAACTTCCGGTAGCTACGGCCAGCCGAAAGGAAATTGATGCGCTTTTTTGCGAAGAAGCGCCAGAAAATCCAATGGCTGCCGATGATGTGTTAAAGTTTGTTCTTGAAAATGTAATGACCAACAGTAATGTTATAACCCATCCAAAAGCTTATGCATTTGTACCGGGTCCTAGCAATTACATCAGTGTGATGTCTGATACACTGGCCACAGGATTTAATATTTTTGCGGGCGGATGGGTAGGATCGCCGGCAGCAGCAGGTGTTGAAATTAATACGGTGAATTGGATGTTAAAACTTTTCAATTTTCAAGTAAAAAAAGGTGGCGGAATCTTCACCAGTGGTGGATCTATGGCAAACCTAACCGCACTAGCAACAGCAAGAAAGGTGAAATGTGGAGATGAATTTTCAAAAGCAATCATCTATTTATCTGATCAAGCACATTCATCCAATATTAAAGCAATTAATATTCTTGGATTTAAGAAAGAGCAGGTCAGGATCATTCCAACTGATATGGAGTTTAAATTTTCGATCAATAAACTTAAAAATGCAATTGCAAAAGATAAGATCGAAGGGCTTCAGCCTTTCTGTATGATTGCTTCAGCAGGTACAACCAATACTGGTACCATTGATCCACTCGAAGAGCTTGCCAAAATCTGTAAAAAAGAAAATATCTGGTTGCATGTTGATGGGGCATATGGAGCCGCTGCTATGCTTTCCAAAAATGGTAAGAAGTTACTAAAAGGAATCGAAAAAGCAGATTCACTAACAGTTGATCCACATAAATGGCTTTTCCAGCCCTATGAAATTGGCTGCCTGCTGGTTCAAAATCATAAATGGCTGAGCCGTACTTTTACTGAAAAACCGGTTTACCTTAGAGATATTGAAGGCAATCCATCAGAGATAAATTTTTACGATCACGGTATTGAATTAACAAGAAATTTTAGAGCATTAAAGTTTTATATGTCGATAAAAACCTTCGGTTTACAGGCATTTAGAAAGGCCATTGATTATAGTATCGATCTTACCGAAGCGGTTGAAGCTGAATTAAGAAAAAGTAATAAATGGGAGGTTATTTCACCGGCAACTCTTGCCATAATTAATTTCAGATATAATACAGTAGAAGAAAAATTGTCTGAAAAAAAGCTTGACGAAATGAATCAAAAAATATCGGCAAAAATGATGGCTTCCGGTGAGGCTCTTCTGGTTACAACAATTTTGCAAGGTCAGGTGGTATTAAGAATGTGCCTAATCAACCCAAGAACCACTATTGAAGATGTAAAAAATACATTGACGCTATGCGAGAAGTTTGCTTTAGAATAAACATTTGCTCATTTAACATCGCTTAATCCTATATTTGTTTCTGTTCAATATTAAACAGCTTATGCGAGTTCTAGCTTTCGATTATGGTACTAAACGCATTGGAATTGCTGTAACCGATCCGCTGCAGATCATAGCTACTGGCCTGGATACCATTCATCCCAAAGATATTATTGAGTATCTCAAAAAATACCTATCAACAGAACAGGTAGAGCTTTTTGTGGTTGGTGAACCCAGACAGATGAATGGTAGTCCGTCACAATCGGCACCTCATATTAAAGGATTTATCACTACTCTGAATAAAAATTTTCCAGAAATACCCATCGAGCAGATTGATGAACGATTTACATCCAAAATGGCATCAGCCGTTGTTGCTCAAAGTGGTTTCAAAAAAACAGACCGACAAAATAAAGAGCGGCTGGATACTATTTCTGCAACAATCATCCTGCAAACCTATCTGCAGAAAAAAAGCATGGGCTTTTAAAAACGGGCAAAAACTCAAAATACCTATCTTTAAGCCATGGAGCTATTCAGTGAAGAACTAACACACTATCTAGAAAATTCTTGCGAGCCTGAAAATGAACTTCTCAAGCATATAAACCGAGAAACACACCTCAAAGTTTCTATGCCACGTATGCTTTCAGGTCATTATCAGGGTAAATTGCTTAGCATGATCAGTAAAATGGTTAATCCTGAACGGATACTTGAAATTGGCACTTTTACAGGTTATGCCACCCTTTGTTTGGCAGAAGGGCTCAGAGAAAATGGGCGTATCTACACCATAGATATCAATTTAGAACTAGAAGATATGGTTAGGTCAAACTTTAAAAAATCTGATCTCAATTCAAAGATAATGTATCAAATTGGCGATGCTAAACAGATTATACCCACTCTAAATGAAACTTTTGATCTCGTATTTATTGATGCTGATAAAAAAAATAATGCTACCTATTATGAAAT
>NZ_JBIKSU010000107.1:0-5218 GCF_044348475.1 Daejeonella sp. | reverse complement strand
CATTTAATGAATACAGTAATTCTTGAGTACGGCCAACACTAAATGCAGGAATAATAACCTTACCACGACGTAGAATACAAGTTTGATAGATAATCTCCTTAAGTAATTCTTCTGCCGGTTCCGTATCTTTATGCAGGCTATCGCCGTAGGTAGATTCCAAAAGAATATAATCAGATTGTTTAAATGTTTCGGGTGATTTCAGAATAAGATCACCATAGCGGCCAACATCTCCACTAAATGTTAATCGGCTAGTTTTTCCATTTTCATTGATTGTTAAATGAACTGCTGCACTACCAATAATATGGCCTACATCAGTGAGCTCTAGCTTAATATCTTCATTAATCTGAAACTCCGTATTATACTCAATAATACGGAACTGCGTTAAGCAGGCCATTGCATCATCTTCGGTATACAATGGCTTTAACAATGGCAAACCTTTACGCGCTCTGCGTTTATTACTATACTCTGAATCCTTCTGCTGAATTCTAGCAGAATCCATCAATAAAATCCGGGCCAGGTCCATGGTGGCAGGAGTACAATAAATTTCTCCTTTAAACCCCTGGGAAACCAGTCGTGGAATCAAACCACTATGATCAATATGAGCATGACTAAGTATCAAATAATCAACCTCTGAAGGAATAAAGCCAAAATATTCATTAAGCTCATCCGATTCCTCACCCATGCCTTGAAACATCCCGCAATCCAATAAAATCTGTATGCCATTATCAAGAGTAATTAAGTGTTTACTTCCTGTGACATTCCTTGCGGCACCATGAAAACTTATTCGCATATCATTTGACCCATTTTATCAAGGTTCATTCAAAATTAGCTGAATAATATTACAATTGGGTTAATATCCAGTAAAATACGGTTGAGTTCTTGATCATTATTTTTGAATAATACACCCCATAAAAAAAGCTCAAACACGAAATACGTATTTGAGCTTCTAAAATCTTGTTAGAATTAATACTTCAACTATTCTTCAGAGTTTAAAAGTTTAGCACTAAAATAATCGCGATTCATTCTTGCAATATTTGTAATAGATATTTCTTTAGGACATTCGGCTTCACAAGCACCTGTGTTGGTACAACTTCCAAAACCTTCGGCATCCATTTGTGCAACCATGGCCTGTACACGGCGATAACGCTCAGGCTGCCCTTGTGGCAATAGTGCTAATTGAGATACTTTTGCAGAAACAAAGAGCATTGCTGAAGCATTTTTACATGCTGCAACACATGCACCACATCCTATACAAGTAGCAGAATTAAATGCTTCGTCGGCTACAACCTTTGGAATAGGAATAACATTAGCATCAGGAGCTCCACCTGTATTTACCGAAATAAATCCACCTGCTACCTGAATACGATCAAATGCTGAACGGTCTGTTGAAAGATCTTTAATTACTGGAAATCCTTCAGCGCGCCATGGCTCTATAACGATAGTATCTTTATCATTAAAGCTACGCATATGCAGCTGGCAAGTAGTAATACCTTGCTTTGGACCATGGGGTCTTCCATTAATATGCAATGAACAGGATCCGCAGATGCCCTCGCGACAATCATGATCAAAGTGAATGGGGTCATCCCCTTTCTTGATCAGCCCTTCGTTTACAACATCAAGCATTTCCAGAAATGACATATCCGGAGAAACATGGTCAGCCTGATATGAAACTAATTCACCTTTTGCTTTAGCATTTTTTTGACGCCAAACCTTTAATGTCAAATTCATATTATTGCTCATTTTTATTGAGATATGAGATGTGAGACATTAGATATGCGATATAAATCTGTATTCTGTGTCTCAATCTTGGTTTTTATTATTGAGATTGATATGAAATTTAAGACCCTAGTGTCAAAAATCTCATACTTCTTATCTCCTGTCTTATTTATAACTTCTTTGTGTTAATTTAACATTTTCGAAAACCAACTCTTCCTTATGCAGAGATTCAGGTTGATTATCGCCATTATATTGCCATGCCGCTACATAAGCATAATTATCATCATCTCTTAATGCTTCACCTTCTGGTGTTTGGCTTTCTAAACGGAAGTGGCCACCACAAGATTCTTTCCTGTCAAGAGCGTCGTCTACCATCAGTTCGCCAAGCTCAATGAAATCAGCAACACGGCCTGCATTTTCAAGATTTTGATTAAATTCTTCGTTGATTCCAGTAACGATCGCATTCTTCCAAAAATCTTCTTTGAGTTCACGTATTAAACCTTTTGCTTTGATCAGGCCTTCTTCGGTTCTAGCCATCCCACAATATTCCCACATGATATGCCCTAGTTCACGGTGATACTCCGTAACGGTTTTGTTCCCTTTAAGACTAATTAGCTTATTAATTCTATCAACAACATTCTTTTTAGTTTCTTCGAAGGCAGGATGATTAGTATCAATTGCTTTTGGCCCGATAGTAGCTAGATAATCTCCTAAAGTATATGGAATCACAAAATATCCATCAGCAAGGCCCTGCATCAGTGCAGAAGCTCCTAAACGGTTAGCTCCATGTTCTGAAAAGTTAGCCTCACCTAAACAATATAGACCTTTAACGGTAGTTTGTAAGTTATAATCCACCCATAATCCACCCATAGTGTAGTGAACAGCAGGGTAAATACGCATGGGTTGTTTGTATGGATTCTCATCAGTAATCTGTTGGTACATATCAAATAGATTACCATATTTAGCACGCACAGCATCCTCTCCAAGACGATTGATAGATTCGGCAAAATCGAGGTATACTGCAATGCCTGAAGTACCAACACCACGACCTTCATCTACAATTTCTTTGGCATTACGGGATGCAACATCACGTGGAACAAGGTTTCCAAATGCAGGATATTTTCTTTCAAGGAAGTAATCTCGATCATCATCTTTCAATTCAGATGCCTTTAGTTCACCCTTCCGAATTTTTTCTGCTAGTTCTTTGGTTTTGGGAGCCCAAACCCGACCATCATTTCTTAATGATTCAGACATTAAAGTCAGCTTGGATTGATGATCACCAGTTACAGGAATACAAGTTGGATGGATTTGTGTAAAACATGGATTTGCAAAATAAGCACCTCGCTTATGCGCTTTCCAGGCGGCAGTCACGTTACAACCCATCGCATTGGTTGATAGGTAGAATACATTACCATAACCACCTGTACACAATAATACCGCATGAGCTGAGTGAGTTTCAATGGCACCACTGATTAGATCACGGGTAACTATACCTTTTGCCTCACCATCAATGGTCACAACATCCATCATTTCATGGCGAGTAAACATTTGTACCTTGCCTAAATTAACCTGGCGATTCAAAGATGAATATGCTCCTAAAAGAAGTTGCTGTCCAGTTTGCCCTCTTGCATAAAACGTACGCGAAACCTGAGAACCACCAAATGAACGATTATCAAGTAAGCCCCCATATTCACGGGCAAAAGGAACACCCTGTGCTACGCATTGATCAATAATATTTACTGATACTTCAGCGAGGCGGTAAACATTACCTTCGCGGGCACGATAGTCACCACCCTTTATGGTGTCATAAAATAAACGGTAAACACTGTCACCATCATTCTGGTAATTCTTTGCTCCATTTATACCACCTTGAGCGGCAATAGAATGTGCTCTTCTGGGGCTATCTTGAAAGCAAAAGGCTTTAACATTATAACCCAATTCTGCCAGAGAAGCCGCTGCAGAAGATCCTGCCAAACCTGTTCCAACAACAATAACCGTATATTTACGCTTATTGGCTGGGTTAACCAGTTTAAGGTTAAATTTATGTTTGGACCATTTCTCGGCTAAAGGGCCTTGTGGAATTTTAGCATCTAATTTCATCTCAGAAATTTATTTAAACCCCGGTTTCCCGGGTATTGTGTAATCCTATTTGAAGAAAAAGTATAATGGCATTGCGGCAAAGGCCAATGGAATCAAGACTCCAAAAACCCATACACCCAAAAAGCGGATGATCGGAACTAGATTGCTATTATTCCATCCAATGGTTTGAAAAGCACTTTTGAATCCATGAATCAGGTGAAATGACAAAGCAGCCATCGCAACAACGTACAAAAGAACATACCACCAAGTTTGGAATGCATTGTTAACGATTTTATACAAATCCTTTGAAACTACAATTTGCTTTCCTGCCTGTACATCTACAATGTCTGAATGAATCAGCCTGTTTGCATCGTATGGCAGCTCTGAAACCTGAATATCTTTCGGGTTTTCGAGACTAATCTCATATTTTGCATAAGGTAATTCAGCATTATGGTATTTCCACCAGAAATCACCCATGTGAACCACAATAAAAATCAACAGTATGGTGCCAAGTATTCCCATGTTTCTGGAGGTCCATGGACTATTCTGTCCGCCTTTTTGAACAGCGTAAGCTACAGGGCGCGCTTTTTTGTTACCAGCAGTCAGCAATAATGCATAAACTGCATGAATGATGATTGATGCATATAACAAATAAGAAACGATCTTTATCGGACCGAAATGCGTCATAAAGTAGGCATAGGCATTGAATGCCTGTCCTGCATCATCCTTAAACAACTGTAAATTTCCTACCAAATGTACAACGAGGAACGTACAGAGGAAAATGCCTGTGAGGGCCATTACCAGTTTTTTTCCCAATGAGGATGAGAACGTTTTTGCGAAATTGCTCATTACCTTATATTATTTTATTATTCAGGAAGCAAATTTACCATTATATGAGAAAAATCGTGCAGTTATATAGCAAGTGAAATAAGAATTTGTCTATTTAGAAACAATCTAAATTTTGAATCTGAAAATCTTGAAGATTAAAAACCAACAATCTTATCCTGAAGCACTGCAAAAATTCGGTCATCCTGAGTATTTTTCATCCTAAACTTTGCAATAAATTTCGCGAAAGTAGGCAAATTAGCTTGTCGTGAACCAAATTGGAAGTAAGGAAGGGTAAGCATTTGCCGTGTTGCGCCTTTCTGAAATGTCCAAATTTCCAAGATGAATATCTGCAACAATGAGCGTTTGTTGCTCCTCCCAAAAAATAGCTTTTTCGGGCAAGAGTAATAGGGTTTGCTCAAGAAATGAAAAAGATTAGGGAACTGAATCCATTTCGCAAAAATAGGAAAGCCCTCCCAAATTATCGGGAAGGCTTTCTAAATAAATAAAGGTTGAAAATTACCTAACCTGAAACTGATACCTGATCTGCATACCATCTGGGCTAATGGCATTTACAGTAGCCATATTATTTCTGCCA
>NZ_JBIKSU010000106.1:0-5228 GCF_044348475.1 Daejeonella sp. | reverse complement strand
AATTTTGCGAACTTCTACATCATTGATATTGGCTGAGACCTCATACATTCCATACGTTGGAGGTACAGTTATGACATTGTCTGATCCTGGATTGCAGAATGCACGGAAGAGAATGTCGATTGCTTCATCGCTTCCATTTCCTAAAAACATATTTCGGGGAGGAACGCCTTTAATTTCTGAAAGGCGTTTTTTAACCTTAAACTGTAATGGATCAGGATAGCGGTTAAAGCTTTCATTTAAAGGAGATCCATACGAATTCTCGTTGGCATCTAAATAAACTGAGGCTTCTCCTTTGAATTCATCTCTAGCCGACGAATAGGGTACAAGTTCTTTTATATTTTTACGAAGTATATGCTGTAGGTTGAACATCGTATTTTGATTTATATCCTTACAAATTTTGATTTTATTACTCCTATTTGTTTTTTAGTCGTACAGTAACGGCATTTTTGTGAGCCTGTAATCCTTCTAAAGATGCTAATATTTCTACTGTAGGCCCCAGGTTTATTATTCCTTCTTTGCTGATATGTTGAAAGGTGATCTTTTTGATGAAAGAATCAACCGAAACACCTGAATATGCTCGCGCATATGAACTGGTTGGTAATGTATGATTGGTGCCTGAAGCATAATCGCCTGCACTTTCTGGAGTTAGATGTCCCAGAAACACAGAGCCTGCATTACTAATATCTCGACTAATAGCCTCCCATTGGTCTGTTGCCAGGATCAAATGTTCAGGAGCGTAAATATTACTAAACTCCATTGCTTCTAAAAGGTTGGAACATTGAATGGCATAAGAGTTCTGCAGTGCTTTTGCGGCAATCTCTGCCCGTGGAAGTTGATCTAATTGTTTTTTTAGTTCAGCCGAAGTTTCATCAATGATTCTTTTTGAATCAGAAACCAATATTGCCTGACTATCAATTCCATGTTCAGCCTGAGCTAATAGATCAGCTGCTACATACTCAGGATTGGCAGAATCATCTGCTATGATGAGCACTTCTGATGGTCCGGCCGGCATATCAATGGCAGTCTGACTTTCAGATTGAATTATTGTTTTTGCTTTAGTTACGTATTGATTGCCGGGACCAAATATTTTATCAACTTTCTGAATACTCGCTGTGCCATAAGCCATTGCAGCAATTGCCTGAGCTCCCCCTGCAAGATAAATGCGTTCGATACCTAATAATTGTGCACAGAATGCCAGATAAGCATTCACTTTTCCATCTTTTTGAGGAGGTGAACAAACAATGATTTGTTTACAGCCAGCAAGTATTGCAGGTACACCAAGCATTAAAAATGTGCTAGGCAATACAGCTGTTCCTCCAGGGATATACAGACCTACTTTTTCAATGGCTCTGTATTCACGCCAGCAAATAACTCCTTTGGTTGTCTCAGTTTTTTCTTCAGCACGGAGCTGAGTTTCATGAAACTTTCGGATATTAGTATAAGCCAGTTTTATTGCATTTTTCTCGGCTTCTCCTGCCGTAGCGGCAATAGTTTTAATCTCCTTTTTATCCAGGAAAAGTGTTTGAAGTACAATCCCATCAAACTTCTTAGCATAGGCTATTAAAGCTTCATCGCCTTGCTGTTTAACATGCTGAATGATCTCTTCAACAGTGCTTCGGATAGTATTATTTGGATCAACATTGCGTCGGCATAGGTCTTCAATTCCTTTACGATTCAGATCCTTAAAATTATAGACTTTTAACATGGCGATTTTTAAAATCTGACTATAAGATGATCTTTTCAATTGGCATGACCACGATTCCTTGCGCTCCTGCAGCCTTCAAAAGGCTAATTTTTTCCCAGAAATCACGCTCTGGTATTACCGTATGTATAGCCACCCAGCCTTCTTCTGCTAGTGGAACTACCGTCGGGCTTTTAACTCCCGGCAACAGTGATAAGATCTGATCAATGTTTTTTACTTCAGCATTCAGAACCACATATTTGGTTTCTTTTGCGCGCAATACAGACTGTATTCGCTGGATGAGTTCAATAATCAGTGGTTCATTTTCAATGCCATTTCGTCCAATTAACACAGCTTCCGACTTCATGACTTCAGCAAATGGCTTTAGTCCGTTGCTTTTCAATGTACCTCCGGTTGACACAATATCAAAAATAGCATCACTTAATCCAAGGCCTGGTGCAATTTCAACTGATCCCGAAATTGTTCTGATCTCAGCATTGATGTTGTTATCATCTAGGAAATTTTTCAGGATTACAGGATAAGAGGTTGCAATTGACTTTCCGTTCAGATCGGTAATATGTTCAATGGTGCTATGTGTTTGCACTGCCAATTTAAGCGTGCATTTGCCAAAGCCCAGCATTTGCAAGAAGCTCACATCTACACCTGTTTCACTGATCACGTTTTCTCCAACAATTCCAAGGTCAGCAATACCATCCTGAACATATTCAGGGATATCATCATCGCGAAGAAAAAGTATTTCAAGCGGAAAATTTGAAACGTTTGAGATGAGGGAACTTTTATAATTTTCGAAGCTTAGGCCGCAATTTTTAAGAAGTTCAACCGATTTTTCGTTTAATCTACCAGATTTCTGGATAGCTATTTTAAGAGTTTTCAAAGTGTATGTTTTAATCAGACCAAAAATTTATTAAGAAACAGTTTCACGTAGAAACGTATATAGTATTACATCGCCGCAAAGCGATGATGGAAATGTACGTGATGTGTGAAAACTAAATTCATAATTTTTGGCCCAAATAGCTTGGGAAGCATGCAAATATACAGATTGGATATGGGAATATGAAATTTTATGTGTTGTCAGTTGTCAGTTGTCTGTTGTCAGTTGTCAGTTGTCTGTTGTATGAAGTCTGAGGTATGAAGTCTGAAGTATGAAAAAATCAGAAAATTTCAATTAGCACTTTATATCTAACTACTAATTACTAACTACTAATTCTTCTTTCAAAGATGATTAATTATCATTAATTTTGAATCTTAATGAGATTCCTATCCCCCGGATTTTTATTTGCCCTCCTGACTATCGCCATTCCAGTCATTATTCATCTTTTTAATTTCAGGAAATTTAAAAAAGTATACTTCAGCAATGTTCGTTTTTTGAGGAATGTGCAGATACAGACTTCGTCTAGGCAGCATCTCAAAGACCGATTGATACTAATGGCAAGAATATTAGGACTAACGTTCCTGGTTCTGGCATTTGCAAGACCATATATTCCTGGTCCTTTGCAGAATAAGGGGTCTCAAAATCAGGTTCTCAGCATTTTTATTGATAATTCATTCAGCATGGAAACGCTGAACAAAGAAGGAACTCTGCTTGACGAAGCAAAAAGAAGAGCAAAAGAGATTGCTTCAGCCTATAGCCTGAATGATAAATTTCAGCTCCTTACCAATGATTTTGAAGGCAGATATCAACGATTGCTGAATTTAGAGGAGTTTCAGAGTGCCATAGATGAAGTGGAAATAAGTGCATCCAGAAGAGATCTTCAGCAAATTATCAATAGGCAAAATGATGTTTTTTTGAACGAGCCAAACTCACCAAAAACCAATTATATAATTTCTGATTTTCAGAATAATTTACTGTCTTTAAAACCGGTTCTTTTAGATAGTTCAACTGCTATACGGCTTGTTCGTTTAAAGTCGAACCACCAGCCTAATGTTTCTGTTGATTCATTGTGGTTCAGTTCGGCAATTCATAAGCCGGCTGATTCTGAACAACTCATCGTAAAACTTAAAAACAATTCGGACCAAGAAGCTAGTAGCATTCCAATTAAACTGTTTATTAATAAAGAGCAAAAAGCACTCGGCAGTATTACAGTAAAAGCACGATCAAGCGCAACAGATACCTTATTTTTTAGCGTGCTAAAAGGAGGTTGGCAAAATGCTGAGCTTGAAATAACTGATTATCCGGTTGTATTTGACGATAAATTTTACTTCAGCTTTAACGTACAGCAAGTTTTGCCTGTACTGGTAGTAAATGGAGGTGCAGAAAATGAGTATTTAAATTCCGTATTTGGTTCAGATCCGTTTTTTTCTTTGAATAATTCGTCGTTAGGTAGTGTAAACTATTCAAGTCTGGATTCTTACCCGCTAGTTATTTTGAATGAGCTTCCTGATATTAGCGAGGGGCTTTCGCAGCAGCTTCAAGCATATTGCAAGCGCGGAGGAAATATTATGGTATTTCCTGATCTAAATAATGATCAATTATCCTTGAAGAAGTTTCTCCAATTTGTAGGTACTGATGTGCCTTTAGAGGTGATAACTTCTTCAAACAGCGTATCAGTAATCAATCTGCAGCATCCTGTTTTTAAAGGGGTTTTTGAAAATATTCCTCAAAAAATGGATCTTCCTGTTGTTAAAAAATACCTGCGCTATAGTTCTTTGAACACTACCAAACGACAAAATTTGCTTGAACTTCCAGGAAAAGTTAACTTTTTAAGTGAATACCGCTTTGGAAATGGAAAAGTTTATTTGTTGGCAGTACCTTTGAAAACTGAATTCAGTAATTTTGCCAGACATTCAATATTTGTTCCTATCATGTACCAAGCGGCACTTTTATCGATCAGGTCTCAGAATTTATTCTATCAACTAAATTCTCAGCAAATGATAGAATTTCCAAAAATAACCTTAAATCCAAATCAAAATCTTAAATTAAGGAAAGATAAGTTCGAGGCAATTCCAGATCTTAGACAAAATGAAAATTTATCGCAAATTTACATCGCTGATCAAATTAAACAGGTGGGTAACTATCAGTTGCTGAAGAACGATAGTCTGATTTCTATTGTTTCATTCAATGATGCAGGATCTGAGTCAGATATGTCGTATGCAAGTGATAAAGAACTGAGGAATAATTTTGTTGGAAATAGAATTGATCTTTTAGATCCCGAAGCTGGCTCAATGGTGAGTATGATAAAATCTGTTAATCAGGGTAGTTCATTATGGAAAGTTTGTTTGATATTAGCTCTTTTATTTTTTGCCGCAGAAATTTTACTGATCCGTTTTTACAATAAACTACCACTAAAACCTTTAAACAATTGAAAAACTTATTAATTCAATCTGCCACAATTCTGCACCCAAACAGTCCTTTTAATGGAAAGCTAGCAGATGTATTGATTATTGATGGTAAGATCTTTGAGATAGGAAACAAGATCGCTGCACCGAATGCCAAAACAGTAATTATCTCTGGAAAGGGTCAGTTTCTTTCGCCTGGGTTTCTTGATATTAACGTTAATTTTGGCGAACCGGGATTGGAAACAAAGGA
>NZ_JBIKSU010000038.1:0-19707 GCF_044348475.1 Daejeonella sp. | reverse complement strand
ATCCATTGAAGCTTTCAAAATTATCAGATCCGGTTTGGCGCTTAACAAGGATCAATACTGCAAATGCAATAATTGATGCAATAGAATAAGCACTTGCATAAACAAACACTGAGTTTCCAGAAAGTGGCCCTAAAGCAACAATAGCAAACAGCATATAACCTGCATGTGAAATGCTTGAAAAAGCTAGCATTCTTTTAAAACTATGCTGATACAAGGCCGTAACATTACCTATAAACAAGGTTAATACCGAAATAACCAGCAACGAAGGCATCCAGAAATCATGTAATGGTGCAAAACAAACCATGAACAATCGCAAAAATGCAGCAAATCCAGCGGTTTTAACGACTGTGCTCATGAATGCAGTAATCAGCGTTGGAGACCCCTCGTAAACATCAGGGGTCCAGAAATGGAAAGGAGCAGCTCCTATTTTAAAACTTAGTCCGATGATCATCAAGGTAACTCCACTATAAAAAAGCGGTGAAATAGCCATTGGGTTTGAAATGACATATTCTTTTATGGTACTCAAATCGAAACTTCCACTTGCTCCATATAGAAATGCTATACCGAGTAGTAAAAATCCTGTTGAAAACGCACCCATTAAAAAATACTTCAATGCAGCTTCATTTGATTTAAAATCATGTTTTCTAATACCCGCAAGAATATATAGACTCACTGACATGATCTCTATACCAATAAACAACATGGAAAGATTATGAAATGAAACCATAATCAGAATTCCAATCAATGCGAAAAGTATAATGGTGTAGTATTCAGCCACATGCTCACTGATATGCTCAAAATAATCTTTTGAAATAAGCAGAATAAGCATAGTTGAAACTATACAGATCGAAGTAAATGCTACTGCAAAATTATCAAACAGCATCATGCCGCTATAAATTGGCGCCGCACCAGAATTCCATTCAAGAATACTCAAAACCAGGGCAGCTCCCAAACCTAATAAGGTTACAGGCAGCAAAGCATTTTTTGCCTTATATAAGCCTAGGTAAAGTACCAAAATGGCTAAAACAGACAGGGTAATTAATGCGTTCATGCTTTTATTTAACTAAAATCTTTTGATTAACCTGTTCAAGCAGGTTGATAACTGCCGCCTCCGAAATATTCAGAATGGGCTGTGGATATACTCCTATAAAAATAATCAGAACTGAAATGATCAGTAATACTGATTTCTCTGTCCCATCTAAATCTGTAAATACTGAAGTGCTGGTATTAACCTGACCAAACATTACTTTTTGATACATTCTGAGCATGTAAACAGCTCCAAGGATAATGGTCAAACCAGCAATTGCTGCAAGCCATATATTGTAGTTATAAACTCCCATTAGCAAGAGAAACTCGCCAACAAAACCATTGGTCAAGGGCAATGCAACTGTACCCAATAAAACAAGCAGAAAGGCAATGGCCAACATAGGAGCAGGCTTTGCTATGCCACCCATCAGGCTTAATTCACGGGTATTCATTCTGCGAATAATGATATCTGCAATAAAGAACATACCAACCACATTGATTCCATGATTCAGCATCTGTATCATCGCTCCCTGTAAACCCTGAACATTCCAAGCAAAAATTCCTGCAGAGATCAATCCTACGTGAGCAATTGAAGAATATGCAATCAATCGCTTAATATCATTTTGTGTAAATGCAATAATTGAAGCATAAACAATGCCTATTACAGATAGAACTAGTGCTGTAGAACCCCAATCCTGAAACCCAAGTGGGGCAACAGGAATCAACCATCGTATCACGCCATAAATACCCATTTTAAGCATTATACCAGCAAGAAGCATGGTGCCTGCAGTAGGAGCTTCTGTATAAGTATCCGGCTGCCAGGTATGAAATGGAAATACTGGCATCTTTATGGCAAAGGCTAAAAAGAATGCCCAAAATATCCATCCCTGTGTAACAGAATCAAGCTCGAGTTTATAAAACTCTGAAATATCATAACTATTACCAGGCGTTTGCAAATGAAGATAAATGATAGCAATCAGCATCAATAAACTTCCGGCAATGGTATAAACAAAGAATTTAAGATTAGCCTTAATCCGATTTTCACCTCCCCATAATGCACAGATAAAGTATACTGGAATTAGGGCTACTTCCCAGCCTACATAGAATAAGAAAGCATCCAAAGCTGTAAATACAACTAGCAAACCACTTTGCATAAAGAATATCAAAGCATAAAACGCCTGTTGATCCTTAACATCCTGTTTAAAGCTAGATAAAACTATAATTGGGATTAGAATATTTGTTAATACTAACAAAACCATACTTATTCCATCAACACCTGCTTTGAAATGAATTCCGAATTGAGGAATCCAAGCCAGATCTACAAGAAACTGAGTGGTAGCATCAGGTGTAAAATTTAAATACAGAAATACAGTAATGAGTAGTGATACTAATGAGAATACACCAGCTATACCTCTTACGAAAGTTTTACCTGACACAAGAATGATGAGTGCAGCAATTAGTGGAATAAATATTTGTGCTAGTAAAATTTCCATTTATCTCGTTCTACTCTTAACTATTAAATTTTGTACATACTATAAAACAGTAATGCAAGTATACCGGCTACCATCATAAAGATATAGAAGCCAACCATACCTGTTTGAAGTAACCTAAAACTTTTGCTGGCTTCAACAGCCCCTTTTCCAAATCCGTTCACAATTCCATCAATTCCAGCTTTATCTACTGTTTTAGATAAAAACCCTGAAAAGGTATCCAATGGACGGGTGATTAAAGAATGATAAACTTCGTCGATGTAAAATTTGTTGTAAGATAAACGGGCAAGCAAACCACGGTCTGTACGATCGTTGGCAGGAATATGCCCTTGCTTTACATATCGAACATAAGCATATAACATCGATACCAATGCAGCAGTAACTGAAAGTGCCATCAAAACATATTCAGTTGTATGATCAAGTGTCAAAACACTTGTTTTGGATTTAGAAACTTCAAAAACCGGCGCAAGGAAATTTTCCAACCAATGAGTACCACCCAATACTGCAGGAATTCCAATTAGGCCACCTAAGGCAGATAAAACTGCAAGAACAATCAAAGGAATGGTCATTAAAGCTGGCGATTCATGCAAATGATGCTCCTGATCGGTAGTTCCACGGAAACTGCCATTAAAAGTCAGGTACATCATACGGAACATATAGAATGATGTAAACATAGCTCCAATAACTGCTATCACCCAAAATACTTTATTGTGCTCATAGACATGAGCTAATATCTCATCTTTTGAGAAAAAACCAGAAAAGGGAGGAATTCCGGCAATAGCGATAGTACCTACCATCATGGTCAGGAAAGTAATAGGTAATTTCTTTCTTAAACCGCCCATATTTCTCATATCCTGTTCATTGCTCATTGCATGAATAACAGAACCTGCTCCAAGGAACAATAATGCTTTAAAAAATGCATGAGTGATTACATGGAAAAATGCACCGGTATAAGCACCAACGCCTAAACCCAAAAACATATAACCTAATTGTGAAACAGTTGAGTAAGCCAATACTTTTTTAATGTCGGTTTGTGAAACCGCAATTGCTGCAGCCATCAATAAAGTAGCTAGACCGATAATGGAAACAACGGCCAAAGTTTCAGGTGCCAGGGTAAACAGAATATTAGATCTTGCAATCATATAAATACCTGCAGTTACCATGGTAGCAGCATGAATTAATGCAGAAACCGGAGTTGGGCCAGCCATTGCATCTGGCAACCAGGTGAACAAAGGAATTTGAGCTGACTTACCTATTGCACCAACAAATAGCAGTGCAGTAATCAGAATTAATGTTGAATCACCTGAAACCATGTTGGCAGCTTGCGGGAATACATTGGCAAACTCCACACTATTGAAAGTGGTGAATATCAGGAATACCGCAATAAGGAAACCAAGGTCTCCAATGCGATTCATTATAAATGCCTTCTTGGCTGCACTTGCATAGGCGGGATTGCTAAACCAGAAACCGATAAGCAGATAGGAGCATAAGCCCACACCTTCCCATCCAATAAACATCACTACATAATTGGATCCAAGCACTAAAAGAAGCATGAAGAAAATAAACAGGTTTAGGTATGAAAAGAATTTACCGAACCCTGCGTCATGGCTCATGTAGCCGGTAGAATATACGTGGATAAGAAACCCAATTCCAGTTACAATAAGCAACATTAATGCGCTTAGAGGATCAATTAGAAAAGAGAACGGAATTGTAATTGTCCCGGCACTAATCCAATCAAAAATTGGAATAATGAATGATTTTGTTTCTGAAGAGTTAAGCTCAAGGAAAATTCCTACACTGATAGCAAAAGAAGCTAGAACAGAAAAACATCCAACAAAACCTACTACGGTTTTAGATAGCATATTGCGACCTAACCCGTTAATGAGGAAACCTAACAGTGGGAATAAAGGAATTAACCAAACTAAATTTATCATTATTATATGCTATATGTCCTAAGCAAAAGCAAAGGATTTTACCTTATTACCACTTTAATTTATTCAAAATATTTACATCAGTTGAATTTGTATTTCGGAAGATCATGACAATGATTGCCAGACCTACAGCAACTTCAGCTGCAGCCAAAGCCATTATAAAAAATACAAAAACCTGACCGGAGGGATCATTATGTTGAACAGAAAATGCCGTAAGCAATAAATTTACTGCATTAAGCATTAACTCTACAGACATGAAAATTACTATAGCATTTCTCCTGATCAATACTCCAATTACACCAATCGAAAAAATGATGGTACATAGCAGGATATAATGATTTAAAGGTACGCCCTGAATAGCCTGAGTTACATTTTCCATTATTATACCTGTTTAATTTCTTTTTTAGCTAGTAAAACTGCTCCAACCATAGCTGAAAGCAATAGGATAGATGAAACCTCAAAAGGCAACAGAAATTTGCTGAATAATACCTTGCCAAGGTTTTTGACTAACCCAAGTTCTTGAGTTTGAAGTACCAAAGGTTGGGAGGCTGTCAAAACTCTGGCAGAACCAACCAGTGTTATAATTAGACACATTCCTGCAATAACTCCAATCATTTTAATCAGATTAGATTTTGATCCAATTGACCCCTCATTAAGATTTAAAAGCATGAGCACGAATAAAAATAGGACCATAATTGCCCCCATGTATACTATGAAATTCACTATTGCCAAGAATTGTGCATTCAATAGAATGTAATGAATAGTGAAGGTAAAAAATGTAACAATTAGATACAGAACACTATGCACTGGATTCTTTGCAAAAATGACTAGCAGTGCAAAGAAAATGGACAGGAAAGCAACAAAATAAAATAGAGATATACTCATTAATAAGGTAATTTAATCTTCAGCCCAAATCTGGGGCAAAGGTATAATTTCTGCCGAATTATTTACAGGATCCGGCTTGCCCAATTATAAATTTATACAGCCTTTACGCTTTAAATGGCTCTTCAACTAATTTGTCTTTACCGTAAATAAAATCCTTTCTTAAGTAATCTGCAGGAACAATAGGTCCATCCAGATAAATAGCTTCTTTCGGACAAGCCTCTTCGCACAATCCGCAAAAAATACAGCGAAGCATATTGATCTCATATACAGCCGCATACTTCTCTTCACGGTACAATTCCTCTTCGCCTTTCTGGCGCTCAGCAGCAATCATTGTAATTGCTTCTGCAGGACATGAAAGAGCACATAGTCCACAAGCCGTACAACGTTCGCGTCCTTGTTCATCCCGTTTAAGAGAATGCATTCCTCGCCAGTTCTCAGAAAATTCACGTTCAACTTCCGGATAGAAAATAGTTTCTTTCTTTTTGAACATATGTCTGAAAGTAACTCCCATCCCCTGGAAAATTGCTGGGAGATATAAACGCTCCCAGAAATCCATTGGTTTCTGTTCTAATACTTTTTTCCTGTTACTTAATGGTTCCATAGACCCTAAATCCTCCTAAAAGGGTTTTTAAAAATTTATCAATCTGATTATTAAACGATCAGAAGAATTAAAGTTTGTCAAAAATTGTAATCACAATTCCTGTTATGACAATATTTGCAATTGCCAAAGGAATCAACACTTTCCAGCCTAGATTCATAAGCTGATCATATCTAAAACGTGGAACTGTCCACCTTACCCACATAAAAAAGAATATAAATGCAAAGATTTTAACCAGCAATACTCCCATCCCAATCAACGGACCAAACAATGGACCAAGCATACTATTCACCCAATCCATTCCAGGGTAGTTATAGCCACCAAAGTAAAGAGTTGACATTACAGCAGAGGCAAGGAACATATTCAGATATTCAGCAAACATAAATGCTCCCATTTTAAATCCGGAATATTCAGTGTGATAGCCTCCAACTAGTTCTGTTTCACATTCTGGCAAATCAAAAGGTGTTCTATTGGTTTCAGCAAAAGAACAAACCAAGAAAATAATGAAACCCAATGGCTGATAAAATATATTCCAATTCATGCCATGCTGCTGCTCGGCAATTTCTTTCATACTCAAGGTATTGGTAGCCATCAATAATGCGATAAGCGAGAGCCCCATCGGAATTTCATAACTGATACTTTGTGAAGCTGCTCTAATAGCCCCCATCAACGAAAATTTATTATTAGAAGCCCATCCACCAATCATAATGCCATAAACACCAAGAGAAACCACTCCAAAAATATAGAGTATTCCAACATTTACATCAGCTATCTGTAAACTAACCAGACGGTCAGCTATCTGTATACTTTCGCCCCAAGGAATTACTGCACTTCCAATTAAAGAAGTTAATAAGGCAAGTGAAGGCCCTAAAATAAAGAGTGCTTTGCTTGAGTCTGTAGGGATAATCTCTTCCTTGAAAAACATTTTTAATCCATCTGCCAATGGCTGAAACATGCCTCCAGGACCAGCTCTGTTGGGGCCTACCCGATCTTGTAAATAACCGGCTATTTTTCGTTCAGCAAGCGTAGAATATGCTGCTACAGTTAAGCTGATCATAAATATGACCGTTACCAATGCGAATTTTTCAATTATAAATGCTAGTTCCATTAAACCTTAGTTGCTCTGTCAAATTCAATTTTATTAGCTTCAATCAATATTGGATTCTCTTTGATCACTGGCAAAAGAGTCATCTCATAATGATTAGAAGATATTACTGAAGTATGCGAAATATGACGTGGACCTTCAATTACCCAATCACTTGTATTTTTAGTATCGAAACGGCAGGTATTACAGATAAAATCTTCAACTTCACCATATTGATCTTTACGCCCTGTTACCCTTAATACTTCTTCACCCTTATACCAAAGTGTTACTTTGCCCTTACATTTAGGGCAATCACGATGAGCATCCACAGGTTTAGTAAACCAAACTCTATTTTTAAAGCGGAAAGTTTTGTCAGTTAAAGCACCTACTGGACAAACATCAATTACATTTCCTGAAAAATCATTTTCAATTGCTTTTTCAATGTAGGTTGAAATTTCAGAAGCATCCCCACGACCTAAAATGCCATGAACACGGTTATCCGTGATTTGATCTGCAACATAAACACATCTGTAACACAAAATACAACGCGTCATATGCAATTGTATCTTGTCTCCAATATCTATTTTCTCAAAAGTGCGTCGATCAAATTCGTAGCGAGTATCAGCAACACCATGCTCATAAGAGAGATCCTGCAAATGACATTCACCGGCCTGATCACAAACCGGACAATCTAATGGGTGATTAATCAAAAGTATTTCAACTACACCTTTCCGTGCTTCTATTACTTCTGGCGAAGTAATGTTCTGCACTTCCATTCCATCCATCACACCAGTTCTACAAGAAGCCACCAGCTTAGGCATAGGGCGTGGATCTTTTTCAGAACCTTTGCTCACTTTCACCAAACAGGTACGACACTTCCCACCACTACCCTCAAGTTTAGAATAATAGCACATAGCAGGCGGCACAATATCTCCCCCAATCTGACGTGCAGCATTGAGAATACTTGTACCCGGTTCAACTTCAACCGTTATACCGTCTATTGTTACTTTAACTTTATCGCTCATTGTTAAAGAATCATTTAATTTTGAATTGCCTCTTCCAGTTTTGGCAATGGATCAGCGTAATTTGCCAAACCATAATTTTGCACCATTGCTGTTTTTGAATTAGTAATATGCCATTCAAATTCATCTCTGAAATGACGAATCGCACTGGCAACAGGCCATGCAGCAGCGTCGCCCAAAGGACAAATCGTATTGCCTTCAATTTTCTTAGAAACATCAACCAACAGGTCGATATCACTCATTTTACCATGCCCATTTTCTAAATTATGAAGCACTTTCTCCATCCATCCTGTACCCTCACGGCAAGGCGAACATTGTCCGCAGCTTTCATGATGGTAAAAACGGGCAAAATTCCAAGTATTTCTAACAATGCACTGATCTTCGTCAAACGCTATAAATCCGCCTGATCCCAGCATTGAACCCGTTTGAAAACCACCATCTGAAAGTGATTCATAACTCATTAAACGGGGCTGACCATTGATTGTTTTTAGGATCAAGTTAGCTGGCAAAATTGGAACAGATGAACCACCCGCCACTACTGCTTTTAATCTTTTTCCATTAGCTATGCCACCACAATATTCTTCAGAATAGATAAACTCCTCAACAGGAAGCCCAAGTTCTATTTCATATACACCTGGTTTGTTGAGATTACCCGAAGCAGAGATTAGTTTTGTACCTGTACTTCTACCGTTACCCACTTTAGAATATTCTTCACCACCATCATTAATAATTGGAACAACAGCTGCAATAGTTTCCACATTATTTACAACAGTAGGGCAGGCCCATACCCCTGAAATTGCCGGAAAAGGAGGTTTGATCCGTGGGTTTCCACGTTTACCTTCTAGTGATTCGATTAATGCAGTTTCTTCTCCGCAAATATAGGCTCCACCACCCGGTTGAACATATAATTCAAGGTCATATCCTGATCCAAGTATATTTTTGCCCAGGAATCCGGCATTTTTAGCTTCGGCAATTGCTCGCTCCAATATCCTGATCTGAGGCATCATCTCACCGCGAACATAGATATAAGATGTTTTTGCGCCAAGAGCAAAACTTGAAACGATCATTCCCTCAATTAAAAGATGAGGAATATGAGTCATTAAATAACGATCTTTAAATGTACCCGGCTCAGATTCATCTGCATTACAAACCAGATAGCGCTCTCTGCCTTCTGGCTTTGCCAAAAAACTCCACTTCATACCGGTAGGAAAACCAGCACCTCCACGTCCGCGTAATCCAGATGTTTTAACCTCTTCAACCACAGCATCAGGTGTCATAGTCTTCAATGCTTTTTCAACTGCACGGTATCCTCCATGCTGACGATACACATCGAAAGTATGAATTCCTGGTACATTAATATTGTTTAATAATAACTTGCGAGCCATTCTCTTATAGATGTGAGATATGAGATGTGAGATGTGAGATGTGTAATTAAAAAACCTCAACTAGCCTCCAAATACCTGTCTTATATTTTATTTTTTAAATTTTCTATTAATTTATCTACACTTTCTTCTGTTAAATTTTCGTAAAAAGTGTAATCGGGGCCAATCTGCAGAACAGGAGCCATACCGCAGGCTGCTAAACATTCTACACCTCTCCAACTAAAATTACCATCTGCGGTAACTTCACCTTCTTTCACACCCAATGTCTTTTCAATATGATGCATGATTTTTTCTGCACCTACAAGGCAACATGGCCCTGTACGGCATACCTCAAGTACAAATTTTCCTTGAGGACGCAAAAAGAACATGGTATAAAATGTTGCTACTTCATACACCTCAATGGCTTGGATTTGAAGAAAAGCAGCAATTTTATCCATTGCTTCAGGACTAATCCAGCCGTATTCAGCTTGTACAAGATGTAATATGGGCAACAATCCTGATTTTTGCTTTCCTTCAGGATAGCGCGTTACGATCTCTTCAAACTTGCTAATCAAGTTTGCTGAAAATTCAATTTCTTTATGTTCAGTTACACTAAGCATCTAATTCTCCTGCAATTACGTTCAAGCTACTCATATTGATAATGGCATCAGATAATAACATGCCTGCACTCATTGGTGCATACATTTGGTAATTAATGAAACTTGGTCTTCTAAAGTGCAAACGATAAGGTGATCTACCTCCATCATTCACCAGATAAAATCCTAGTTCACCATTTCCACCTTCAACGGCATGATAAACTTCAGTTTTTGGAGTATCGATCTCACCCATAACAATTTTGAAATGGTAGATCAATGCTTCCATATTATTATAAACTTCTTCTTTTGGAGGAAGGTAAAACTCAGGAACATTGGCATGAAAAACACCTTTAGGTTCTTTCTCAATCTTTTGAAGTGCTTGTTCAATGATTCTTAAGCTCTGCCACATTTCCTCGTTACGAACAATGTATCGATCATAAACATCACCACTTGTTCCAACCGGGATATCAAAATCAAAATCCTGATAAGAAGAATAAGGTTCATTGACACGAACATCGTAATCTACCCCAGTTGCACGTAAAATAGGCCCACTCCAGCTATAATTAAGAGCTGTTTCAGGATCAACTGGAGCAACACCTGAGGTGCGCTCAATAAAGATTCGGTTACGATTAAATAACACCTCAAACTCTTTGAGTATAGGCGGGAATTTTACTAAAAAGTTTTTAATCTTAGCAAAGGCTATATCATTAAAATCGCGCTCAAAGCCTCCTATTCGACCAATATTAGTGGTTAAACGAGCACCACATATTTCCTCATAGATCTCGTAAATATGTTCTCTTTCTTCCATTAAGTAAAGAAAACCGGAAAATGCTCCTGTATCTACCCCTAAAATTCCATTACAAATCAGGTGATCTGAAATGCGGGCAAGCTCCATGACGATTACTCTTAGATAATCAACTCTTTTGGGAGTTTCAATACCCAATAGCTTTTCAACAGTCATATGCCAGCCCATATTATTAATAGGAGATGAACAATAGTTCATTCGATCTGTTAATGGGGTTATTTGATAAAAGGGGCGGTGTTCTGCAATTTTTTCAAATGCACGATGTATATAACCTATCGTTGAAACACCACTTACGATTCTCTCACCGTCCATTTCCAAAATATTCTGGAAAACACCATGTGTTGCCGGATGTGTAGGACCAAGGTTTAACGTGATCGTTTCTTTTTGAGGGTCGTTATCTGTAAATATGGGGTGATTCATCATCTTCCGAAGAAATAATCCTTTTTATCAACACGATTTGGGTCTTCCAGCGGATGCTCTCTTCGCATCGGGAAAACAGTCATATCGTCAACATTTAATATTCTTATCAGATTAGGGTGCCCGCCGAAAATGATTCCAAAAAAATCGAAAGTCTCGCGTTCCATCCAGTTTGCGCCTTCCCATAGTGAAGTTGCAGTTGGAATATGTGGTGCATTCCCATCCAAAAAAACCTTTATTCTGATACGAACATTATTTGACAGGCTATGAAGGTGATAAATTACACCTATAGAAAGTTCCTGCTCCGGAAAATGAATTCCCGTAATATCGGTCAGGTAATTAAATTTAAGTTCTTTGTCCTCTTTAAGAAATCGTAAAACTTCACTGATATGATCAACTGAAGTTTCAAATGTTAATAAACCAAAAGGCTCATTAGGGACTGAAATTCTATCTCCGAACTTTGAAGTTAAACTTTGTATTACTTGCTGGTTGCTTATTTTGCCCATTACTGGATTCCGTATCTACCTAATAATTCTTTATATTCTTGTGATTCTCTCCTACGAAGAGATTCATTCTTGACCAGCTCCTGTATCTTATTAAAGCCATCAATGATCGCTTCGGGTCTTGGAGGACAACCCGGTACATAAACATCAACCGGAATGATTTCATCAATACCCTGCATTACAGAATAAGTATCAAATATACCACCACTACTTGCACATGCACCTACAGCTATTACCCAACGCGGCTCTGCCATCTGAAGATAAACCTGCTTTAAAACAGGTCCCATTTTCTTGGCTATCGTACCCATCACCATCAATAAATCTGCCTGGCGTGGCGAAAAACTTGGCCTTTCTGATCCAAAACGAGCAAAATCATAGTGTGAACCCATGGTAGCCATGAACTCAATACCACAACAAGATGTTGCAAATGGCAATGGCCACAAGGAGTGTGACCTCGCAAGCCCAACCACCTTATCCATTGATGTTGCAAAGAAACCTGATCCCTCAATACCCGGAGGTGCTTCAACTATTTTTACTTCACTCATAATTTTTCAAAAGAAAAAGCTCAATTCAGACAAGTCTAAAATGAGCCCAAATTTAAGAAATTTAATGTTTTCAATTATTTAAACCATTATTTAGAACCAGTCTAAATGCTATTCCCAATCTAACGCCTTCTTCTTTATGATATAAACGAATCCAAGCAGAAGAGTTCCCATAAATATAAACATCTCAATCAGGCCATTTACTCCAAATTCTCTGAAATTTACGGCCCATGGATACATGAAAATGACTTCTATATCAAAAAGAACGAATAATATTGCGACTAAAAAATATTTGATTGAAAATGGTTGCCGAGCATTACCTACTGATTTAATTCCAGATTCGAATGCAACTAACTTATCAGATGTTTTGCGTTTTGGGCCAACTAAATGAGTAATAGTCATAGTAAGAACTACAAACCCTAAGGCCACAATAATCTGAAATATAATTGGTAGATAATTAAGTGATGTACTTTGTGCTTCCATTTTTTAATATTACGATGCAAATATAAAAAAAAGAAGCCCCTAAACAATGTTCAGGGGCTTCTCTTTACATAAATATTTTAATCTCTATTTAATGCTATTTATGGCTGCAAGAGCCTGGGTGGCTGTTGCATTTGCAGGATCAAGGAGCAGTACTTTATCAAAGTATTCTTTAGCTTTTGCCGTATTTCCTTCTTTTCTAGCTGCTACAGATCCAAGATAGTTACATGCTTCAATCAAACCTACACTACTTTTTGCGGCAAGTTCTGGTTTATCTACGGTAATTAACTTAACATAGGCCTCATAAAAAGGAACAGCCAAACCCTGACTATCATTTTCGTCATCCATTAAACGATTGATCCTTCCTCTATATTGCCATCCTGCCTGAGTTGTTGGAGAACGCTTTACAAGGAAACTAAAGGCAGTATCTGCCTTAACTAACAAGTCTTTAGTAGGATTAAGGTTAGCGGCTTTCTGTCCACCGTAGGTGAAATAGTAAGACATTCCTAAATAGTAGTAATCAAGAAGGGCTCTTTCTGGATTCTTGATTGCAATTTCATAAGCCTGAGCAGCTTCAACATACTTTTTTCCTTTATATAAGGCCTGACCAATCTCACTCATAACCGCAGCATTCGTAGAATCAAGTTCAACTGCCTTGTTAATATTTACCAAGCCTTCTACAAACATGCTCGTATCTTTCATTTGAGCTCTACCCAAATACAAATAATCTTGAGAAATTAATCGGGTTGGCTCAACCTTAGATATAAAATCTTTTAAAGCTTGAGAGCTTGCCATAAAATTGCCATTTTCAAAGGCAGAATAAGCTAAATAACGCAATACCCTTGGGTTCACTTTGTCTAACTTAGCCATTTCATTAGCTTCTGCTTCAAGTGCTTTAAAGTCTTTTGTAAGGTATAAAAAGTCAGCGTGACGTAAACGTGAATCTAATGAGCGGTCAGTTAAATCCATATATTTTTCGTAATACTGCAATGCTTGCTTAATTCGACCTCCATATTCTTTTTGTGAAGTCCATGCCCATTGATAAAAAGACTCGGCCAATTCACGATATGCAGGACCATAATTTGCATCTAATGCAATTACACTATTAAACTCCTCTATAGCCTCTGGAAATGCTTTTGACATCTTATTGATCTTGCCTAATTCAACTTTTGATCTTAAAAAAGTTTTATCCAGTTCAAATGCAGTTCTATAAGCACTGAAAGCTTCGCTATTTTTCATCTCTGAACGATAAGCATCCCCCAATACTAAAAACAGTTGAGCATCTTTTTCGTTTAGTAATTTTGATTTATTAAGATAAACCAAACCTTCAGCAATCTTTGGTACAGGAGCATTTACATAAGCTCTACCAATATACAAGTCAGTAATGTGGTCCTTCTTTTTGGTCAGTGAAATTGCCTTTTCAAAATTTGCTGCAGGATTCGCCTTTTTTGCAAGTTCAACTGCACCTAAACCAACATAATTCAATGGGAATTCTGCATTTGCAGCAATACCTTTATTAAAAGCGGTTTTGGCAGAATCGATATAATCAGGCCTGATATAAATTGGGGATGTTGTAAGATATAAATTACCTAAATAAAAAAAGTTCTCGCTATTGGTTGGCTGAGTACTAGTTAATGAGTTTAATAAAGCCTTACCCTTTTGATACTGCTCAGCATCAATGGCTTTTCTGGCATCTGTTAAACTCTGAGCAAAAACTGCTGAACCTATTAATATAAAACTCAGGGTTATTTTAATTGCCTTTTTCATCATTTTAAATATAATTTAATTTACAATATTTATTTCTCGAGACGGAATGCTATCCGGTAAGAGTCCTGATTTTAGCACAACTCTCTGTCCGCGTTCACCTGCTATAAAGGAAGCAAAACCTGTTCCTAAACCAGTACCACCTTCACAATTTATAACATATAACGACCTTGTTAAAGGATACATTCCTAATGCAATGTCATTTTGGGTAGGTTTATAATACGCATCCGAACCAGGTTTGCCAATACTATTTTTAACCCCCAATATCTTTAATTCTGCAACTATTTTTTCAAGATCTGTAGGTGGTTGAACCATCCAGTTTACACCCACAACTCCAATCGATCCAGGATTATCATTTATATATTTAATAACATCAGAATTTGATTTCAAAGCATAAATTCCTTTCAGTGGAAGATCTTTTATTCCTGCAAGTTCCTTAAAATACCTAATTGTACTGGAATTTGCATTATCAAAAACTAAACTATTCAAAGATGACTTTTCACCTTTGAGGATCTTAATAATATCCGAAACATCTACATTAACATAAGTTGATGAATTGTGAGTAATTAGTGCAATTCCATCAATAGCAAATCGATTAATTCGAATTTTAATATTCTTGGCTTCAAAATGCTTAGTTTCTTGCGCATTTAGCAGCCTGGATACTATCGCAACCTGGATACTATCACTTAAAAACAAATTTAATAATTCATTTTCAGATTTCATTACCAGCTCAATATTTGCATCAGAATAGGTACTTTCAAATAGGTAAGTCTGATCTTCTATTATAGGTGCAAAAGATTCATCCACTAAAATTTGCTCTTTACCACTAGTATAGGTTTGCTGTTCAGAAGGTTTACCCTTGCACGACATAAGCACTATTGGTATTGCTAAATAAAGTAAGAAACCTAACCTTTTCATATCCTAAATAACTATGAACGAAGTAGACGCACAAATCTAATAAATGAATATACAATCAACAGTATAGCAAATGCAAGTCTGTATTCAAAAGAAAGATCAATTGGAAAATCCTTCCAAAAGATAATCGCAACTCCTAAGGCAAAGTATAGTGAAAACATCCCGAGCCCTAAAATAAACAGAAATCGCTTTGCGGGCGATTTCTGTTTGTTCTGTTCTGTTTCAGAAAATGACATCAATACTATTGTCCTGCCAATTGGAAGAATATAGGCATTGTATAGGCAACCCTAACAGGGCGACCATTTTGAATACCAGGTTTCCAGGCTGGTGCATTTTTCAATACACGAGCTGCTTCTTCATCACAACCACCACCAATACCACGAAGTACTTTAATATCAGTCAGTTGTCCATTTTTTTCAACAACAAAACTCATAATAACGCGCCCTGTAATGTTATTTTCACGAGCCATAGGAGGATACTTCAAGTTTTTCTGAAGATATTTTCCCCATCCAGCCATACCGCCGTTAAACTCTGGAAGTACTTCTACACTAGCAAAATCCTTGATACTATTATCCTCGGTAACTTCAACTTCTTTTGGAGCTTCACCAACTGGCTCATCAATAACGATGTCAGCATTTGGATCACCCTCAATAGTCTTTTGACCAGGATCAGCAACCTTTAATTCTTCAATTGTAGGTGGCTCTTCATCTCGAACTTCTTCTGCCGGTACAACTACCGGAGGAGGAAATTTAATCTGATCAATCTTTGGTTTAGGAGGTTCAGGTGGAGGAGGTGGAAGCTCTTCTTTGTTAATTGGTGGAGGAGGTGCAAGAACAACTTCCGTCATCTTTAACTGATCATCCTCTGGCAATATTCCGGAGATATACCTTACAATTAATGGCAATGAAACCACTAAAATAAAAAGTATAGAACCAATAATAATAGCACGGCTAGTAGTTTTGGAATTATCTTTCCTTAAATCATACGCACCATAGCTTTTATTTCTCCCGGTGAATACAACATCCAGCCATTCCGGTTTGAATAAATCTATTTTAGACCCTAACATATTTAATTCTTTAAAGGGTTAATAATTGTTTAATATAACTATTTGTAAAGGCCATCACGCTTCAATAATGCGATATCCGGTTGAGAGATCTCAACGATCGCGTACCTATCTATGTTTGAAACTTTCATTTCATCAAGAATATCAACAAAATTTCTATAATTTGACTGATCACTAGGTTTGATCAGAACGATTAATCCTTTACTTGGATCACCAGTAGTTGCAATAACCTTTTTAGAATATTCGACTAAAGCTTTTCTGATGCCATTCCTTCCATAATTATCAACCTGAGGAGGAGTTAGGGGCTTATCAACAAGTCCCATATACCATTCTATGCGATTATTATTCCCTAAAAGTATGGTCATTGTTCTATTATCAGCAACTGTCAATTCCTGCTGATCATCTTTTTCCTTATCAGGCATGGCTAAATCCATTGCCTGAGGTTTTGCCAGCGTAGTGGTAAGCATGAAGAAGGTAATCAGAAGGAAAGCCAAATCAACCATTGCAGTTAAATCTACACGTGTTGATTGCTTCTTACTTCTTACTTTGCCGCCTTTATTCTTACCCCCGCCGGAGGTATCTAATTCTGCCATCGCGTTTTATATTTATTATACGAATTACTTCTCGTCTGCCCTCAAAGAGGTAATCAGACTAAATTTGTTAATATTTTGTTCCTGAAGGATTCCCAATATTTTCTTGATTGAGGGATATTCTTCCCTTGAATCACCTTTAATACTGACACGCATATCAACATTATTTAGTTCTTTCGTTGCATAACGTGCTGATAATATCCAGTTGTGCAATTCGGATGGACGTTGACCTACTGAATCTGTAGGAATTCCAGGTTGTAATCCGGCCGCATTACGCTCATCGCCTTTTAACATGATGATCTGCTTAAGATTTCCAATTGGAACTCCAAAACTTTCCATTAATGAGAAACGCAATTTTTCTTCGTCCGTAAATGAAATCTGGTATTTTTCGCCCATTAATTCCAATGTTCGAACCCTGATAGGCTGTCCTGGTACTCCAAAAAATACTTTTTCTTGTCCAACAGTAAGTGTAGCAATATCAATATCGGGCAACTTGAACTTTACTGTTGATGCCGGAGTATCTACTGGTAGCGGTTCAGGCTGACGGGCTGTTGCTGTAAGGATAAAGAATGTAAGCAACAAAAACGCCACATCACACATTGCTGTCATGTCGATAGCTGTACTTTTTCTGGCAACTTTAATTCTAGGCATTGCTTATTTTTTAATTAATAACGATTTACTACAGAGATGAAACTATTCCGGGAGTTTTATAAACCCCCCGGAATATCATTTCAAAACTTATTATTTATGAGTACTTGCATAGGTTTGAACGATAGAGAAACCAGCCTCATCGATCGCATATGTCAATTTATCAATTTTAGAAGTAAATACGTTATACATAACAATTGCAAGTGCAGAAGTAGCGATACCTGTTGCAGTGTTAATCAATGCTTCAGAAATACCATTTGCTAATGCAGCCTGGTCAGGAGAACCTGCAGTAGATAAAGCCGCGAAAGCTTTGATCATACCAGTTACCGTACCTAATAGACCCATTAAAGTACCAATAGATACAAGGGTTGCAATTACTGTAAGATTTTGTTCAAGCATTGGCATCTCTAAAGCAGTTGCTTCTTCAATATCCTTTTGAATAGCAAGACATTTCTGCTCAGTATCCATTTTTGCTTCAGTTTCCATCTCTTTATATTTTTTCAAACCTGATTTGATCACATTTGCAACAGAACCTTCCTGCTTATCGCATTCTGAAATAGCTGAATCAATGTTTCCAGCACTGATGAAAGCCTGGATTTTTTTAACAAATGAATCAACATTTCCTTTACCTGTTGCCTTGCTGATTACAAAGAAACGCTCGAATGAAAATACAATTACCATAAGAAATAATCCCATAAGAACTGGAACTATATAACCACCTTTGTAAACCATACCGAAATAGTTTCCTGGCAATGGATGACCTGTTTCAGCATCTCCGCCTTCGAAATTCGATGGATCTCCCATTACGAATTTCCATAAAAGTGTTCCGACAAGAATACACATCACAATAGATAGACTTGCAAAAATGCTTGAACCAGAGCTTTCTTTCTTAGCTGTTGTTGGTTTTGGTGCGTTCGCCATTTTTTTAAATTTTAGTTTTTAGTTGTTGATTAAATAATTAGAAGTTAATTGATTTTTATTTGGTACTGTTTTTTTAATGTAATCTATGATAAATATATAACTATAAAATATTTTTGTCACCTAAATATTAAAAGGTTAACAAAAATATAATTTTCGACTTAATAAAAAATTATTTGTGAATTTATTAATTCTATTAATTCCTGTCAAAATCATCCCTAGAATGAAGCAAGAATTATGCCTCTCTAAAAGAAGATTACCTTCACATTTTGGCAATCATTTTACAATGAAAACTATTTTTTATTGTAAATGCAAATTTACCTTGCAATTTTAAAAATTAACCGCCCACATTTATTCTCAATTTACTCATAAACATTTCATTATCAGTAGAATAATGATAATGTTTAAAATTTGATACAATTAGTTTCACCAGACTTGCAGCTGTGAAATTATAAGATTATTTCTCTTTTCAGGCATTTCGGTGATTTTTAATTTTTTTACGAACTCAAAAGCATTTTAAAGGTGTTTTGATACTCCAAAAAGGGAATGTTCTTGAACTTTTATAGCATTAAAGCTGTATTTTAATGCCACTTGCTCTTATTATTACCATATCAATAAACTCCATGTAATTTTGACTCTTGGCCATACTTATATACTATTCAAATTAGTAAACATAAGTACTGAAAGAATTATTAAGATCCGATTTTTTTTACTTTAAAACCATCTGCCAAGAGTAATGTCATCACTTTTTCGCGAAAATCTCCCTGAATAATAATTTCGGCATCTTTGGCAGTGCCTCCCACCCCACATTTTTGTTTTAATTTTTTACTCAAAATCTCTAAATCTTCTTGAGTTCCAATAAAACCGGTAATCAATGTTACCGCTTTACCGCCACGCTGTTTTCTGTCAAGCTGAACTCTCAGATCTTGATAGCGAGCTTCTAGAGTTTCAAGAGGCTCAGCATTTGTTGAAATATAGCCAAAATCAGGATTGGTTGAAAACACTACGCCCTGATATCCCTTATTTTTTTTAGACATAATTTAAGTGAGGATATTTAATGAATGTGGGT
>NZ_JBIKSU010000010.1:0-62917 GCF_044348475.1 Daejeonella sp. | reverse complement strand
GGCCTTAGTGTTACTGTTGACTAGACCTAAAACTACCTAGTTATTTTCTTCTCTAGCAAATGAACGAGCCCCTCATCATTGAGGGTATAAACATCCGCTCCGGCACTAATGTAAACCATAAACTGCCTGTTTGTAGCTTCCATCCAGAGTTTATTTTCTTTCCCATCGATAGTAAATGTAAGATTGTCAATGCCGAGTTTGCTCAGGCTAGATGCGTAAGCATTATTTTTTTGAAAATAATCTTTCTGTAGATAATAAGCATGCCACAGATGTTTCTTTTGCTCCTCACTATATGGAATTGAAAAAGTAGTTTCAGGCAATCCGGCATCTTTCTTACTGAAAAAAAGATAGGCCCAGCGCTCTGGAAAATGCATATTGACTACTCCCTGTGGAGACCATACCCAGTTATGCTCAGGAAGATTTTTGCCATTGGTGTCTTTCTTCTTCACATATTGTCCATCTTTTACTTCGGTATCCCATTCAACTCTTGAAAAATTAATTCTCCAGAAATCACCATCAAGAGGAATTTTAGGACTATTTCCAATCGTTAACGCCGAGAATGGAATAAATATCTCTGTAGTCCAGCCCTTATCAGTATCAGATGGATCATTAAGTGTCCCTTGTATATCTACCGCCCACTTCATTCCTGGCGCATTATAAACAATCATTGCTCCACTACCATTGCGATAAGGCTTTGGCATGAATAAATCAAACATGGTATTTAGCGCATTGACTTCAAACTCATAATACCGATGGGTATCATTATCAGGGTCTATAAAAATTTCAAAATCATTATCATAAAATACGATATCGTCATAATTTTTAAGATAGGCCCAAACATGCGGATCCAGTAATTCTGCTGCAATATAGAGCCCTTGATCATCCCAAGTCATTTTAGCACGGGTATTCCATGTTGGTGCCTGCCTTTTATCTCCCTCAATATCCTTGAAGTACTCTGTCCAGGGCACACGCTGCCAAACGGCATCATTTAATTTTCCATCAACCACTGGAGCTATAGGGTTAAAAACAACAGTATACTGCCTTGGAGTAGACAAAAGATCCTCTTTATTAGAAAATTTTGATTGCGAAAAAGCCAAAAAATTATTGACGAATAAAAAGAAACACAGAAAAGATATGTTCTGAATGTTTACTTGAGATTTTGAGTTGAGTAACATGGCTTATACTAATAATTAGAGATGGAAAATAAGAAGAATTATTGAAAAAATATGGAAACGAAACTATCATTACCAAGTAAAAAGAATTGTAGCATCTATATTGCTATTTCTCTTTTTGGAGCTTTTTAATATCTTCGTTTTAATAACCAAACATTAACTAACCAAATAATTTCATGAAAAAAATTATAATTCTATTTTCCTGTTGCCTTATACTATCACAAAATTTCATTTATGCACAAAGTAAAGATCCTGTTGTACAGAGAATTATAAAAGAGGCAAGTGAAAACTCACAATTAAAACAACTTGCTCAAGAGCTAACCGATGGCATTGGGCCAAGGCTTGTTGGAACGCCACAAATGAAGCAGGCTCATGATTGGGCGGTTTCAAAATACCAAAGTTGGGGTATATCTGCAAAGAATGAACAATGGGGAGAATGGCGCGGATGGGAACGAGGAATTACCCATATTGACCTAGTGCATCCAAGGGTAGAATCGTTGGAAGGAATGCAGTTGGCCTGGAGTCCATCAACGTCTGGCAAAGCAGTTACAGCTGAAACAATTATACTGGCAGATGTTGCCGATTCAATTGCCTTTCAAAACTGGCTTCCAGCTGTAAAGGGAAAGTTTGTAATGATATCTATGCAGCAGCCAACAGGCAGAGATGATAAAAATTGGGAAGAATTTGCGACCAAAGAATCATTTGAAAAAATGAAAGTTGAACGTTCAAAGGCAAGTGCAGATTGGAGAACTAGAATGAGCAAAACCGGATTAAATTCAAAAAATCTTGCATTGGCTCTTGAAAGCGCAGGTGCAGTAGGCATCATTGCTTCCAATTGGTCGGCAGGTTTTGGTGTCAATAAAATATTTAGTGCACAAAGTACTAAGATACCTACCGTAGATATTTCATTAGAAGATTATGGAATGTTATATCGTTTAACTGAAAAAGGAATAAAACCAAAACTTAGCATACGTGCAGATTCAAAAGATCTGGGCATGGTACCTACATTCAATACAATAGCTGAGATCAAGGGAACTGAAAAACCAGAAGAATATGTAATCCTTTCAGCCCACTTTGATTCATGGGATGGCGGAACTGGAGCAACAGATAATGCAACTGGAACAATCACCATGCTTGAAGCAATGAGGATCTTGAAAAAGATGTATCCTAATCCAAAAAGAACAATACTTGTTGGTCATTGGGGTAGTGAAGAGCAGGGCTTAAATGGCTCAAGAGCATTTGTTGCAGATCATCCCGAAATCGTTAAAAATATTCAGGCTGTATTCAATCAGGATAACGGAACCGGCAGGGTGGTTGATCTTTCAGGACAAGGATTTTTACATGCCTATGAATACTTGAACAGATGGCTTAATCCGGTGCCTAGTAACATCCGCTCAGAGATCAAAAGCAGCTTCCCTGGAACCCCAGGCGGTGGTGGATCTGACTATGCCTCCTTTGTTGCTGCAGGTGCTCCAGCATTCTCTTTAAGCTCTTTAAGCTGGGCTTATGGAACTTATACTTGGCATACCAACCGCGATACCTATGATAAAATTGTATTTGATGATGTACAAAACAATGCCATTCTAACTGCAATATTAGCCTATATGGCCAGTGAAGATCCGGCAAAATCATCAAACGAAAAAAGCATTTTACCGATTAACTCACGTACCGGCGAACCGATGAGCTGGCCAGCTGTACGCCAGCCAACCCGTAAAGGTGGTGTGAACTAGTTTTTGGGTGATAGGGTTTGTAACCCTGGTCTCGCTACATGATAATCAAGGACTCACGTTAAATCGTGGGTCCTTTGTTGTTTTTGCGTGAGGGAAACTTATTTTTAAACATCCAAAAGCCCTGCGAATAATAGTCTATATTGGATTGACTACAGCTAATTAAAATATATAATGGAAGATGTAATTATTATTGGGGCAGGTTTAAGTGGCTTGTCAACTGCTTACCAACTAAAAAAAGCAGGGATTAATTTTAAGATTTTAGAAGCACAAAGCCGTTTGGGCGGTCGTATAGAAACCATTTATGGCAAGCAGTATACACCTATGGAAATGGGAGCCACATGGTTTGGAAAAGAACATTTAAATCTTATACAGCTTTTATCAGAGCTCAATATTGGCTATTTTGAACAACATACCGAAGGAATTTCCTTGTTTGAAACAATGTCCTTTGAACCACCGCAACAATACTTCGTACCAGCCAATAGCCATTCTGCGTATAGGATTAAAGGGGGAACCTTTAGTATTATTGATGCATTGTACCAGCGAATTGGCAAAGAAAATATAATCCTAAATGCTGAAGTAAATGGTATTATAGAAGAAGACAATACAATTAAAATCATTGATAGCACGGGTAATATCTACTTTTCTAAACACCTTATTATCGCCTTGCCACCTAAGGTAGCCATCCATACGATTGATTTCACTCCTAATATGCCTGAAGGTATCAATCAAATAATGGAACAAACACAAACCTGGATGAGCGGTTCTGTAAAATTTTCTGTTGAATACAAAAAAGCGTTTTGGAAAGACAATGGATTTTCCGGAAGTATATTTAGTCAATCGGGATTAGCCACAGAGATATACGATCACTCTAATTATGAAAACACAAAATTTTCATTGAAGGGTTTTTTAAATGGGTCGGCTTATCATTATACTCAGGTAGAACGAAAAGAAAAAGTGATAGCGCAATTGAAACAATATTTTGGCGATGAAGCAGAAACAGTTGAAAGTTATAATGATAAAATTTGGGACTCTAAATATATACAACCAAAAGAAGATATATTTTTGCCACCTCATTTTAATAACGGACACGCTGTTTATGAAGATAGTTATATGAATGGGAACCTTTTTTTTACAGGAACAGAAACTTCAAATACGTTTAGCGGTTATATGGAAGGTGCAATTATAGCTTCAAATTTAGTAGCCAAAAGGATTGCTAAAAAAATAAACATTAACTAATTACAAATCAACGCCTTCATTTTCTCAAAAAATATTCATTATCCCGGTCTCGCTACATGATAATCAAGGTATACGTTAAATCGTATGTCTTTTCTTCTTTTTTCGGGAAGTTTGCGGGAAATATTTTAATTTTTGTTTAAAACAAAATATGGTAAATCCTAACAGTAAAAAATTACAGTACCAACAGATCGCTCTGCCTCAATCTATTGATTGCTTTGCCATACCAAAAAGGTTCAAAATCAATATTTAAAGAAATTTCAAAATTTTCTTTTGCCTTTTTGAAGGTCATTGGATCTTCATTATCTATGCCTGCAAGTGGTAAAAATTTAAGTAACCATTCTGCCTGATCTTTTTCTAGCTGTATACTAAAATCACTTTTCTTATCAAAAAACTTGAGCTCTGCCATCTCCCATTGTCTTCCCTTTTTACTTTTCGAAAAATAATCGATCAGAGGTTTTGCTCCAAGCCAAACAATTTTTGCATCAGGTTTGATCAGAAAAGGCTCTTCTTTTGACAAACATTTCATAATAAACTGAGGGTCAACCTTTGTCTTAGGTACTTTATGTTCAAACCATTCCTGTAATGGATAATCGAAACAAATGCCATGCATATAATTGAACAAAGATTTCTTTAAGCCATAGCTGAACAGCTCATGATCTGTACCGATCTTATCAATGTGTACAATATCATTATTGGCAAAGGTTCCAGTTGTTCCGCAAGCCTTTTCTACCTTAAATTGTTCAGGGTACATACCCACAGGGCTATGAGCAGTCATCGCAAACTGATGCCAGAAAGCCGACTGTAAAACTCCTGCGTCAAACATTTGCCTCACCATTTCTAAAGAATCAATGGTTTCTTGAGCAGTTTGTGTAGGGAACCCATACATCAGGTAAGCATGAACCATGATACCCGCATCCGTAAAATTATGACATACTTGGGCTACCTGTTCTACGGTTACACCCTTTTGTATCAGTTCAAGTAAACGATCTGAGGCAACCTCCAACCCGCCCGAAATAGCAATACAGCCAGAAGCTTTTAGCAATAGGCAAAGCTCTTTAGTAAAACTTTTTTCAAACCGAATATTAGTCCACCAGGTAACCGTTAATTTACGGCGCAAAATTTCAAGAGCCAATGAGCGCATTAAGGCAGGAGGTGCAGCTTCATCAACAAAATGAAATCCCCGTTCACCTGTTTGCTCTACCAATTGTTCCATTCTATCGCAAAGCACAGAAGCAGCAATGGGCTCATAAATTTTAATATAATCGAGAGATATATCACAGAAAGTGCATTTGCCCCAGTAACAGCCATGAGCCATTGTGAGTTTATTCCACCTTCCATCACTCCACATCCGATGCATCGGATTTACAACTTCAATTACAGAAATATAACGATCAAGAAACAAATCGCTATAGTCAGGGGTACCCGTTTCAAATTGCTTGTAATCAGGCAATTTACTTCCATTACAATAGGTAACTTTTCCATCAATCAGTGTAAATGTTCTTTTCAGTTCAGCTATTTTTCTTTTACCATCAAGAAACTCACAAAGATGCTCAACAGGTGCTTCGCCATCATCCAAACAAATAAAATCTATGAATTCAAAAACACGTACGTCCGATACAGATCGTAATTCAGTATTTGGAAACCCACCGCCCATGGCAATTTTAATAGTCGGATATTCCAGTTTCAGCCATTGAGCAATACGAAAAGAAGCATATAAATTTCCAGGAAAGGGTACTGATAGTGAAACCATTTCAGGAAGCACCACCTTCATCTTTTGCTCTAGGAGCTTGATCAAAAGCTTATCTATAAATGTGAATTCCTGTTGAAGTGCATCATAAAGCTCATCAAAACTAGCTGCCGACCTTCCCAGACGTTCTGCATATCTGCTGAAACCAAAATTAGGGTCAACACATTCTACAATAAAATCAGAAATATCCTCTAAAAAAAGTGTAGCTAGGTGCTTGGCCCTATCCTGAGTTCCCATGGTACCGAATGCCCATTCAAGCTCCTCGAGCTGTTCAAACCGGGATGCCTCAGGAAGAAAATCTTCTTGGCAAATCAAGTGAGAAAGTGTTGGGTTATGCCCTTGTAAGAAGGAGATCACCGCATCAATTTTAGTGATATAATGTTCTTTTAAAGCAATTATTCGCTGGGCATTTTCACTCTGCCGAGTGTTTGATAATTGAATCTGACCAAACAAATCAGTCAGGCCAGATCTTGAAAAAAGTGCCAAAATAACCTCAATACCAAGATCAGACTGGTATGAGGATATCCCTTTTGAATTAAGAAATCCCTTTAAATACGCTGTTGCCGGATAAGGAGTATTCAGCTGCGTAAAAGGTGGAGTAATTAAATATATCTTATTGGTCAATGCGTTGATTTAATGAATGAATTTGCGATTCAATTTAGATAAATGCTCAATTTTTGACATGCATTTTTATCTTGTGGATTATCGCTAAACTTGCAATATTACGATTAAAATACTCGTCTCCTGAAATTCAGTATTCAAATTCCACTTCGGTGATAGTTCAAAGGTTGTTGAATAGGCAAAAGAAGAAAGGGACTGCTTAATAATAGTTTTCTGTAGCGCCTGTCCAAAAGAGGAAAAAGAGAATAGCACTAAAACTACAAGACCCAATACTATCCGATGCTTCAAATTAACCATGCACTAAAATATAATGAAAATTCAACAATTAAAATATAATAGGGATAAACATCTAAAATCATCATTCAATTTGTCTACTTTATCAAAATCACAGCTAAAACAGGATCAATAAACTGCTTTTAGTATCTTTGTAGCATATACCATCAGAAAATATGCTAGAAATCGGAAAGTTTAATGAATTAAGGTTTATCAAAAAGACTGAGGCGGGTCTGATCCTGACTGATGGTGAAAAAGAAGTTCTCTTACCTTATGTTCATGCACCCGAAGATGCTCAAATTGGAGACAATCTTCATATTTTCACCTATATCCATAGCGATGGTAGATTAATGGCTACCACCGAAACTCCAATTGCTCAAGTAGACGAGTTTGCACTATTGACCGTTGTTGATGTAAATGAACAAGGTGCTTTCTTAGACATGGGCATTGGAAAAGATGTTTTTGTTCCTGAAAGGGAGCAAAAGAGGCCCATGCAGATTGGTCAAAAATATGTTGTTTATCTGTTTAATGACGAAAGAAGCGAACGCATTACTGCATCTTCCCGATTAGCCGAGTTTGTAGATCAGGACGAACATGATCTGGAAGAAGGAGATGAGGTAAGATTGTTGATCACCGAGGAAAGTGATCTTGGTTATACCGCAGTGATCAACCAGAGGTTTTTAGGGCTATTATATCACAATGAGGTTTTTGAAGATTTAAAAGCAGGAGATCAAAGAAGAGGGTTTATCAAGAAGATCAGAGAAGGAAATAAGATTGACCTCAGCCTTCAAGTAATTGGGTTTAAACATATCCTAGATCTTAAAGACAGTTTAATGATTGAACTGGAAGAAAACGGTGGATTAATTTCGCTGGGTGATAAAAGCTCGCCTGAAGATATCTATAACCGTTTAAAGATTAGTAAAAAAGCATTCAAAAAAGCTGCCGGCAGTCTGTATAAAGAACGGTTAATCGAAGTTTCCGATTTTGAGATCAAACTGGTCCCAAAAGCACAGGCCTAACAAGCTATCCTATAAATTTTGCTATTCTGAATAAAAAGTCCTAATATTAATAAAAGGACTGCAAATTTTTATCAAAATAAACACCTTATGAAAACAAGCTTTTTATCGATAGCACTTTTAGGTCTGGGGCTTACAAGCGCGGCACAAACCACTATTCCTTCAAGCTCGGTTCAGATTCAAACAGCACTTTTGGCTGCTCCAATAGATAAACGAGATGATGCAAGTGTTTATGGTTATACTGAAAAAGGCGATTTCATTGTATTGAGAAAAGGAAAAAATGAGATGATCTGCCTGGCCGACGATCCTAAGATTCCCGGTTTAAGTGTTGCATGTTACCATAAAGACCTTGAACCATTCATGAAACGGGGTCGTGACTTAAAAATGGCTGGAAAAACTCCAAAAGAAGTTTCAGATAGCAGAGATGCAGAAGCATTATCAGGAAAGCTGAAAATGCCGAAACAACCAACAAGTTTATATGTTTATACTGCCAAGGCAGAAAATTTTGATGCACTCGCAGGCACAGTGAAGGATGGTTACCTAAGGTATGTAATCTACGTTCCTTATGCAACCGCAGAAAGCACCGGATTGCCTTTAAAGCCAAGCAGCGCGGGGATGCCATGGATCATGGATCCGGGAACTCATCGTGCACACATCATGATTAGCCCACCGCAAAAAAACTAACATAAAATCAGGGTACTTTTTGAATCAATGAACTGGAGTTAGGGGTTCATCATCTATTGTTGATTTTCTATTTAAGAAGGAATCCTTCTTCATCGTCTTAGCTGCCAAAATTGCGCTTACTAGCATAAAAACAGAACCAGCCAGGAAAGGGGCAGCGGCAAATTTTATACTTGCTTCAGGCCTAGTAAACCAGGCAAAAAGATTGGTCATTAACAGCGGCCCAATGATTGAAGTAACACTCATTACACTGGTAAGAGCTCCCTGTAATTCACCCTGTTCATTTTTGGGAACATTACCAGAAATAATTGATTGTAAAGCAGGTCCGGCAATGCCCCCCAGGCAATACGGAACCAGAAAAACAAACATCATCCAGCCTTGTGTGGCAAAAGAAAATAATAACAGTCCGAAGGCATATAAGCCTAGGCCAATGTATATGCTCTTCTGTTCACCAAATTTTGGAGTGGTATAACGAATTAGTCCGCCCTGAACCAATGCAATAAGAATACCAACAAATGTAAGAGATAGACCCATCAGGGATTTGCTCCAATGAAATTTTTCAATATTGACAAATGTCCAGGTGCTTTGTACCGCATGCCCGCCAATATATAACAGAAAAAAGGCAAAGATTAAACCACCAACACCTTTATATTTTTTTAGCTGCAACAATGAGCCCATCGGATTAGCCCGCTTCCACTCAAATGGCCTGCGATGTTCTTTTGAAAGCGATTCAGGTAAAACAAAGTAGCCATAAATCATATTCACGAACGTGAGTATTCCGGCTGCAATGAATGGAACTCTAGGACCTAATTCACCTAATAAACCTCCCAGACCCGGACCAATAATAAAACCTAATCCAAATGCAGCACCCACCATTCCAAAATTTTTGGAGCGCGTTTCGGGAGTGCTGATATCGGCAATGTAAGCGGTAGCTGTTGTAAAACTTGCCCCAAATACCCCCGCAATAATTCTTCCAATAAATAACCACCAGATAGTTGGCGCCAATGAAAGGAAAATATAGTCGATCCCAAAGCCAAAAAGAGATACTAGTAATACCGGCCTACGGCCATACTGATCACTCAAATTACCAATTACCGGCGCGAATACGAATTGGGTTATGGCGTAAGCAAAGGTTAGAAGACCGCTCCATTGCGAAGCTGTACTCATGGTTCCACCTACTAATTCAGCAATCAGTTGAGGAAATACCGGTATGATCAAACCAAGCCCAATGACATCAAGCAATAAGGTAAAGAAGATAAAACTGATGGCAGCTTTACGAGGTTCTGACATAAAAATTTTTGAGGTATTTATTGCTGAAATTAGTCATTATTTTGGAAGATTCTGATTATAGCTGCCAAAGCAGGTAGTTAAATAGGATACTCCACTAGCTTACAAAGCTAAACGATTAAAAGATCAATCAATAAAAAGTTCAATCTTGACTAGTAAACTAATTATCCCTCAAAATGATAAAGGAATACTACTTCGCCTTTAAACGCAGGTTTATTTTGTCCTATAATTTCAAGCTCAGCACCGATGGTAGCTTTGGTTACCCCCCGAAGATTGGCTATTGAAACAAGCTTCGCTTTTAACTTGACCTCACTGTCTACAATTACCGGCTGTCCAAACCTTAAATTTTCAATGCCATAATTGATCTCCATTTTAAGATTTTGAACATCCACAATTTGCTTCCACAAATATGGAATAAGCGATAGCGTAAGATATCCATGCGCAATTGTTGCCTTGAAGGGGCCTTCACTTTCTGCCCGTACGGGATCAGTATGAATCCATTGATGATCAATAGTTGCATCAGCAAACTTCATAATCTGCTCCTGTGTGATTTTATGAAGTTTGGAAACACCAAGCTCTTTACCCAAATAAGATTCAAATTCAATAAAGTTTCTAATTACCAGCATATTCTCCTTAGATTTTTTAAAGTTTGTATTAATGATAAATTTAAAAGCTAATTTATATTTAAATTAATGAATTTGAATTTCTTTGCGTTAAATAGAGTTTATTTAGATACATGAAAATTACAAAAGCTTATTCAGGAGTCAAAAAAAGATTGCTTTTAGTAGTAGTTATGTCTATACTGATCTTTTTAATCTTTCAACTCAAAAACTATCCTGAAAGTGTGGAGCAGTATTATTCACAAGCAATTTTTCCATTTATCCGCGCGCACCTTCAATTGATCTTTAACCAGATACCCTTTAGCATAGGCGATATTTTTTATTTATTTCTTGCCCTTTTTATCGTAGTTAGTTTAATCCAGATCATCAAAAAAGGCTTTTTTCAAAAAAAAGGACGGGATGCGGTTCAGATACTGCTCAAACTGGTACTTACCTTGCAAGTATGCATAGTGGTGTTTTACTTATTCTGGGGGCTTAATTACTTCAGAGCAGATGCATTTAAGAGGCTTGATCTTACAGAATCCGACTATTCAAGTGCAGAGCTCATTGAAATTGGATCAATGCTTATTGATTCTGTCAATTATAGCCGCATGAAAGTTAGCAAGGAGGATCTCGCCCAATCAAATGATAGTATTTTCAAATCATCATCCTTGGCCATTCAAAATATCGGAACCTCAAAACCTATTGCTAAACCTTCTTTATCAGGACCCATTTTAAGTTATCTAGGCACAGCGGGATATTATAACCCTTTTACTGGAGAAGCGCAGGTTAACATGTTGATGCCAATCTACTTAAGACCATTTGTAGCTTGTCATGAAATGGCGCATCAAAATGGATATGGAGCAGAAAATGAGGCTAATTTTATTGGTTTTTTAGCTGGAATTAACTCCAATAATAGGCTCTTAAAGTATTCATGCTACTATCTAGCAACGCAAGAATTCATGACTACAATCTGGGCTACTGATAGTATGGCATTTAAAACTTTAAAAAGTAAGATCTCGCCTGGTGTTTTATCTGACCTTAAATCAGAGAACGAATATTGGAAATCTTATCGCGGAGCAACTTCAAAACTGAGCAGCATATTTTACGATAACTACCTGAAGGCCAATAATCAACCCGACGGATTAAGAACTTACAACAAAATGATCAGGCTCAGTATGGCCTATTACAAAAAAAAGGGGCTGATCAAAGCCCCTGTTAATTTATCGCCCTAAGGCTTTTTCGCGTGCCTTGGTAGTTGTATAATACTTTGCAATCATATTGGGTACCTCCCATGCTGGAAGTTGACCCTTTTTAAGACATTCAAGGTACTTTTTTGTGACCTGAGCAAAATGATCTTCATGGCTAACCTTATACGATTCAGGAATGAGTACTTCCCAACCACTAGATATTTTCTTTAATTCAACACCTGGATATTTACTATTGAGTTGTTTCAAATCTGCTAGTATTGCCTTTTCAAAGGCTTTCAAGTCTACTTTAGCGCTAGGTTCAATGTATAATGTCGGCTTAAAGTTCTGCTCTTTTCCCTGCTTGATCACTACACTTGCATGGGTTCCCCGCATAACAGAGAAATGAGTATCTCCTGTACCTTCGGGGGCCTGAAAATCCCAGGTTACCGATATTTTAGCATGAATACCTTTTAAACGGTAGTTAATTTCACCATTAGAATACGTACTCAACATTCCATCTTTAACATCTGCTTTCAAGTATTCAGGGTATTCTTTCTGCTTGGTAACTTTTTCAAACTGTTCAGCAGAAATACTGGTGGCCCATCTTTTTGCCGATACTATTTCTACATCCTTTTTATAATCCAAAATCTGATCAGGAAAGCACTCCCACTGAACCAAATCAACCAGGTGCGTGGTAATGTCAGTGATCCCTTCGCCCTGCTGTTTAACATCAAAGAACCATGCCGGTCTGACCAGAGGTTTACCTGATACATTTTTAAAGAAATGATGTACGCTTACCTTAGTTACTGAAGGGTTTTCAGGTGTTCCCTTTTCAAGCTGGCCAAAAGCCGGAAGATGAGCAAACTCCTTTTGAAGCATGCTATTGATCTCATATCTTTCAGTCATGATATCATAGAGCAGAACCTTATTCTTTTCTGCAGCTTCAAATGCCTTAACCAACTTATTAAATCCATCAAGATCAATAGCCATTGGCTTATCTGCCAAAACGTTCAGGCCCGATTCAACAGATCTGCTGATATAATCAGTCTTCAATTTATTATTTCCGGCAATTACAACCACATTACCAGCCTTTTCGGATAACATTTTCTCGAAGTAATCTTGACCCGTATAAACCTGCTCTTTCCAGGTAGTAGGATTCTCTGACCGGGTATTATAGCTATCCACCAGGCTCAGGTGCGACTTTACTTCTTGACCCTCAGGCGCATAAACATGAACTACTGAATCAACATCTGCATACATGGATTTCTGAACCAAAGCAGAATGAAAATGACCGGGATCAAGAGTAATCAGCTGCAATTTGGTATCCGTTTTTTCTTGTGATTTTTCTGTACTCGTAGAACAGCCTGCTGCAATGATCATCATGCAATTGAAAAATAAAAGGTGTTTAAGATTTTTAAGCTTAATTTTTGTCATAATTAAATTATTTTATCTAATGTAATAGATTTTAATTTTGGAGAAAGTATGTGTATTCCTGTGAATGCAATTAGATAAGCGCATCCTGCAAATAAAAACAAAGAAACATAGCTACCTGTAGTTTGAAGTAGAAATCCGCCAATTGTTGCTGCGAACATGCCGCCAACTGCACCCAACATGCTACCTATTCCAACTACAGAACCAACCACCTGCCTTGGGAACATATCTGTAGTGAGTGTAAACAGATTTGCAGACCATGCAGAGTGAGCGGCCAAAGCAAGTCCGATCAATCCAACCGCAAGCCAAAGCTCTGTTGCTTCGGCTGCAAAATAAACAGGAACCACGCATAGTGCAGAAATAAGCATGGTTGTTTTGCGGCTCTTATTAATAGACCAGCCACGTTTGATCAATGCAGATGAGGCCCAACCACCAAAAATGCTCCCCACATCAGACATCAGGTAAATTACCATCAGAATCGGACCTATTTTATCAATTCCAATTTCATAATTCGAATAAAAGAATTTTGGTAAAAAGAAAAGGAAGAATGAAAATATGGGATGGGTCATGAACGCACCAAAGGCAAAAGCCCAGGTTTGCCGGTATCTTAACAGCTGTAGCCATGGAATTTTTAGCTGTGGCTCAACAGGATCACTAGTTATATATTCCAGTTCTGCCTTGCTTAAGTTTGGATGATCTTGTGGAGATTTATACATCCGCATCCAAAAAAGGATCCAAACAAAGCCAATAGCACCGGTAACAATAAAAGTCATTTGCCATCCATAATGAATAGCAATAAAAGGAACAGTAAGAGGAGCAACTATGGCCCCAATACTTGCCCCCGATACAAAAATACCAGTCGCTAGCGCTCTTTCTTTTCTGGGAAACCATTCAGAAACCGCCTTCAAGGCAGAAGGGAAATTACCCGCTTCGCCTAGTCCTAGTAAAAAACGAACAGCTGCAAAGCCAAACAATGAGCTAACCAATGCATGCATCATGGTGGCAGTACTCCAGAAGCCAATCGCAATCATGGAACCCACGCGGGTACCTATCTTATCCAAAAGATGCCCCATGAATAAAAATCCTATTGCATAGGCAGCCTGAAAAGAAGATACAATAAAACCGTATTGGGAATCGCTCCAGCTAAATTCTTTTTGAAGCTGTGGCGCCAGGATGCCAAGTACCTGACGATCAACAAAGTTAATGGTGGTAGCCAGAAACAGCATGGCGCAGATCTTCCAGCGATACATTCCAATTCCCGATGTTGTCGTTTTAATCATGATGTACTCATTAAAATTGATAGATCATTGCTCTTTTTCACCAATAGCTGATTTAAACAAGATCATTATAGCCATAATTTATAAAAGAGGGAATAATACCTGATGTTTAAATGAAATGGGAATTTTTAAATAGAACCCTGCTTATTCGCAAGGTTCTATGGATATCGATCAAACCTTAGGTTCCCAACCTTTTTGGTACTCTCTTGACCAAAGTTTCATTGCTGCCTTATCATTCAGAATATGACCATTACTTGGGTCTATATTCAGAGTCTTTCCAGTACGCTGCGCAATATTACCTAGCTGGCATAATAAAGTACTTTTATGGCCTCCATGAATATCAGCGGCTAATGCGGTGCCGCTCTTTATTGCACTGAAAAAGTTTTGAATATGATATGCATCTAATTGTTGTGAAGGGCTGGTCAGGTTAGTTGCATCAATCTTGGTTTCATTTTTAGCTTCTTTTATGATATTATTTTTGAGATCATATGCTTTATAGGCATTGCTTCCACCAATTACCATGGTACCATTGTCACCATAAAAGACCACTCCTACAGTATTTCCTTCAATAGGGAACGGATTACAACTTCTACCCTCCCAAGAAATTGTTGATTTATTGGCAAACTCTATACTTATATTCTGTGTATCAGGCGCTTCCCAGTCATCCTGAAATCTATACCTGCCACCTGTAGATGCAACTTTTGTAGGAAAATCAACCTGAAGACCCCAACGTGCAAGGTCAATCATATGTGTACCATTGTTAAGCGCTTCGCCAGTTCCCCAATGCCAGAACCAATGCCAGTTATAATGGATCAGATTATCTTTATATTCTCTTCTTGGTGCAGGCCCCTGCCAAAGGTCATAATCTAACCATTCAGGAACAGCTGCGTTTTTACCCACCCCAATTGAAGGTCTGTTATTGGTGTACCAAGTTTTTGCAAAATATGGACGGCCAATAATTCCGCCATGTAATTCAGCTATTCCAGCGGCAACATTTGGCCAAGAACGACGCTGATTACCCATTTGAATCACATTTTTATATTTATTAGCTGCTGCGACAAGCATTTCTCCTTCATTAGGATTATGGCTGCAAGGCTTTTCAAGGTATACATGTTTTCCGGCTGCAGAAGCAAGCAAAGCGGCTGGAGCATGCCAGTGATCTGGGGCGGCAACTACCAGTGCATCAAGTTGTTTATCTTCAAGCGCTTTTCTGAAATCAGGCTGTGCCATTGGAGTACTACCCTGTATTTTTGAAACGGTATCGACACATTTGTCTGCAGCTCGTTTGTCTACATCGCAAATGAAACGAATCTCGCAATTCTTTTGGGCAGCAAAATTTTGTGAAAGCGCTAACCCGCGGCTATTAACACCCATCATAGCAACTTGAACTCGCTCATTTGCCCCTAAGATTCGGGCATAACTTTTTGCACTAAAACCTGGCAAAACACCTCCAAAAGAAAGTGCAGCAGCTCCGGTTACGGTCTTTTTAATAAAATCTCTGCGATTATCTGAATTTTTCATGTGAATCAGTTTGCGGACCTACGGCCCATTTATAAATTATTTTTTATTTAATCTCTTATACCGAATATTCATCTTTCCAGTATTGGGTTTTCTCAGTCTCTGCAGCTTGATTTCCCATGTGCACGGCAATGGCAACGTCGCGGCCTGTATTTACATTAGACGCAGGTTTCTTTCCTTTTAAAATACATTCTGCAAAATCCTGCAAAGCATAGGTTGTTGGTTCTGCTTGTTGTTCAAATACTATTTGCTGGCCTTTTCCACCGGGTAGTACTTCCATTGTAGCACCAGTAACACCATCTACTGTACCCAGTGTTTTTTTGGTTGCCTCCGCATAAATGTATGCCTGATCTCTGAGAATTTCTATGGTTCCCTTTGATCCGAGTATCCGAATAGAATACCCTTTATATTCATTAGATAAAATGGAGGTTACACTTGCTTTTACACCGCCAGGATATTCATAAACAAGCCTGATATTGTCAAAAGTTTCTCTTCCATCTTTCCAGTAATCTATTCCACCAAAACCGGCAACTTTCAAGGGATGACTATCCTGCATCCAGTTCACAATATCAATTTCATGAGCACTAAGTTCAGAAAGTACGCCGCCACAATATTCTTTGTACATCCGCCAGTTAATTGCGCGCTCCATTTTAGGATCATTGACTGGTTTACGCCAATCGGAATTGCGATTATATTGACATTCATAATGACTCACCTTTCCAATCCATCCCTTTGAAAGGATTTCTTTAACTTTCAAATACATGGAATAATAGCGGTACTGATGGCCAACCTGAAAAACTAGATTTGAACGTTCAACTTTCTTAACCAGATCAAGCGCCTGTGGTATGGTATAGGCCATGGTCTTTTCCATGTAAATATGTTTACCTGCAGCCATGGCATCCACAGCCATTGGATAATGAAGGTACAGCGGTGTTGCAATGATCACAGCCTGAATATCCTTATCCTGAAGAAGCTTTTTATAGTCGGTGTAGGATCTAGCTCCTTTAGCCGCAAGCTTCATTCCACCCTGTAAATTTTCAGGTATGATATCACAGCAAGCTACAAGTTCTAATGACTGAATTTTACCTAACAAGTTTGCCAAACCTTGACCTCTACTCCCTGAACCAATTAGTCCGATACGAATCGGACCAGTCTGACCTAGATTTCCTATTGAAATACCCTCAAACCCAAATGCGGTTAAGCCAGTTATAGCAAGGGCTCCAGTAGCTATAAATTTTCTTCGTGACCCATCGGGTTTTTTCATTATATGCTAATCTAAAAATTGTTAACGTTTTAATAAGGCTTTGCTGAACATAGAATCCAGACTAACAGGAATACCACCCAATTTTTTACTTGCGTCTGCTGCTTCCATAAACGCGCATATCTCTAGGGTTTCTTGTGCACTAACAGGCACAACTCCTGTTTTAAAGAAATCAATTATTCTTAAAAGTAATGGATTATAGCCTGCATATTCGCCTATTTGAGCAGTGCCTTTTTCAGCAAACACAGTACCCCCGTATAAAGCAGAAGCTGGAGGACCTCCATAGGCAGATTTACCTGAACGAATTCCACGGAAAGTTCCTACTCTACCATCACTCCAAGTACCAGTAACCACATCAGTTTCAGGAGTACTCACTCTTACCACCTCTTTACAACCTGTTCCCATAACAGTGAACAAAGATTCTACACCATGAATACCATACCAGAAGAGATCAGGATGACTACTTTCTAGATGACATGGACTATATGTTTCGGCTCCCAGAACTTTTCCAAGCTTACCCGCAGCAAGTTCTTGCGCACCACTAGTATATCTTAAAGATGAAGAAGAGAAAACACCAACATTTGCCTTCTTTGCAGCTGTAAAAATTGCAGCAGCATCTGCCAGTGAAGCTGCAATAGGTTTATCAATAAACAAAGGCTTACCTGCTTTGATTACCTCTAGGGCTTGTTCCAGATGTAGCCGACCATCATTCGTTTCTAAAAGAATGAAATCAACCTTTTTTAAGAGATCAGCAATTGAGCCCGTTATTTCAACGCCAAGGGTTTTCATTTCTACAGTAAAACCCGCAATCCTGTCAAAGCTGCTCTGTATTGTCCTGCTACCATAAGGATAGGCAGCAAGCACTTTAAATCCTCCAAACTCAATACCAGCCGCCGGATTGTTTAGCGCTTTTGTAAAAGCAATACAATGAGAGGTATCCAGCCCTATAATCCCTACTCTTGTGCCTCCTGCAAACAATTGCCTCGAAGCGGGACCAAGGTTTTCAGCGAAACCATTGATACCTAAACCAATTCCTGCCGCAGTAAGGGCTGAAGTTCTAATAAAGGATCTGCGATTCTGTTCTGATCTCATTTTAATTAAATTATTGATGGATTAACAAATACTTTTCACTGATATGAGCCAAGTATTTCATCTATGAAATTAGAATAAACATCTCGGTTTTACAAATTGTGAACCTTCGATTTTATGTCCAGATTATTTCGATTATTTAACTCCAGGCTGAATTGGTGTCATTTTAGGCGCTAAAACCCGAAACATCAAAAACCAGGCAATCAGATATGCAGTTCCACAGAAGAGGAATAGAATATAATAACCGGTTTGAACATTACCCTGCGCTTTGTAATAATCTAGCAAAGCACCAGCCGATTTTGCAACTGTGATACTTCCAAAACCACCGAACATGCCGCCAATTCCAATAACAGCCCCAATAGACTTTTTTGGAAACATGTCTGAAACAGTGGTCAGAATATTAGCCGACCATGCCTGATGCGCAGACATCGCAACACCAATTACTATAACAGCATACCACATATTATAGGAGCCTGCCGCCTGTGAGAACATTACTAAAATGGGGATAAAAGCATAAATAAGCATGGCTGTTTTTCTGGCGCGAACCATGCTCCAGCCTTTTGTGTTCATAAGCCACATCGGAAGCCAGCCCCCCGCAACACTACCAACACCCGCCATCAGATAAACAACTGCAACAGGAAAACTGATCTCCATTCCAACAAGACCATATTCAGAAATCAAGAATGCAGGAAGCCAGAATAGGAAGAACCACCATACTCCGTCAGATAAAAATTTACCAACGGCAAAAGCCCAGGTTTGCTTATACGTCAATAATTTACTCCATGGGATATCTGCTTGAACCTCAGCACCTTCAATAACTTCAGAATCCTCATCACTATTAATATGCTGGAGTTCAGCAGCATTAACAAATTTATTTTTAGCAGGAGAAGTATAAAGTAGGAACCAAAAAATAAGCCATAAAAACCCAACGGCACCTGTTAGGATAAAAGCCATTTGCCAGCTGTAGGTTAAGGCGATCCATGGTACGATTAAAGGTGCTATCACCGCTCCAATATTGGTCCCGCTATTAAAAATACCTGTAGCAAAGGCTCTTTCCTTTTTTGGGAACCACTCTGCCACTGTTTTTATGGCTGCTGGAAAGTTCCCTGCTTCAGTCACTCCCAGAAATGCTCTTACCACACCAAAACCAAATGTAGAGGTTGCAAATGCATGCATAATAGAAGCTATGCTCCAAAGAATTAGCGATACTGCATAACCAAGTTTACTACCAATTTTATCAATGATACTACCTACGCCCAGCATACCCAAAGCATAGGCCAATTGGAACGAAGCCACGATATTTGAATAATCAGACTCCGACCAATTAAATTCCTTCTCTAGCATCGGTTTTAGCAAGCTGATCACTTGTCTGTCGAGGTAGTTGATGGTTGTGGCGAAAAAGACCAGTGAACATATCGTCCAGCGATAATTCGACATTGGCTGCAAACTAGTTAATATGGGCTTTTTCAAATCAGACCTGTTTTTAATTTTATTATGAATTAAAATATTTCAATGCGTTAAAGTAGCAAATATTCTCAACCATTTTACCAAGCCATTCGGTATCAGCAGGTAACTCGCCATTTTCTACATCATTTCCAATCAAATTACAGAGTATCCTTCTAAAATATTCATGTCGAGGATAGGAAAGAAAGCTTCTTGAATCAGTAATCATACCAATAAAGCGACCTAAGAGACCCATATTTGATAATGAATTAATCTGATCTATGATTCCATGTTTCTGATCAAGGAACCACCAGGCTGCACCAAACTGGATCTTCCCTGCTATGGTGCCATCATTAAAATTACCAGCCATAGCTGCAAGCATTTCATTGTCGGCCGGATTGAGGTTATACAATATGGTCTTAGTCAGCCTATTGGTTGAATCGAGTTTATTTAAAAATTTCGATAGCCCTGCTGCCTGCGAAAAATCGCCAATGGAATCAAATCCGGTATCCGGACCAAGTTGATCTAAAAGTCTGGTATTAGTATTTCTGAGCGCACCAACATGGTATTGCTGAACCCAGCCCTTTTCATGATCCCAAATGGCCAGATTAATGAGCATGCATGACTTAAATTTTAAAACTTCAGCGCTTGTTAAAATCTGCTGGTCAAGGATCTTAGTAAAAATGCCTTCAATTTCAGCATCTGTATATTCTTCACAATAAAGCCGTTCTAGGCCATGATCAGAAACAGTACAACCATGCTGAGCAAAAAAATCATGCCTGCCTTTTAAAGCATCCAGAAATTGATTGAAATTAGTTATCTGCTGTCCAGAAATTTCGGCCAGCTTTTTGATGTAGGAATTAAACTCCTGGACATTATCTGCATTCATTGCCTTATCAGGCCTGAATGATGGCAATACCTTTACTGAAAATCCATCTGCCTTGATCTTTTGATGAAAAAATAGATCATCTAACGGATCGTCGGTTGTTCCAATACTTTCAACATTCATCTTTTGAATCAAGCGGCGAACAGAATATTCAGGAGTTTGAAGTTTAGCCGTACACTCATCATAGATTTTTCTTGCAGTTGCTGGCGAAAGAATATCATAGACATCAAAATATCGTTGTAGTTCTAGATGTGTCCAGTGATATAAAGGGTTTCTTAAGGTATAAGGAACGGTTTCAGCCCATTTTTCAAATTTTTCATAATCACTGGCATCTCCTGTAATATATTTTTCAGGAATGCCATTGGCTCGCATAGCTCGCCATTTATAATGATCGCCATACAACCAGATTTGTGTCAGATTTTTGAAGTTTGAATCGTCTGCGATCTGGTTTGGAGGAAGATGGCAATGATAATCTATGATTGGTAATTTGGCAGCAAAATTATGATAAAGTGTTTTTGCTGTGTTGGTTTCAAGTAGAAAGTCCTGATCTAAAAAATTTTTCATCTGCTTTGTAAATCTGATCTGGCTAATTCATAAGTGCCAGATTCAGAAAAGCAATATCGTAAAATTTCTTTTGTGATATTAAATAATAAAAGAAGTCTTTTTTGTAGATCAAAGAGGCCCGATTAGCCAAAAGAAGCGAGTAGTTTTATCTCATTCCGATATAGAATGATTTTATTTTCATTTTCAAGCTGCTTCAAAAGTCTGGATATGACCACCCTTGCAGTAGCCATTTCATCGGCAATTAAATGATGAGAAGCCTTGATAACACTAGAGCCGCTCAATCGCTGCTTTTCTTTCAAATAAGCGATCAATCGTTCATCCAGCTTATGAAAAGCGATACTTTCAATTGATTTTAATAGTTCGATAAAGCGCTCATTGAAACTGCGCATAATATAATTTTTCCAGCTTGGGTAGGTACACAGCCAGTCATCTAGTTTAAGATGTGGAATAGCAATCAGTTCAACATTGTCTTCAGCTACAGCCCTAACCTCACTTTTTTTAGCCTCCAGGCAACAGCTATAGGCCATTGAACAGCTTTCATTGCTTGATAAATAATACAATAATATCTCGTTTTCTTTTTCGTCCAAACGAGAAACCTTCACAGTGCCTTGCAAAACGATCGGCATCATGCGTACATACTTACCATAATCCATGATCAGATCACCTTCTTTAAAGGTTTGAAAGATCCCGAATTGTTGAATCTCCTGTATTAACTGAGGCTCAAAAATGCTCTTAAGCTTATCTAGGTTAGCTATCATTAGAAATGAAAATTTAAAACAAAATTAGTTTGAAACAAATTTACTTTATTAATCACCGTTTTACTGTTACCATAGGTTTGGCCAGCATTGATCTTAGCCACCAGAAGAAGTTGTGCCTCCAAACCTTTTAACGCTTTAGCAAAGGTATATCTAAAATCTGTATTAATCTGAGTATAAGAAGGAAGCCCATATTTATTCATTGCATAATTCTTTACATCTGGTAGCTTATAATAGCCAGCTGCAAGGGATGTTTTAAAACCCGACTTTGGTAATTTATAATCCAGTTTAGCCATAATTGCATGCATATCGCCAAATCCTTCATTTCTCTCCCGCGGAAGAAAAGTAAAAAATGGATCTCTTCCCCATTCTCTTGGAACTAAATATCGCCCTTCTGCTGTAATGCGATTATAATTCAGGGAAGTCTCCCAGGTTTTATTTTTCAATGCAAGCTTTGCACCAAAGCTTAAAGAGCGGCCATCCTTTAAAAAATAGCTGGCAGACTGGTCCTGATTTCCCCCATAATTGACCGCATCTTGTTTTATTATTTGAGCTGCAAAAATAAAGTTGGTTTCATTTTTAATTGGAACAACAAGATCAGACTGTAGCATCGCAGTATTAAAAACATTTTCGGTGTACATATCCCAGACCTGAAGCTTTAAATGCTTAGTAAGATTAGTTTTTATCCCCATCAAAGCCACTCCATTACTTTTAATATTGTTTGGATATTTTGATGGAGTCCCATCTGGATTTAAACCTGCAGAATATATCCCAATGGTTTCTCCAATAGTATACCATTTAGTTGTACTTCGTGGTGAAATAGCATATAGCCAGCCACCTTCAATCTTAAGACCTTTAATTTCATTGATCTCGGCCCAAAGACCATCTGTTCCGGTTGGCCTCATTCTACCATCCTGAAGATTAACAAATGGAGTATTAAGTAATTGGCGACCAAATATGAGCGATGATTTATTAAAATGGTACTTTAGATAAAATTCTTCCAAACGATCAATATCACCTTTATTTAAAGGATCCTCCAGATCAAATAAACCAATCTCATAGCGGTTGAGTTGTCCGCTAATCGGATCTGGCTTTGTCAAGTCAGAAGAACCAATATTGAAAATATAAAAACCGCTTATAGCGAATTGAAAATTATGAAATTTTGCTGTTTCAAACCTTAGACCACCTCCGGCAGCATTTGCATAATAATCTGTTAATGAGCCTTCGTTGACAGTATTCATAAAAAAATACCTGAAATGCCCTTGTACCTTCCCTCCTTTAAAAGCACCAAGTATAGAACCAGTATCCACGGCATTTGCGCCCTTGCTTTTGTACATTTCAGGACGCTCATTAACATCCTGGTGCTGAGCTTTTAGCTCATCAAACTGAAATAAAATAAGGCATAGCAAAGCCAAGTAGAAAATAGATCTCATTTAAATTGGGTTTAATCGGGAAGCAGAATAATGGTGTTAAAGCTTAATGTAACTCCAGCCTTCCTGTTGTTTTTTTGCTATTTCCAGAACCCCCGAAATAACTGTACCGGCTCCATCAACTAACTCTTCTTTAGTGACATTTCTCTTTTTCATAGCAAATTCACATGCTACAAAACTTACTCCTTGATCAGCATACACTTTGATCTGATCTTGAATGACGCAGGTCTTTTTCAACAGCATATTTAAGCCTCCTCCGTGGCAAACCACTTCAAATTTTGTATCAGGGGCAACACTGTAGTAATTTTTCAACTGGCTCATTAATGTCTGATGAATCACAGTATCAGCCGAGGTGAGCTGAAAAACAATTTTCAGTCCCTGATACTTTGAGGCAGTGGCCACCTGGCCGTTTGCTGATTGAGCACTAAGGCTATTTGAAACAACAAACAGCATCATAACAAGAAGGATTTTTTTCATCTTTTTTAAATTAGCGAAATTGATAATTGACACCTGTAACCTGAGTAAGCAATTTTTGCGGAGCATCCAGTACTTTTGCAGAAAGTGGAGGCTCAGGAGTTACAGGTGAATTTAGCTTTAAATATTCTTTTAACACAGAATGTAATGTAAAAGGAGTATTACTTGCATCAAAAACCCCTCTCATTCTACAAAGCATATCCAGAGGATCACCATCCCGCTCACATGCACAAATACGATAGTTTTTACCATAATCTAATGGTTTCCCACCAATTGCAACCTCTTTAACCCGTTTTCCTGGATCAGCAAAGGCATTGAAACTAATAGTCATTCCTTTAAACTTAATTACCCAGCCACCAAAACGTTGAGAAGCATCTTTTGCAAATACATTATGCAATTCCTTTTCAAGCCAGTCGGCAATTTGTTTTCCTGATACCGAGCCGGTTCTTACTACACTATCTACAGGAAGCATATCAAAGATGTAGCCATTTGTAATTGGAATATTTCCAGTTGAGTCAACAGTTACATTTGGCGGACAAAATCTGAAACCATTCGATAGAACGATATCGGCTTCTTTGATCTTCCATTTTAAAGCATCCAGAATAAGCGTATCGATGGTGTTTTCAATCACAAAATAACGATATAGGGGAATAGTACTGTATCCGGCTATGGTATTGATATCATCCTCAAAGGGAACTTCATTTTCTGCTATCAAACGGCTAATACTTTTGTCTGCTTTATATTTTGTTGAGTCTATTTCAACCAATGAATAATCGTCCTGAACTACCTTACCATCTTTGATTCGGAGATCGAGTTTCCCAACGAAAGAACCAAAAGCACCAGGTTCAACTACTTTAGCGTATTTACATTGAATAGGCTTGCGAACACGTTCATGTGTATCACCACCTAAAATATAATCAACGCCTTCACATTCCGGTAGATTAGCGATGTGAATTTGCTGTGAAAGGCCTAAATGAGATAACATTAAGACATAGGCACATTGCTCCTGATTTCTTAATACATCTACATAATGAGCAAGATTTTCTTCCGGTTTTGTGTAAATGATGCCTTTACTATAGCTTGGTGATTGCCTGAGTGGGACCAAAGGGTCAGTATATCCGATAAAACCAATTTTAACACCTTTTACATTCCAGATATGATAAGGCTGAAATATCAATTCGCCCTTCTTACCATCACCCAGATCATGATACATGTTGGCACAAACTTTGGGCGCATTTAAGGAGCCCAGCAAAGTTTGCATTGCCTTTTTATAATAAATAACCTCCCAATTACCGGGCAGGTAGAGATCATAGCCAAGCTCATTCAAAACCGGAACCATTGCCTTGCCGGATGTCTTTACAGAAAGTTCACTTCCCTGAAACATATCGCCGGTATCGATGATAAAGGTATCAGGGTTTCTTTTCTTTTCCTTCTTCAGATAAGTTGCAAGGTGAGCATAGCCACCTGTTTTACGAAAGACTGACTGCTCATTTTCCCAAAAAAGTTCATCATGAGGATGTACCTGACAATGAACATCTGTAGTTTGTAAAATGGAAATGGTAAATTCTGATTCTATTAAAGTATCAATCGAATGATCTGAAATTTCTTCAGCTATTGAAATAATAGGATTTGCAGAAACCAATGCCGCTCCAGCACCAATTGCACCTACTTTTCTTAAAAATCCCCTCCTGTTATTCTCCATAGATTTAATTTAAGAAATTGACCCTATATTTTTTTTTGAGCAGCAGCGGCAGCTTCGCGTTTCTTTTGTTCCTCTGAAATAGGCTTATATGGCCCGTACTTGTGCTGTTTTTCAGTAAAATTGTCTGCATAAGGTCCAAAAGGATGATCAACCGGTTTTTTAGACTTATCTGGCCAGTCTTTTGGCACATTAATATGCGGACGGGCCTGAGAATTTACATAGGCAGCAATGTCCCAAGCTTCTTCATCGCTCAACTGAGGATTTTCATGCGTTACACCGATTGGCATATTGTATTTCACATATTTAGCAAAATTGCTAACACGATACAGCCCGGCTCCATCATTATAACTGTTATTTCCCCATAAAGGAGGAAAAGTATATTCAGACTTTTCGGGATTCAACAAACCTGAACCATTAGCCTGATGGCAGCTTACACATTTAAGCGTGTAAACCGCTTTACCTTTGTCGGGATCAGCAGCCCTGTCGAGATAAGCCAGATCCTTAAACCCGGATCCTGCGGCTTTTTCACCCTTCTTCACATTGGTTCCCAAAAAGTTGATATAAGCAACGATCGACTTCATTTCCTTTGAATTGGTATCTAGTGCAGAACCATTCAGGCTTCTTTCAAAGCAATCATTAACGCGCTTTTGAATATTTTCAATTCCACCACTTCTGGCTCTAAACTTAGGGTACATAGACGCTACAGAACCATAATTATTACCAAAAATTGCCGTTCCCGCTTGCAGGTGACAATTCTGGCAATTCATACCATTACTGATCTGCATGACAGAACCATTTGGACCCAGATATTTAGAGGTATGAGCGATTAGCTCCCTGCCATATTCAACAGTTTCTTTTTCTGCTGCATCGGAAATAGTATTTACATCAGGAGCAGTCCAATATTCAAGAACAAGCTTTTTTACTTCAGCAATAACGGTAGGCATATCATCCAAAACCACTTTCGGCTTTTTAGGCAGATTGCTAATATAATACCCTATCGGAATGGCGATCATAACAAAAATCAATAATACCATCACTAGGATCAGTTTATTGATAACTGAAAATAAATCGTTCAGTATATTTTTGTCATCCTGCTTCTCAGACATCGCTTGAAATTTTAATGAGGTAATTTATTCTTTAAAACACCGTACAGATAAGTCCCAACAAGAGCGAAAAAGAAAACAATTGCCATTGCCCAGTATCCATAACCCACATTTACTACCATTGGTCCGGGGCAAGCGCCACTTAAAGCCCAGCCAAGTCCGAATATACTACCTCCTAAAAGGTATCTACTTACTGATCTGTCTTTCGGACTAAACACGATTGGGTTACCCTGATAATCGCGTATTTTGAACTTCTTTATTAAAGCAACACCACTTACTCCCAATGTAACGGCTGTCCCAATAATTCCATACATGTGAAAGGCCTGAAAACGAAACATTTCCTGAATTCTAAACCATGAAACAGCTTCAGATTTGGTCATTACAATGCCAAAAACTATACCCAGTAAAAGGAATTTTATAAATTTCATCGATTAAAAAATTAAAGGCAAAATTAAAAATGTCATAATCAATCCACCAGCAAAAAAGCCTATTACGGCTATCAATGACGGTATTTGTAGATCAGACAAACCACTAATCGCATGCCCAGAGGTACAACCACCGGCATAACGGGAACCAAAACCAACCATAAGGCCTCCAAAGGCAAGGATCATAAACCCTTTTAAGGAGAGCATGGCCTCTAAGCCAAAAATTTCTGCTGGCTGTAACGATTCTGGCGCTCCGATACCAAGCCTGGATAGATCTTCAATTGTTGATTGTGCAATCTGTACCGGCGCATCTGTAGAAAGAAATTGTTTAGTTAAAAAGCCTCCTAAAATAGCTCCCATAAGAAAAACCAGATTCCACATTTGGCTTTTCCAGTTGAAGTCAAAAAATTTATTCGTTTTACCCAAACCTGCGGCTGAGCATATTGTTCTAAGATTGGACGAAAACCCGAATGACTGCCCAAAAAATAAAAGGAAGAACATTATCGCAGCGATCATCGCCCCCGAAAACCACCAGGACCAGGGCTGTGTTAGCAATTCAATCATATTTTAATTTAAGTGAAATGAAATAATCGGTTTAAAAAGATGGTTAATAAGCTTCTCGGTAGCACTTTGATGGAACAGGCTCCCCTTACCATGGGTGCCGATACAGATAATGTCCATATTATTGATTTGGTTATAATGAACAACACCATTCTCAACATCTTTATCATTGATTAAATGGCATTCATAATTAACTATGCCATTAAGCTCAGCAAAATGCTTCATGTCTGATTCAACCTTTCCTAATTCAGATTCAACCTTTCCAGAAGTTATCTGCAGAAAGTGAACTTTGGTATTGAATGCTTTAATCAGTTTATGCATCAATCCCATTCCCTCCTTTTTAGGATTACTGAAATTATGCACAAGCAGCACATTCTGGATCTGAAGGTCTGAACGGTCACACATTAATGATAATAGAGGAATTTTAGATCTGCGCGCAATTATCTGGGCCTCTGAGCCAGAAAGAATTTCCTTAATCCCACTTGCGCCCTTGGTTCCCATCACAATTAAATCAAAGCCATGAGAATTTGAGAAATCCAAAATAGCATCCGTTGTTTTCCCCAAAACCAGGTGAACGTTAATGTGATTCCCGTAAAGAACTTTCAGATTCTCCAATTTTCTTTCTGCAATTTCTTTCTGTTTAACCACGAAGTTCACATCAATTTCACCACAGGTTTGAATGTCACCTCTTGAATCCATTGAAACTGTATCCGGAACATTTAATACGTGCAGAAAGTGAATGTCAATGGAAGTTTTTTCTTCCAGTTTCTTCACCATTAGGTAGGCAAATTCGGCCTGAACAGAAAAATCAGTAGGGATAAGAATTTTTAGGCTTTCCATATTTATAAATTATCTGATTTAACTTAATTGCAATGAATATTTTGCCACTCACCCTTGTTCTCGACATTAGTGAGACCATGCTGAGCCAAAATACTTTTTGCAATATTAGCACGGTTTCCGCTTCTGCAAACCAATACGATTTGATCAAAATCACGCAGAGTATCTACATAATTTTCGATTCTATCCAGTGGATAATTCACGCTGCATTTGGCATGACCATCCATATCGTATTCATCTGGTGTTCTTACATCTACAATAATTGTTTTCATAACACTTTAAATTGCTTTTGAGAATTATAAGCTCAGAAACAAGCTTAATAGCATGCAGTATGAACTCATAAATTTAGTTATTTATACTTAGAATTTATTTTACAAATTGCTTTACATTATCTGAGGTTCCACCATTTACAACATTCGAAAATCCATTTCTGTCAAGAATTGATTTAGCCTGAGAACTTCTATTTCCACTACGGCAAAACACAATAATATGCTTCCTGTCTTTGAATTTTGCTAATTGACTGGATAGGCTATCCAATGGAATATTTACAGAACCTTTTACCTTAGACTGTGCATACTCCTGAGGCGTTCTTACATCAACCAAATAAGCACCTTCATCAATAAGTAATTTCAAATCTGGTTTGGCTTCGGTGCCAAATAATCTTTTAAAAAAGTTTATCATAAGTTTAAATTGAGCATTTCTTAATCACACCAACTAACCCATTTTTGGGCACCACGCCACTTTGCCTCCAAAGTACCTTACCTTCTTTGAAAAGAATCAAAGTTGGAACACCTTGTACCTGATATGCGGCAGCTGCTTGTGGATTTTTATCGACATCAACTTTTAAGATACTGGCCGCATCACCAATCTCTTGTTTTACTTCTTTTAATATAGGGGCCATAACTTTACAGGGGCCGCACCATTCTGCAAAAAAATCTACAAGCACTGGCTTGTCAGATTGTATCAATTCATTGAAGGTCATCTTTCTGGTTTTATGGTAATACTATTAAACTACCTCTTCGTAGGAAACATCCTTTGATCCGGTTTTGTTTACGCGAGGAGTTGTTGCACAGGCTCCTGATCCGCAGCAGCTTGCATTAAACACAGCCATTCCTGTAAATAGTAAACCTGCTAAACCAAATAATAGATCAGCGGCTACAATTGCCTGAACAATAATTGCCAAACCAATTCCCAAACGAAGAAACCGAATAATAGTCCAATTGTTTGTTAATAAATCTTTCATGCTAAATCCTCCTGTTGATTAAATTACAATACAAAAGTAAAGGCTTGGATTTCGTTTCTGAGTAACAAAGGTTACAAACGGCAGGATACGTAATTTAGATATTAATTGACCCTTCGAAATATCTTAATAAGCGGGTAAACAATAGTCACTTTTCCAAAATGTTTTTGCAGTACAGCACATTCGTTTATTTGCAATAATACCAGCGGTTGCTGTAATTCCAGAAACTATGAATAAGGAATAAGTTATCCCAAAGGCATCTGCCAATACCCCACTCAAAAGTGCTCCAAATACATAGCCGCTATCTCTCCAAAGTCTAAATATGCTCAGGCTTTCAGCCCTTTGCTTCGGGTGGGTACTTTCGGCGATAACTGAAAGAAAGTTAGGATAGACCAAGGCGGTTCCAAATCCTAAAAGCATAGAAGCAAGAATCAATAATGGCAAAGCAGACGCAATAGCTACCATTAAAATTGCCAGTGCCTGTAAAAGCATTCCTGCAGTAATTATTTGTTTTTTACAATGAGTATCACCCATTTTTCCAGTGAATAATTGTGAAATACCCCAAACTGCGGGGTAAATTGCAGCAATAATTCCGATCTGTGTAATTCCAAACCCTCTTTGTATCAATAACATTGGAAGCAGTCCCCAGACTACCCCATCATTGAGATTATTTACCAAACCATTTAAGCTTACTGAACCCAGGTTTCTATGTTTCCAGCTTGTTTCTTTCCAAACATTTTGAAAGATTGGCAGCTTACTAGTTAAACTTTCGGCATGCACAAAATGAGTGGTGTCTTTCACCAGAAACATACTGATCAATAATCCTGCAAATGCAAACAGGACTCCCGGAATAAACGGAAAAAAGGCATATCCATAAACAGCTGCAATTGAGCTTGCCAGCCAGGCTGCAAGCCCTACTGAAAGATAGCCAGCAAACTCATTGATGCCCATCGCTAATCCTCTGCTCTTTGAACCTACAAGATCTATTTTCATGATCACTGTAGAGCTCCAGGCAAGACCCTGATTAATTCCAAGTAAAATATTGGCTGCTATGACCCAATTCCAGCTTGGTGCATACATCAATAAAAATGGAACAGGAAGAGCTGCAATCCAGCCGATGATCAGAATGGTTTTACGAGTAAACTTTTTAGAAAGTTGAGCAACGGCATAATTACTTAGAGATTTACTTATCCCAAAAGCAATAATAAAAGACATCAAGGCTGCATTGGCACTTAGCCCGAACTCGAGCATTCCAAAGCCAGGCATAATGGATCTTTCTAAACCAAGCATAGCCCCTACAAATGCATTGACCAACACAAGTAGCGCAAATTGATATTTGTTTTTTTCTAAGCCTTGCATAGCACTCTAATTTAAGAATTAAAAATCAAGGTATCCTGAACAAATAAGGGAGGCTTATGGCCTCCCTTATTTTGTAGTATATAGGTATAAATGTAGGGGCCGTAATTATGAATGCATGATTTTACTTTGACAGATAAAGTCTGTTTTTGGAATAGCTGTACTGCTTATTGCTCCAAAGCCTCCTGCTATTTCAGTAAAGTTTCTGAACCCGCGAGCTTGAAGAATCGATGCCGCCATCATGCTTCTGTAACCACCGGCACAATGTAAAAAGAAGTGCTCTTTAGGGTTAACATCTTTGATCCAGTCATTAATATAGGCCAGAGGTCTGTTATAGGCATCTTCAACATGCTCAGCGGCATATTCACTTTCCCTTCTCACATCAACAACTTTATCTGAACCAATCTTTACTTCATTGGCAAACTGCTCTGCAGTAATACGATCTACAATATCGGCCTCTTTTCCTGCATCCAGCCAAGCCTTAAAACCACCTTTCAAATGACCAATAACATGATCAAATCCAACACGGCTTAAACGGGTAACCGTTTCTTCTTCGTTACCTTCATCTGTTACCAAGAGTATTGGCTGTTTTACATCTACAATAAGAGCGCCAACCCATGGCGCAAAATCGCCAGTTAAGCCAATGTTTATAGATTGAGGAATAAAACCGCGATAAAATAGTGTGTTATCTCGGGTATCTAGGATCAGGGCATCGGTTGATTCAGCTGCAAGTTCAAATTCATCAGCACTTAACGCTTTCATTCCCTGACTTAGTACAGTTTCAAAACTTTCATATCCCTTTTTGTTCATGGCTACGTTTAATCCAAAATATGCTGGTGGCGGGAGTAAGCCCTCTGTAACTGCTTTAATGAATGATTCTCTATCTGGCTGATTCAAAGCATAGTTCACGCGCTTTTGATTTCCCAAAGTATCAACTGTTTCTTTCATCATATTTTTACCACAAGCACTTCCGGCACCATGAGCAGGATAAACAATCACATCATCAGATAATGGCATGATCTTATTCATTAGGCTATCATAAAGCAAGCCGGCAAGCTCATCTTGTGTCATATGCGCCGCTTTCTGAGCCAGGTCAGGGCGACCAACATCACCTAAAAATAGGGTGTCGCCACTAAAAATACAATAGTCTTTACCATTTTCATCCTTCAATAAAAAGGTGGTACTTTCCATGGTATGACCGGGAGTATGCAAAACCTTGATAGTTATGTCGCCGATTTTAAACTCCTGACCATCAACTGCAGAAATGCAATCAAATTCACAGGCAGCATTCGGACCGTAAACGATCGGGGCACCGGTTTCTTTACTAAGATCTACATGGCCGCTGACAAAATCTGCATGGAAATGCGTTTCAAAAATATATTTTAATTTAACCCCATCTTTGCTGAGTCTGCTCAAATATGGCTCAACTTCACGAAGAGGGTCTATTATGGCAGCTTCGCCATTGCTGGTGATGTAATATGCACCTTGTGCCAAACATCCGGTATAAATCTGTTCTATATTCATATTTATAAATTTAACACTACAAAAATCGGCATTTTTCCATCCTAAGTTTGTAACATTTGTTGCAAATTAAAAGGCCGTCAAAATCAATTTTGACGGCCTTTTAACACAACAAATGAAAACAACTATTTTATGATACTAATGGTTCACCTTTATTGACCCACTCATTAATACCGCCAGAATAATTGGCAATATTATTGAAACCATTTTTTACCAGGATTGAATAGGCAATAGCTGCTCTGTCACCGCCCTGGCAGTGGATAAGCACTTTTTTATCTTTACTTATTTTATCCAAATTTTGAGGCAGGGTACCAACAAATACATTGTCGGCATTGGCAATATGTCCTGAATTATACTCTGAAACTCCCCTGAGATCAACAATCTGAACATCTTCTTTCATCAGCTTTTTAGCCTCTTCCATAGAGATCACATTTGCTTTTTCCAGTTCACCACCAGCTTCTGTCCAAACAGAGGTTGAAGGAACATAGCCGTAGATATTGTCTAGTCCAATTCGCATTAGTTTTCTTGTCAGATCGTCCAGTTGAGATTCATCAGACAGGATGATGAACTGTTCATCATATTTCAAAAACCATCCTGCCCAGGTAGCGAAGGAATTATTTCCCTGAATATTCATTGTGCCGGGAATAAATCCTGCAGCAAAGTCAACTTTATCTCTTGCATCCAGTACTTTCATACCTTTGGCCATTGCATCTTTCAGCTCGGCAGCACTTAATTTTTTCAGTGCCGGCACTTCAGTTAGCAAGGGACGATCAACCTTATTCAGTTTTTTCATCATTGCAAAATACTTTGGTGGCTCCGGCTGATCGGCTAGCAGATATTGAACAAAGCCTTTTTCGTCATTCTCATAATGGAAAGCCCAGTTTCTTACTTTCTCATACCCAACGGTTGTACTAGGAACTGCCCCTAATGCCTTGCCACATGCAGATCCTGCACCATGTCCCGGCCAAACCTGAATGTAATCGGGAAGCGATGAGAATCTATTGATCGACTGATACATTTGCTTTGCTCCTGCGTCCATAGTTCCGACCATGCCTGCTGCTTTTTCTAACAGATCAGGACGGCCAATATCCCCTACAAAGACGAAATCGCCTGTAAAGAGCATCACTGGTTCCTTGGTAGCAGGATTATCCGTTAACAGAAAACTTATACTTTCCGGAGTATGACCAGGAGTATGCAAAACCTCCATTGTCAGGTTTCCAATTGCTACAACATCTCCATCTTTTAGACCATGATGGTCAAACTCATACTCCCATCCCGATCCGCCTTCATCAGATAAATACATTTCTGCTCCTGTTAATTTTGCCAGCTCACGAGAACCTGCCAGAAAATCAGCGTGAATATGAGTTTCGAAGATATGAGTGATCTTCATATTATTTGCCTTAGCGATCTCAATATAAGTATCCACATCACGCTTCGGATCTATAACTGCCGCTACTCCGGCCTTCTGACAACCGATAAAGTAACTTGCCTGTGCAAGGCTCTTATCATAAATGTGTTGAAAAAACATAATTTTTAGTTTTAATATTTAAATAATCTATTAAAGTGATTTTTTAGCAAGGTACCAATCAACCATTTCAAGATTGCTGCTTTTTCTCTCAGCAAGAGCTTCAATCGTTTTTGGTGCAGGCACAATTACTTTATCACCGGGTTGCCAATTTAATGGCATTGCTACTTTGTACTCATCAGAAACTTGAAGAGCAAGCAGAGTTCTCTTTATTTCCTCCATATTCCTTCCAACATTTAAAGGATAGTACATGATCAATCTTACTTTTCCAATCGGATCCATAATAAAAACTGCTCTGACAGCTGCAGTTTCACTTTCACCAGGCTGAAGCATACCATAGAGCTTTGAGACGCTCATGTCAATATCTGCAACAATCGGAAATTCAAATAATACTCCAGTTTTTTCATTTACCGCATTAACCCATGCAATATGAGCATGAATACTATCTATACTTAAACCAATAAGCTTTGTATTATGCGCAGCAAAAAAATCTTTTTCCAATGCAAAACCGCTCATCTCTGTTGTACAAACAGGAGTAAAATCTGCCGGATGCGAAAAAAATACTACCCAACTACCTTTATTATATTCTGAAAATTTCAAATTACCAGTGGTGGTAACAGCTTCAAAATCAGGAGCTAAGTCACCAATTCTAGGCATTGCATTCGTAGATAAATTTTCCATATTATTTTAATTTTGTTATACAAAAATCAGAACTTTATTTCAGCAGCTCGGTAACAAAGGTTACAATTGGAAGCATTCATTATTGATCATTTCTTAACTAAAACAACAAACATTTCAGTTCCTGCTCTTTTATCAAAGGAGTTATAGCATGACTCAACTACCTTCAATTCAAAATCATTTCCAAACAGTAACTCGTATTCTTGTTTTGACCCACCGAAAGGCGGACCAGCTTTCTCAAACTCTTTAACAAACAATAATCCTGCGAGTTTGCCTCCATTTTTCAACAGTTTCTTCATCTGCCCAACATAGCTTTTTCGCAAAACAGGATCCAGCGCACAAAAAAATGTTTGCTCCAAAATCAGATCGTATTCACCTTCGTGACTAAAAAAATCACCTAAAATAATTTTGATGTGCGGATCGGATTTAAATTTCGATTTCAATCTTTCCACCAGATCAGGGGCTATATCGATCAGGCTTATATTTGTGAAACCCATTTTAAGAAGATATTCTGCCTCATAGGAATTGCCGCATCCCGGAATAAGTATCCTGAGATCTTTATCTAGGAGCTGATCAGTATATTCCTTCAGTGGTGGCGAAACCTGACCCAGATCCCAGCCGGTTGTATTGGCAATATATTGATCATTCCAAAAACTCTGACCTAGGACCTTTGAAGATCTTTCTTCAAAATTTTGATCGTTTTCCATATTAATGACCTCCGCCTGAAGAAGGGAAGAACAGCTCTTTGACGAAAATATAAATACCCATTATCAATACAAACCAGCCGAATGATTTTTTAAGTTTATCACCACTGATCTTTTTGGAAAGGTATATTCCAATGAAAATTCCTATGCCTGCAAGACCGGTAAAGGTTCCCAATAACTTCCAGTCAATAACCTGAGCACCCTGCAGATCGCCTATAAATCCAATCAGAGATTTTGCAGCAATAATAAAAAGAGACGTTCCTACGGCAAGCTTCATAGGCATACGTGCTAAAATAACGAGAGCAGGAATTATAAGAAATCCACCACCTGCACCAACTAAACCGGTAAGCAAGCCAACAACAGAACCTTCTAATAAGATCAGAGGATAATTGTAATGCAGGGGTTTATCTTCATTTTCATCAGTTTCTATTCCAGGCCTGATCATACTCACAGAGGCTAATATCATCACGATAGCAAAAAGCACCATAATACCAATCGATTTGGTGATGACCAGAGAGCCTATTGAAAATAATTCAGCAGGAATCAATGGTACCAGCCACATTCGAGTGATATATACGGCAGCAATGGAAGGAATTCCAAAGATGAAGACGGTTTTAAAGTCGGCTCTTTTTTGTAATGCACTTTGCACACCGCCCACTAAAGCAGTAGATCCTACAATAAATAATGAATAGGCTGTTGCCAATATCGGATTAACTCCCATTATGTAAACCAGGATTGGTACAGTAAGAATGGAACCACCACTACCAATCAGCCCAAGTGAAACACCAACCACTACCGCAAGAATGTAACCTAATATTTCCATAATGTTTTTTATCTCCCTACAAAGATCTCACAAGCAAAAAGGAATTATTGTTACAAAAGTTACACTTATAAATCATAAAAAAAGATTGAGCTAAAATTACAGGAAAAAGGATTTTATCCAAGCGAAACACCAATCAAAGTTCCAATTCCATAAGTTATAGCTGCTGCTGTTAGGCCAAAAAATACCTGCCTAGCCCCTGAGTACCAGATCGTTTTTCCGGTAAATAGCGTAATAGCTGCACCAATTAGAAATAAACCTACAGCACTAAGCAATGCACTAAATAATACAGCAGCTATTCCACTCAAAAAGAAAAATGGAATAACCGGAATAATTGCTCCGATAGCGAATAGTATGAACGAGGTGATTGCTGCTTCCATAGCAGAGCCTTTTAAATCTTCAGGGTTAATACCCAGTTCCTCTTTGATCAGTATTTCATGGGCATGGTCTTTGTTGGTCATGATCTCACTTGCCATTGCCCTAGCCTGAGCTTCAGGTATACCTTTAGTCATGTATATTAATGAAAGTTCTTGTTCTTCACCCTCTGGGTTGGTTTCCAATTCTTCCATTTCCAGCTGCATCTGGTTTTCATAGAGTTCCTGTGAGCTTTTTACAGAAATCCATTCGCCAAGAGCCATTGAAAGTGCTCCCGCTAAAAGACCTGCAAGCCCGGTAAGTAATACCTCACTTTGCCCGCTTGTGGCGCCAGCAATACCCATTACCAGACTGAAATTTGATACTAAGCCATCGTTTCCACCAAGCACCGCTGCCCGTAATGCATTTCCACCAACAGAGCGATGTCTTTTTTCAAACCTGGCCAAGTTTGAACCTGATATTTCAGTATGATTATTTAAAATATTCTTTAGAATAGTAACATGAGCAGTATCAGAAATTGAACTTGTCGTTTTAGTTTGTTGTCTTGCATGAATAATTGAAGAGGATATACTTTTTTCGGTATCCAGCAGTACCCCCAAAATATAATCATAACCAAAAATTTTACCAATTAGTTTAAGAATTCTAGCCCTGCCTGAAGGCAATGGAAGTTGCGACAGATCCAAATTGTTTTTTGCCATAAAAGCTAATGCATGATCGTGCTCAATGGCACTCATTTCTATGAAAACTTTGGCAACATTCGGGTCTTTTTCATTTTCTGCAAGGATCTTATACAGAAAGCCAGTATCCACCTCTGTTTGTATATTTTTTAAAGTGATCATACATGAAAGGGTTTACAGAGAATTATACGAGTAATAGGGGCAATTTAATTAAAATATACTAGCAAAGCCATGTAATTACCTATGAAATATTCTTTTACGAGTAGTTTTAACGCAACCAAAAAAATGAAAATGACAGGATAATGAAAAGAGATTTTGTAAAATAAAAGGTATCAGTTTGAAGCAGATTTTTAAATCAAAAACAAATTTATTTCATCTTGGTCTATCCTAAATATCGCTTAGGGATTTCTGCGCCTGCAACATAATTTAGCTTTCCAATTTTACACATTTGATAAATATTGATTCTGAAATCTGGGCAGGTACTTACAAAGCAATAAGCATCTGTTGGGGTAAAGCCAAACGAATTGATCAACCATTCCATCATAAAAACAGTTGCCTGATGAACTGCATCTTCTAGCGGACGATATGCATGTATAGTGATGATTGAATCAGGGGTTTCTATTCGTATTCCTGGTGGTCTGCTACCCTTGATCACATCAAAAGATAATCGAACCCTTGCCTGGGTTTCGGCTGCTGTACCAGTGATTTCGGTATCCCCCTGGCTGGCATGAACATCGCCCAGATAAAATAATCCGCCTTCATGATAAACGGGTAAAAAGACTTTATTTCCAGGCTTAAAATCACGAATATCCAGATTACCACCCCAGTCACCCTGACCATCCAAACTATTGCATACATCTCTGTCTGGAGCAACACCTAAAGTGCCTATGAACGGCGTTATTGGCCAAGAGATTTTATCGTTAAAATGAAGTGTGCCATCTTTGGTAGTTCCACTTGCGCCAGGTGTATGCTTAAATATTTTGGTATGATATTCTGAAGAAAGTTCAGGCCATCGAGATGATTCACCCAATGGCCCGCGTTTTGGACCAACCGCTATCCATGAGGTATTTTCTACCTCAATTTCATGAATATTTACAATCAGTGTATCCCCACGATCAAGCCCTTCAATAAAAATAGGGCCGGCAATTGGGTTTACCAATGGTGGTGTACGGTCAAACCCAGGTCGATTGGCAGGAATAGCCTTATCTGCCTCACTTTTAAAAAATCCAATTCCTGCATCCCAGGTTTCAATTTCAATATGCTCACCTGTAACTACCCTTAACAAGGGTTTATCAGAATGATCAAATGCAAACTTCGTAGCTTGCTCACGCAAAATTTTCTTCATTTTTTAGAATTAGATCGCCTTAAATTAAGAGAAAATCAGGAGATTTCAGAAAGGTATTCCTTAAAAGATTTTTTAAAGAATAAACTAATTCAAAAGCTCATAAAAAACAAGTCAAAAAATGAATTTTTAAAACCCTAAAATGGTATTAATACTGATTTTTCAATAGCTTAGACACAAAAATCATTGTATGAATTTTCTGGAAGCAAAATGGGAAAATCTGATCATGGCCAATTATGCTGTAGATCCAACTATATTGATTCCATACTTGCCAAAAGGAGTTGAGCTAGACAGTTTTGAAGGCAAATGCTATGTAAGTTTAGTGGGTTTTATGTTCAATAAAACCAAGATTTTTAACGTGCCTATTCCTTATTTGGGCTCTTTTGAAGAAATAAATCTGAGGTTTTATGTGATAAGAAAGGATGGAGATACTCTTAAAAGAGGAGTGGTTTTTATCAATGAAACCGTCCCCTATGTAGCAGTAGCTTGGATGGCAAATTACCTGTATAAAGAGCACTATACTGCTGTAAAAACAAAGCATGATTGGGAATTGACTGAGTCTTCAAAAAAAATTAATTATTCCTGGAACAAGGATAATAATTGGAATACTATTCAGGTGAATGCCCAATCCAAAAGTAATTCAATGAAAACTGGTAGCGTAGAGGCCTTCATATTTGAACATTATTTTGGATATACGCGCGTAAATGAGCACAAAACACTCGAGTATGGGATTAACCATCCAAGCTGGAAAATCAATCAGGTTATCGATTACAGCATTAATTGTGACTTTGAACAAATGTATGGCCCAGATTTTGCATTTTTAAATGCACAGCAGCCTGATAATGTCATACTTGCTGAGGGCTCAAATGTTTCAGTAAAATGGAAACGGAATGCGATTTAATTAAGCTTGCAAAATCAGTGTTGGCAATCAAATTACTTTTTTAAAACAATTTTACTGGCCTTCCTATCCAAACCTGAGGTGTTTTTAACTTCAATAAATCAGCCATAGTGGCTGCCGTATCAAAAGTCATGATGCTTTGCGATAATTCCTGATTTTTGATAATTCCGGGGCCTTTAATAATCCAAGGAATTTGCATTTCATTCATCGTGATGAGCCCATGACCTTTATCGATACCCCCATGATCTGCAGTAAATAATACGACCGTGCTTTCGGCAATTCCGGCATCTTCAATACTTTTTAAGAGTGTACCGATGTGGGTATCGGTACGCTCAATGGCTGCATAATATTCGGGCGTTCCATGTCCAATTTTATGTCCAACGCTATCCACATCATGTAAATGAACAAAGAGGAAATTTGGTTTTTTTTCTTTGATATAAGTAGAAGCAGCTTGGGTTACGGCAATATCGCCATCAGCATTCTGATCTTTATTAACTGCAGCTTTAGGAAACAAATATCCTATACCATCCCACTCATAAATAACTCCGATCTCGCTATCGGGTTTTGCTTTACGAAGCAGAGAATATACACTCGGAAACATTCCATACTCATCTAACACTCTTGCAGGCATATCAGGTTTTTTACTGCCCCAGGTGGTATAACCATGAAGCTCTGGGCCAGCACCCATTACCATCGAAGCCCAGTTTGCTGCACTGGAAGAAGGGAGCACAGTTCTAGCCTGAAGTGACCAAGAGCCTTCCTTCATCATGGCCCTCAAATTAGGTACTTTAGCATTTTCAAAGGCGTAGGCACCAAAGCCATCCGAGCCGATTAAAATCACATGCTTAATTTTCTGAGAAAAAACCTGTGTAGATGCAGTGCAAATCAGGAATAAAAAGAACAAGAACTTAATAAATTTCTTCATGGATATTTCTTTAATAATATTTAATCCAAAATCAGCATTATCTTTCAAAACAGGAAATTCTTAATTGATTTTAGAGCATGGGCAAAACATTAAAACGAGTATCAATACTAGAAATAAGAATCAATAATTCAATAATCGGTTAAAACATTTATATTTAAATTAATTCATATACTATTAAAGGAGGAAACTCTAATTAGTTTGATCAAGAAAAAACAAGAAGATTCATGAAAAAACAATTTTTATTACTGATGCTGGCTTGCTTCATTGCCCTATCAGGAACGGCAAATGTGCGACTTCCAAATATCCTTGGATCTCACATGGTTTTACAGCAAAAATCAACGGTTAAGTTATGGGGCTGGGCAGCACCGGGTGAGAAGATAAGCATTACGGTAGGATGGGATAATTCAACCTATCAAGCCCAGGCTACAAATGATGCCAAATGGATAACAGAAATTAAAACCCCAGCTGCTGGCGGATCGTATTCAATCACATTACAAGGAAATAATACGATCGTATTAGAAGATGTATTGATTGGAGAGGTATGGGTATGTGGCGGACAAAGTAATATGGAATGGTCGGGTACACAAAACCTACAAGAAAGTAAAGATGAAGCACCGAATGCTACTAATAATAAGATTCGTTTGTTTTATGTTTCTAAATCAACTTCAGCCTTTCCGCAAGAAAACGTAGATGGGCAATGGGTTGTTTGTGCTCCTGAAGAAATGATTAAGTTTAGTGCTATCGGGTATTTTTTTGGTAAAAATTTAAATCAAAAAATGAATATCCCAATTGGCCTGATCAATTCAAATTGGGGAGGTACTCCTGCCGAAACCTGGGCACCAGAATATGTGATTGAAAACGACAAAATTATTAAAAAGGGTTCAGAGCAATTAAGTACTTCGCAAGGCTGGCCGCATAAAACAGCACTAGCCTATAATGCCATGATCTACCCCATTACAAACTACTCTATTGCCGGAGCCATCTGGTATCAAGGAGAAAGCAATGTCAGAACATATTATGCGTATGAGAAGTTATTTACAGGCATGATTGATGCATGGCGTCAGCAATGGAATAAAAATTTTCCATTCTATTTTGTACAAATTGCACCTTTCTCTTATGGTTTTAAAAATGTTGGAGCGCTTTTGCGGGAAACACAAACCAAATCGGCCCGCCATCCAAATACAGGTATGGTAGTGGTTTCAGACCTGGTGCCCGACACCACCAATATTCATCCAACTTTAAAAGTTGAAGTTGCTAAACGTTTATCAGATCTGGCATTGAACAGCGCCTATGGATTTGCGGACATTGCTTGTCAAAGTCCGGTTTATAGCACGCATAGCATTGAAAAAGATAAAATAAAAATTCAATTTTCAAATGCTGGAAATGGTTTAATGGTAAAAGGGGATAAGATCAGCAGTTTTGAAATTGCAGGTGAGGATAAAGTATTTGTTGCGGCACAGGCAAAAATTGCAGGAAACAGTGTGATCGTATCTAATAAAAATATAAAGACTCCTGTAGCCGTTCGTTTTTCATTCAACAATACAGATACACCCAATTTATTTAATAAAGAAGGATTACCGGTCAATTTATTCAGAACAGATAACTGGGAAATGGATACCAGCGCGATAAAAAAATAAAAGATCATTCAAACATTATTTCTTTAAGCTTTATTTAAAGCTATATACTATGAACAAATCAACTAGAAGAAAATTTTTAAGTACTGCCGCTGCACTTACAGCCGGCACAGCTGCAACCGCAATGACACTAGCTCCAACATCTAAAAAATATGGTATCGCCCATCAGGTATATTTCTGGCTTAAGAGAACTGGATCAGAAGAAGACCGACAGGAACTGATCAAGGGGATCAAAACATTAAAGAATATTGAAACTGTTCGTGAGATACATATCGGCATTGTTGCAAACACTGAAAAGCGAAGTGTGATAGACAGTAGCTGGGGCGTTTCAGAGCTTATTTACTTTGATGATGTTGAAGGTCAGGCAGTATATCAAACGCATGCTATCCACCAAGAATTTGCAAAGAACTACAGTCATCTTTGGGAAAAGGTAGTAGTTTATGATTCTGCTTTACTCTAGAATTTATTTGGCAGAAACAGATTAACAAAAATCATTCTAAAACAAAAAGCTCCAAACGTAATGTTTGGAGCTTTTTTTATAAAAATTGAATCCTGATTAAAAATTAATTATCCATTTTTTTGTTTTCAAGTTTTAAAAATGCACTCCTTCTTGGTGCAGGCATTTCTGAATCATCACCTTTAAGGCCTTTCCAAAGCACTTCGTTGAATAAACGATCATCATTTTTATCAACTTCAGCGAAATTAAAACCATCCGATATTTTTGACCATTTAGAAACAATTTTATTTGTTTCATTTAAGTCTACGTTTGAAGGAAGAGATTTAAATGGAGTATTGTCTGGAATATTCGTGAAACTCCTAAACATGGGCATTGCAGCAGCATCATACTGAGTCATAGGAGGCAATCCTAGAATCAGCTCCATTGTTCTGAGCATCCCTGAAGTTGAATACATGGTATTATCAAGGTATTTTCGTTTGGTATAAGGGCTTACTACAAAAGCAATAGAACGATGAGCATCCACATGATCAGGGCCATTCTGAGCATCGTCTTCCAATATAAAAATAGCCGACTGCGCCCAAATAGAACTGTTACTAATATGCTCTATTAATTTTCCAACAGCCTCATCATTATCTGCCACGCAGGCATAAGGTGTTGGCTTACCTACGCCCAAACCCTGAGTATGATCTGCACCTAAACGTATTGTACTCAATTGAGGCACTGCATTTTTGGCAATAAGACCATCAAAATCAGTTTTCCATTGTTCAAAACGATCAACATCCTTCACTTTCTGGTCGTAATAACCGGTAAAAGTTGAGCTAACATGTTCAGCATCCAGAACTGGGATATTACCTTGTGATCCATCAGCAAAAACGCCATAGGTTCTGAAAGAAACCCCTTGTCTTTTACACATATCCCAAATAAAACCATCCTTATTATTGGCCACCGTTCGTCGACCTAAACCATCATTTTGTCCGCCTCGGCGACCATAAGAAGTAGGCCAGGTTTTTTCAAGAAAATCAGTTGCATAGGCTCCCATTGACCAATTATGCCCATCAGCACTAACCTCGGCATCTACATAAAAGTTGTCGAGTAGCACAAACTCTTTTGCCAATTTATGTTGATTTGGAGTATATTTTTCGCCAAAAAGAGTAAGCGTTGAATCGCCATTGCCTTCCTTAATATCTCCAAAAACCTGATCATAGGTACGATTCTCTTTGATCACATAAAATACATATTTAATGGGCGAAGGATCACCTACTTTCTTAGGGATTGGATTTCCCATTTCACCATCAGTGATTAGCTCCTTATCTTTTTTATAAGGTGTATTTTTATAAACACTCTTTGAGTAAACTTCCAGATCAGTAACTGAAGGAACATCAATAATACTCATTGTTCCCTTCATCAGGCTACCTATGTATTGCAATCGGCTATTAGCCTGGGGCAATTCACCCTTATGAGATTCAGATTTTACATCTTTACGGACAGGCTGCGGGCCAAGAGGGTTTGCAAAAGACGAAAATCCCTTTCCATTACTAACAAAAATCTTATTTTTTAGTACCCGAACATTGGTGGGATACCAACCCACCGGAATAAAGCCTTTAGAAACACTTTTACCCTTCAAGCCTACATTGAATACTGCCAGACAGTTATTGTCTGCATTCGCTATGTACAGCGTTTTTTCATCAGTTGAAAGTGCCAATCCATTGGTTGTTGAACCAATAGGCGAATTAGGATATATTGCCGCATCCAATACTTCTGTTACTTTTTGAGCATTTACATCAATTACAGAGACACTATTATCTTGTGAGTTTGCAACATATAATGTTTTGCCATCCCGAGTTAAAATCAGCTCATTCGGGTTAAAAGACACATCAATATGCTTGGTAATTTTACGAAGTTTGGTGTCAAATAAAGCCACCTTCTTGCCTCCCCATAAAGAAATATAAAGCATATTCCCATCAGGTGATAATACGCAGGTATAACCTTCAAAACCAATATTTTGCTTGTAAAGTATTTTATTGCTTTTTAAATCAACAACATAAAGCGTATTGTTTTCTTTGGTCACAACATATAGTACGTTTGCCTTATCATCAATTTCAATCCCTACGGGTGATATCTTCTCAGGCCATGGTTCTCCTAGTTTAATGGTATCCCTGATTTGCAATTTGGAACCAACTATTTCATATTTAAGGATCCAATTATCATTTCCACCAGAAGCATATAAAAATTTATCATCAGCACTGAATTTTAAGCCATAAAAAGACTTGGGTATTTCAACCTTGTCTAATACCGTTTCAGATTTAGGATCGATTAACTGTATGGTCTGAATACTTTGTCCGTTATTACTGACAGCCATTAATTTCTCTGACCTAGAGACCGCAATATTCAATGGAAGATCTCCAAGTTCTAAAGACCTACCTGCCGGAGATAATGACCAACCATTGGGCAATTGTATTGTTTTTGCCTCCAATTTAGAAGCTAAATTCTGTGCATTTACAGTAAAGGCCAGAAACAGAAATCCGAATACCAATATTCTTTTCATAGTGATGAATTTAAAATGTTGAATTTACTATTTTTCCCACCAAACTTTAATTGTACTCTTGTCTCCACCCATTGAAGTAACCGCCAGCTGTAAATTAGTGGGGTTCAATGATTGCAAATAAGTAGGATAAGGAACACGTGAAGGGAATATATTCTCGGCCGGTATACCGGTTCCTCTTGGCAATACAGGATATCCTGTTCTGCGTTTTTCAAACCAAGATTGATAATCCACAAAGAAGAAAGCATAGTATTTCTGCAGCATAATTTGCTCTAATTGTGCTTCTTTTGAGGCCGTTGCATTGTATGAAATTTCACTTTGTGATAAGAAATTTGCAGGCATAGTTGCCCCCCACTGAACAATAGATGAGGTAATTCCAGTCTCGTAATGTGCTTTTGGTGTTTTGCCTGTATTAAATCCTTTCAATGCAAGCTCGGCTTTTATAAATTCAACCTCCGCATAGGTCATCATAATACCTAATTGTGGGAGGGTTTTAAGGATATCATTATAACTTGAATTTCTACCTACTATATATTCTAAACTAGGTGGAAAACCGCTATCAATACCTTGATAAACACTTGCTCCACTTACTGTTACAGTACTCATCCATATCGCTCTTCTAGGATCACTAGAACTATTCAATTTCGTTAAAAAGTACTTGGTGTAATAGTTGCCGGCACTCCAATCAGACAACCTGGCATTATAATATGGATTGAAATAAGGAAATGTACCTGGGAATCTAAATATCGCATCATCCGCATTCGATGAAAAAACAGGATTTGTACTTGGGTCAGACAGAATTGAATTGATCTGCTGATTTACGCTGATTTCGCCATCACGTTTTGAAATTCTTAATAATAACCTTAATCGAAGCGAGTTTGCAAATTTTTTCCAGCGCTGAATACCAACATTCTTACTGCCTGTTAATACATTAGCATTGTACACCATATCACCACCGTAGGTAAGTGCCTTGGTATCATCAAACAGCGTATTGGCAGTTTCTAGATCTTTTAGTATTTGAATATAAATATCTTTCTGCTTATCAAATGCCGGCGAAAAGTTCCCTTCCTGGGCTTTAATAGCCTGAGAATAAGGAATATCACCATATAAATCCGTTAAAATTGAGTAAGCCCAACTTTTGTAAACCAAGGCAATTGCCTTATAATTATTTTCTTTTAGCCTTTCAGAAACATTGTAAATGTCTTGAATATCAGTAAGTCTATCATAATAAGCTGACCAAACCGCCTGTCCTGGTTGTACCACATAACGATGTAACCCTTGCCCACTTGTGCTTGATCGGGGAGCATCAACCTGCATCAGTTCATTTGTAAAATTTCTTGATGCACTTACATTATTAATAATTATCCTATACTGCATCTGGCCCAGCAAGACACCCGGAGTTACGTCTTTTGGTCGGTTGGGATCAGTATTTAGTGCTTCGAATTTGTCTGTACAGGATGTGATCAAAATCATTAATACACCTAATGTTAGAACTATTTTTGATGAGAATTTCATTGTTGTTTATTTAATACTTAATAAATAAATCTGATTATTATTAGAATTTGAAGGTTAGGTTGGTACCTATTGTCCTGTTTGATGGAAATTGGGCAAGCTCTACCCCTGGTGTAAGCGTACCATTATTTAGATTTCCACCCTCCGGATCAAATCCAGGAAACTTGGTGAAATTAAACAAGTCTCTACCCCATAATGCAATACTCGTTCTTTGAACTCCTATTTTTTTGAGTAATTGAGAAGGCAATCCAAATTCAAGACGTACTTCTCTTATTTTGATGAAGGATGCATCAAAAATATTGGTTTCGGCATTACTTATTTGATAATAATTATCATAGTATGCGCTAGCATCTGCTTTAACCGTATTAGGAATAAAAGTTCCGTTTGCCAGTTTCACAACTCCCTGTCCAATAACACCACCCTCTCTGCCCGGCAAGGTTACTTTGGTTTTGCCAAGCGTATTATTTTTATGACTGGTTTGTGAATACATTTCACCACCTTTTTGACCATCAACTAGAACACTAAATCTTATATTTTTATAACTAAATTCATTCATGACACTACCCTTCCAGTCGGCAAAGGCATTCCCCATTTTACGGGCAACTTGGTCAAGCGGTGCAGGTAAACCATTTGCCGAACTATAGATTATCTGACCATCCGGAGAACGCTGAAATCCTCTACCATACATATCACCCATCAAACCACCTACACGAGCCTCTATTGAAACATTTGTATTATGCTGATAAATAATTTGATTGTTAATTCCTTCAGTAAGTTCTTTCACATAGCTTCTATTTCTACTCCAAAGCAAAGTAGTATTCCAGTTAAATTTATTGTTTGAGATTGGCTTACCTGACAATTTCAATTCCCAACCCTTGCTATTAATTAATCCAGCATTGATCAGAGCAGTTGAAAATCCAGAAACAGGATCTAAAGGAATTGAAAGGATTTGATTCCGGCTATTATTGTTATAATAGGCCACATCAAAACCAAGCCTATTCTTAAATAATCTCACATCTAAACCAAACTCATAACTGGCGGTTATTTCAGGTTTTAATTCTGCATTAAAAAGCTGCGAAGGATTAGTGAAACTATTCCCGTATATCCGGTCATAATATCTTGCTGTCTGGTAAGGTCTGGTATCATTACCTACCTGTGCCCAAGAAGCTCTTGCTTTTGCAAAAGATATAGAAGCTGGTAAATTAAAGATCTCATCCAGAATAAAACTCGAACTCAATGATGGGTAGAAAAATGAATTATTTTTAAATGGTAGTGTACTCGACCAATCATTCCTTCCAGTAATATCTAAAAATATTTTTTCATCAAATGCTATCTGTGCAGATCCATAAACACTTTGAATAGATTTACTGGTTTTTAATGGATCGGCAACTGCCTGATCTAAACTATTTGATATCTGATAAATGCCTGGCTGCGATAGTTGATCAGCATACATGCCTGCAAAATCATAGTTTTGATTCATTGCATTTGCACCAGCCGAAGCATTAAAACTTATTTTAGATGAAATTTTGTCTTTAAAGGTTAATAGAACATCGGTATTTGACTCAAAATTGAATACATTTTGTTCACGGTACATTCCTCTTGGATACCTGGTCATACTGAACGGACGCTGCTGAGCACGAAACTCATTTGCCATATCAATACCCGACCTAAGCATAAGATCAAACTTTTTAGATATTTCATAATTTGCAGATACTGAGCCAATCAATCCATTTTTATTCATTGAATTCAGCATTTCATACATAGCCAAGTATGGATTATCAGGACCAGGATTGAACGGACTTTTTTGATCTACGTTTTCTAATCCAGGCTCCCAATAAGGCTTATACCATGAAGCTTGCTGGTTTGAAGCAGGGCCAATGATTAAAAAATACATGAGTGATTGATTATTGTATCCCGCCATTGGAAGATTATCACTTTTCTTATTCGAATAATTTGCTCTTCCACTGATCTTAAGCTTTGGAGAAAGTTGCTGATTGACAGAAAGTGCAGCATTTAACCTTTCGAAACCCGTGTTTGGAATAATCCATTTATTCTTCATTTGAGTTATGGATATTCGAGCAGAGCCTTTATCATTGCCACCATCAAGCGCCAAACTGTTAGAAATGGTTTGACCGGTTTGAAAGAAATCAGATATGTAGTTTTTATTGGCTACCCAAGGAGTTTTTTGAGTGGGTTTGTTCCCAACCGTATTTGGATCATATTGGTAATAGCTTTGTCCGGCAAACTTAGGACCCCAAGCACGACCTGCAGCTACCGTTGTACTGGTATTGATCCCATCCGGACTATCCAAATAAGAGTAATAAGCACTTGTTCTACCTTCACCATATTCAAACTGATAATCAGGCCAGCGATTAACCTGCTCTATATTAAAGTTGGAATTAAAAGTTACTCCCAATCCATTGCCTTTGCGCTCACCACTCTTTGTTGTTATGATCATTACACCACCAGCTGCACGACTACCATATAAAGCTGTTGCACCCGGTCCTTTAAGTACAGTTACAGATTCTATATCATCAGGATTGATATCTGAAACTCCTGAACCATAATCAACCGGGCTGTCCTGAGAGAGATGGGAATTAAACCCTGTTCCAGTTATCTTACTACTGATTGGAACACCATCAACTACAATTAATGCTTGGTTATTATCAAGGTTCAACGATGATTCACCTCTGAGTGTGATTCTTGATGAGCCCATCGGTCCGGCACCTGTACCCTGTATATTTAAACCAGCAACCTTACCGGAAAGTGAATTTACCCAGTTATTTGTTTTGGCATCTACCACGGCATTTGCGTTAATAGTTTGAGCGGCAAAACCGAGTGATTTTTCTTCTCTTTTTATTCCAAGAGCAGTTACAACAACTTCATTCAAGAATTTATTGTCTTCTGTAAGAATAACCTCATAGGTTTTTCTGTTATCAATCTGAACTTCAAGGGTAGTATAACCAATTGATGAAAAAACAAGATAGCCTTGACTAGCTGTTGCAGCTATTTTAAAATCGCCATTCACATCAGTGGTTACTCCAATAGTGGTTCCTTTAATACGAACACTAACACCCGGAATCGGTTCATTTTTTGAATCTTTAACTTTTCCTGATACTGAACTCTGGGCAAAAGTTTCAATAGGAAAAGAAAATGGACTAATTAGAAGGAGAATAAAACCTTTAAAAATAAGTTGTAAAAATTGTCGTTTCATTGAAAGGATTTTTGAGTGAGCTTTTATTAATGCTCAAAAGTGCCTTTCAGATATTATCAAAAAAGTAAGCCTATATTTTTTTTTGATTATGAAAAAAAGAATTTAATAATTCAGGTGAGGAAGACTTTATAAAAACAAGTCATTTTTTTAATCTTCAGTTAACTTTTTAGTAATACCAATTAAAATTAAAGCTGATTATTGAACCTGCAATCAATAATTAGACTGTGAATACAAGGCATTTGGAGGATTAGGAAATTGTTAAGAAATGCCCGCCAAAAAATTACTGTACCAATGACCTGATTCTTTAATAATTCTTTTCTGGTTTTCATAATTTACATGAACCAGTCCAAATCTAGGCCTGTAACCCTCTGCCCATTCAAAGTTATCGGTAAAACTCCACACAAAATATCCTTGCACATTTACACCTTCCGACTTTGCTTTAAGTAGTTCTGCAATATTAGATTGTAGGTAATTTTTTCGTTGATGATCATGTACTTTTCCATCGGATACGGTATCAGGGAATGCAGCTCCATTTTCTGTTACGTACATTTTTTTGAAGTTGTATTTTGAAAAATGATGAAGCATTTCATGCATGGCCTGAGGGTATACTTCCCATTCCATCTCTGTTACTTCATTCACTCTTTTTTTTGCACTCACCAATGATGAATTTATATAAGGTGTGAAGTAAGAATGCTTGACAACTTCGCGGGTATAATTCTGTATGCCTATAAAATCAGGTGCCGCCTGTAATGCCTTCTCATCATCTTGGCGCATAAATTTTTCAATTCTTTTTAAGAATGGTAAACTTTCAAGCGGATAACCAAGCCCGCATAAAGGTTCAACAAACAATCGATTAACCAGGGCGTCTACTTTATCTGCCGCCTTGATATCCTTTTCACTACTTGTGTGCGGATGTATGGCTGAGCATGAAAAAGTAGTGCCAACCTCCAGATCGCTCCGTAGTTGTTTTGCAATTGTAATACCTACAGCCTGCGACAGTGCTGAGTGATGGATTGCCGGAATAAAATTATCCATACCCCGTTTGCCTGGTGCATGAATACCTAGAAAATATCCTGCCCCGGTATAGACCATTGGCTCGTTCAATATCATCCAATGCTTTACTCTGTCGCCAAAATGATTGATGCAAAAAGACACATACTCAGAAAAATGATTAACGATTTCTCGGTTTGCCCATCCATTTTTTTGCTGGAGTGCTTGGGGCAAATCCCAATGGTAAATAGTTACCCATGGGGTAATACCAAATTCAAGACAAAGATTTATAACGCGGTCATAGAATGCAACTCCATTGCTATTTAATTGTCCACTACCATTTGGAAATATGCGCGACCAGGAGAGTGAAAACCGAAAATTATTGATGTGCATTGATTTCATCAATGCAATATCTCCGGTATAATGATTGTAAAAATCACAACTTACATCGGCAGAATGCCCTTTAAAGATCTTTCCTTTTTTTTTCGAAAACTCGTCCCATATAGAAGAGCCTTTACCATCAGAATTGATCGAACCCTCAGTTTGAAATGCCGAAGCTGCTACACCCCAGACAAATTGATCACCAAAATCGGACTTATTAATTATCAAAATAATCTAAAAGAAGTTTTCTCTAATATCTTAAAGAAATTAGAATTGCGAAATAATTTAAAATCAGATCGCTTAATTTTTAAAGGCTTAATTACTGTTGAATCCTGTGATTCCTTTTCAATGATATCTTTCAATATTTTTTCAGTCATATCCGGAAAATTTACCGGTATAACTTTACCATTCGAAACCCAATCTGCTATTTTTTGCAGGTGTTTTTTCTTCAAACTTTTAATGACAGGAACTCCCAGGTTTTTTAATGCCTCTGCATTGCATTGCTGCTCATATTGGCCAGACATAGGAATAACCATCAACTTCTTTTTCAAAAACAAAGCTTCTGCAGGAGTTTCAAACCCAGCCCCACAAAACACACCGCTTGCCTTTGACATGCTATCTATAAATTCATCATTATTGATAGGTCGTATCCAGACATTTTTTTCGTGAAATGACTCCTTATTGTGCTTTGAAAATACCTGCCACTGAACATTTTCAACCTTCGATAATATTTTCACTAATCGTTCATCATCATAAGCAGGTAGATAAACGGTATAATGGCCCAAATTAAGAGGTTCTTTTTGTCGTACTTCAGCACGTATTACAGGAGTATAGATATTGCTATCATAAGGTAAAAAATGAAAGCCATACTGGCTGGTTGAGGGGGCATAAGATCGAAGAATAACTTTTCCTAGAGGATCAAAATTCTTAGCTTTTGGAGCTTTTTTGTTAATAACAGCAGCTTGGTGACTAATTGAAACACAAGGCTTTCCGGCAAAATAACAAGCCCAAGATGAAACAGGTTCAAAATCACTGATTACCAAATCATATTCGCTGACAGGAAGTGATTTTATGTCTTTGATCAACTGCTTTAAACGAGATTTTTTATACGTTTCAGTTATGTCTACATTTCCCTTTTTACCGAATATGAAACTTAAGCCATGAAAGCGATAGTTGATTTTAAACGGAAGTGCTACATCTGCCTGAGTTCCACTGATTAATAAATCAACATCGTGCTCTTTTTTTAACAATGGAATGATCTCTCTTGCACGGGTAACATGCCCATTGCCTGTACCTTGTATGGCATAAAGAATCTTCATGATGACTTTAAATTAAATTCAGAAACCATCTGGTTAAATAATTGCTTAATATCCATTTCTTCAACTTCTTCTTCAGCATTTTTCAACATGGCAATCCTTTCTGATTCACTGAAGCGAAATAAATCCCATTGTCCTTTGTGGTATTCTAAAGCAGTAAGATTCTCAATCCAATCGCCAGAATTCAGATACATGATGCTTCCATGGGCATGTTCAATTTTACGCATTTCTGGATGATGGATATGACCGCAAACTACATAGTGATAATTGTTACTTATGCCAATGTCTGCAGCAGTTTCTTCAAAGCCGTTTATAAATTTAACAGCACCCTTAACACTATTTTTAATTTTTTTAGAGAATGAGATTTTGCCCCTTTTAAATATCGTTTCTGATATCCAGTTTGCAAGACTATTGATGATGATCAGTGTATCATAACCTATGGCTCCAAGTTTTGCAAGCCATTTTGAATGTTGCATGGTCACATCAAAAACATCACCATGAAATATCCAGGCCTTTTCCTGGTTATCCAACTCAATAATCAGCTTATTAAGTATTTGGAAGGACCCCATCTTGAAACCTTCAAACTTTCTAAGCATTTCGTCATGATTGCCTGTAATATAATATACTTTAACACCTTTACTAAGCCAGTTCATGATATACTTAATCACCTTCATATGCGACTTAGGCCAATAGCTTTTATTGAATTGCCATATGTCAATAATATCACCATTCAATACAACAATTTTGGGCTTGATTGATTTCAAATAATGCAGGAGCTCTTTTGCCCTGCAACCATAGGTGCCGAGATGCACATCTGAGATCACAACTAGTTCTACCTTTCTTTTGTTTTTATTCATTAATGTCTAAAAAAGGAGTTGATCTTAGAAAAACGAATAAAGATGAAGTAGAAAAGAAATTCGGATAACTGAGTGTAGATTTGATTCAAATCGTTCTATTTAATCTTTACAACATTAATGAACGCATATTACCTGAATATTAAATCAGTAACAGCAAATTGTTAGGAATAAATTGATTTGAATTGAGGTATTGAACTAGTTATTTTAAAAAAGCCAGTACAGATAGGTAAGAAATTGATATGAATACTACTGCTTTATTTAATAAGGCCGAGTGGCATCTACTCATTTTACAAAAAATGAGTAGCATGAATAAAGGTAAAATAAAATAGAAAATAACAACAGAGGGAGCAAAAGCCCCCTCTGTAAATTATTAAACAGCCGCGCTTAGCGGTTTTTGTTTTTTCATGTACAAGTATAATGCAAGAAATGCTACGATTAAAATAGCAGGGAAAAGAAGCATATTTGATAAAGTTGCCTGACCGGCAGCTAAATCTGCTGCATCACCAACTAATCCTTGCGACACCGCCACTACTTTATTTTCCTGAATCCATGCTCCAATAATTGGCTGGAACATAGAAGAAGAAAACATTCCTATTCCTCCCATAATTGAAAGCCCCAGAGCTCCTGTTTGTGGCATAGTCTCTGCAATGAAACCGATCATATTTGGCCAGAAATAACAAATTCCAAGTGCATAAAACACAGCAGCAACATAAAGCATGCTACCATCCATGGTGCTCATCATGTAAATACCAATCACACCGAAAATGGCCGAACCCAGTAAAACACCAACAGTATTCAAATTCTTGATCAGCGGACCTGCAAAATATCTTCCAACAGCCATCAAACCAGTTACTAAAGCCAAGATCAACATTGGGCTTGCTCCTGCCTTTGAAAGGATAGGGCCAACCCATTGCTGCGGGCCAAACTCAGATATAGCAGTTAATGCCATACATGCAGCCATAAATAAATACAATGGGTTTAACATTGCTTTAAAATTATCCAAAGTTGAATTTGCCGAAATTCTTGGTTTTGGGAAAGTTTGACCAAAAAACAATACCGCATATATAATAGTAGGTATCAAAATTACCCAAATTTGAGCCTGCCAGCTCATGCTTGCCTCAGTCATGAATTTTGAAATCAAAGCACCTAGAACGATACCCCCAGGAAACCACATGTGGAAACGATTGATCATTCGGCTGAAGTCTAAGCCTGAATAAGAATCAGCGATCAATGGATTACAAGCCGCTTCGGTACAACCATTACCTATACCAATTAATAATGTAGAAATCAGTAAGGTGTAGTAATCTGTGGCATAAATAGTCATCACTATACCAATTGCATGTGCTAATAAAGCAATTTGCATAATCAATTTAGGTCCAATCTTAGCGTAAAAAATACCCCCTAAGATCATAGATATTGGAAAACCCAAAAACCACATTTGATTGATGTGACCCAATTGAACTGTGTCCAGATTCAATTCAGTTCCAAGTTGTGTTAAAATGCCTGCACGTATACTAAACGAAAATGCCGTTGTAATAAGTGCAAAGCAACTAGCCAAGAATAGGCGATTTGCATTGACAGTTTGATTCATGATTAATTAATTAATGGTTTAATTATTAGGATAAAATTCAAATAATAAATTAAAATAGAAAAATTATTTGAATACAAAACCAATTGTTAATAGGTTTTTGTAAAAAAAATTGTGCCATGTCATTAAAAAGATGTTTTAGACATCTTAATTTTCCCCAATCGTTTTAGATTGTTGCTATAATGGCTTGATATTGAGGTCTGGAATTATGGAACCTCATAAGCGTCGCCCAAATTATAAGCCCCCCCCCCCTATAATTAAGCCATTGATTAATTAGATAAAATGTTTAATTTCAATTGTTTTCTTTAATGAGAAAGAAAAATCTTTTAAAACTAGTTAAACACTAATAACTATTCATTATGACTTTTGAAAAACTAGTTGAACCAATTTATCAAAAATTTCTTTCTGAAAAAACAAAGAAAAGTAGTGAGTGGATTATACTATCCATAGCCATTGCTAGTTTCATAAGTCACCTTTTACTAATCTATTTGGTTGACTTTGGAATTATTTCAATAAACAATTCAACTGATCTATTAAGCAATCCAATTGCTGCTATTTATACGCCCTTTTCATTTATACTATTGTATGAGGTATATCTACTGATATATTATCTTCCAAAATCTTTTACCACGTATATTGGTAAGCAATATGAGATAATGACTTTGATTGTAATTCGTAGATTATTTAAGGACCTTTCAAATTTGACTTTAACAACTGATTGGTTTACTATCAAGTATGATTTACAATTCACATACGATTTAGCTACCTCAATTTTGATGTTTTTTCTTATTTACCTTTTCTATATTCAGAGTAAAATCACATACAATTCAAAACCGCTAAATCAAGCACAACTTGGTGCTGTATCAAGATTTGTGAAAATTAAGAAGATACTAGCTACGGCCTTGGTTCCTATTTTTATTTTACTTGCTATTTATTCTTTTGTAGACTGGTCAATAAAAATTATTAACCCAGTGGTGAGCAGCAATTCTTCATTTGCCAATATCAACAACATCTTTTTTGAGCAGTTTTTTACTTTTCTAATTTTTGCAGATGTTATATTATTGTTATTCTCATTTTTTTTAACTGATGAATTCCATAAGGTTATTAGAAATTCGGGATTTATTATATCAACTATCCTAATCCGTTTATCATTTTCTATAACTGGATTATTAAATAATATATTGATTGTATGCGCCATTATTTTTGGTCTTTTAATAATCTTAGTTCATAATAAATTTGCAAAGAGTATTGCGCTTCAAAAGGACAAGGTCGAAAAAGGGTAACAAAGGGTTATCAGTGCGAAAATAAATCATGTTGAAATATTCCTAGCTGTATTTACTGCACAGAATTGGGTTTTACACAAAATAGTGCCCGCCAATCTACATCAGCAACTTATAAGCATACGGGAGCGTTTTTGTAAATCTTTAATTTTTATACATTTTTATAAGCATTAAATAATTTTATATATTTTCATTTAAACTGTTATAATAGCTTAAAATAAATCTATCTGTATGAAAAAAATTTGCATTAATTGTTCCAAAGAATATAATGAGGATGAGAATGTATTTTTTTGTCCAGATGATGGCGGTTATATTATACCCGAAAATTTAAAGGGAGATATTTCCAAGGTTGTATCCGTAAAAGATTGGATAATTAATTTGTTAATCTTGTCAATACCGGTAGTAGGTTTAATTTTTGCCGTAATTTGGGCAAATGATGATAAAAATATTCTAAGAAAAAATTGGGCAAGCGCAATGCTTATTTATATGGGTATACTATTTTTATTCTCCATATTTATGTCTGCTGTCCTATTTTCAATATTTATAAAACTGTAAAAAAATTTATGATTTGTACTCAATGTAACGTTGAAAATAGCGGGAGCGCTAAATTTTGTAAAAACTGTGGTACACCATTATCTAGTTCTAATAATTTAACATCTTCCAATAATCCATGGGCAGATCGTTTGATTATTAGTGGTATAAGTATAAGTTTCGTAGCAAGTTGTATGCAAATACTGATATTTAATATCCTAAGATTACCACAAGAAAGTGAGTGGTCTAGCAGTAATACTAGCCATTTTTTTCAAGCAATTGGTATTTTGAATCTGATAGGAGGTATTTTAATTCCACTTGCTTTGAAGAATACTTTACTTAAAATTTTAGGTATACTATTAGTTTTAATTCCAAGTGTGTATTACATATTTCAAAGTTAAAAAATAAATCCAAGGCCAATTTTTGATAGCGTTGGTGAGAATGTCATGGCTAAATTTTAGCTTAAAGACTTTCTAATTTTATCATAACATGGGCTATTGTAAGTACCATGTTAATTGCAATGTACCAGGGCAAGACCGATAGTCAATTACACCTTAAATAGAGATAAGAACAATAATTCAGGAATTAAAAAATAGCTAGTAATACATTATGAAAATTAATCAAATCGTTTTCTCCATTTTAATCTACATACTCTTAGAGTTTTTCTTTGTCATTTTATTGAATTTTATTAGTGGCGGGCAAGCCGAAGGAGGTAATTTACCAGGTTGGGGAATAGTTGTTTTTTGGATTTTTACCTTGACTTTATGGTATCTACCCTATAAGTACTTTACCAATCAGAATAAAAAGGTAAGCAAACCGTAATTTTTTATCAGAGCCATAGGCTAATTACTATTCCCTCAAGCTTTGCACTATTGACATTGGCCATTAATTTAAAAGATTATAGCGCGCAAAAGATTCTGCCCTAGCATTCCAATAAAATTGATTTACTCATAGATCAATTAATTTTCTGAACGCTCACATGATTTAAAAATTCTAGCATTTAATACAAGCTTGTAAAACGGAATTTGGAATAACTGTTTACACTAATTTTGATGCATTAATTAAAACATGAAGCACAAAAATTGAATTATAAGGTGCTTGATGACATTTAGTTAGATCTCAAAATAATGTCATGAACCACTCAGTAATGTTAGATACTAAATTAAAAACAGAAACGCAGACAATTATCTACCATATTATATTAGATACTAGTAAGAGTATGCAGGTACATCAACCCGAACTCTATACCATGCTGATCAAACATTTGCAAAATCTCAATAAATCAATGCTAGCGCAAGGAAAACTGATTCACATTTCTTGTAGTTATTTCAATTCCGAGAATTTAGGTTTTGAAGAATCATGCCTCTCTACAATAAAACTGCTCAAGAAAACTAGAGAAAAGCAGTTGAGTGGAAATACCAATATTTTTGATGCTCTTGCTGAAAACTTGAAGTATGTATCCAGTAAATTAGATAATGCCGGCATAACCAAACCCTGCAAAATATACTTGGCGCTAATAAGTGATGGCCATGAAAATAAATCAAGCAATACTAACCCTAAAGAGTTGAACAAAAGCCTGATTAAATTTCGAAAAAAAAACCAAGCAGAATTTATTATAATAAGTGGAGTTTTCCATGATTTAGACTGTGATATCAAACTTACCATCCCAGCTATGGGGCAATATGCAAAAGACCCTGTAGCAATTCAATATGCGCTAGAAAATTTACAAAAATACATTTGTGGCAAAAGCCTTTAAATTTCTTTTACTAAATAGTGTCAGATTTGGAATTATAATTAATAATTTGGTACTAATAGAAATCTTACTAACAGCATATTGCAGATCTCTTTATGAAAAAAATTAATTATAAAGTATGGCTAGTTCGCTCGCCAGAGTTGAATAAAAACGAATATTGGAATATAATTAACCTTTTAAAATCTATATCAGGGGTTATAAAATTTTATACGAAGGAAAAAGAAGATTTAAATCAAGAAACTGAATACCAAAATCTCCTAGAAACATCACAGGAGCATAGCTGGTTTTTTGAACAATGTAATACCTTCAGAGCCAATGCAGATGTTGGCGATACCGACATGGTTATTTACCTAAGCGATTTACCGAATAAGAATAATTATTTTCTAAGAACCGATGATACTAATATACTTAATGCGTATATACAAACCTCAGGGTATAACGATTATTTCCCAGGTAGCGACATCCGGCATCCAATAGCCTTTCATATTGCGGTTACTATTTTAATTATGCAATGGTTTGAAAATAATGAAGAAGCAGAAAAAGTTATCAATTATTTCAAAAGTACGGGCGGGATTCTTGACTTCTGCAGCTATAAAAAAGATGTTAGTTTAAAACTTCGCACCGCCGACCTTTCTCAAAAGGAAATAGACAGTTTAATAGAGAAAAAAGTTGACCCCAACCTAATTTTAACAGTTCTAGAAATTTTAGAGAAATTGAGGAGTTTCATGCTTTTGAAAAGACGCTATCAATTTGAACCTAACCCCTTAATTTTAACCATCAATAAATTCACAAATAAATTCTATTTCGAAGAGCTGGGAAATATTGAAGTAAAACTAACCGATCTAGAAAAAGTATTTTATTTAACATTTTTAAAGCATGTCAATGGTATACGGGAATCAGAGTTACTTGATAACCATGAAAAAGAGATGTTTAAATTATATAACAATTCAATTAATGATAATCCACTTGATGAAGAAGATAAAGGTTACAGCAAAAGGGTTAAAAGCATCCAAAGAATTTGTAAAAGCTATTCTGAATACAGAAATACAATTAAAGGGAAATTTGAACTTGCAATAGGATCTACTTTGGCAGAACTTTATTCAATAGATGGGCCAAGGAGTCATAAAAAGAAGATAGATCTAGATAGAAAATATTTCCGTTTTGTGGATGGGCATGGTAAGGAGCAACCTTTTGAATATGTGAAAAAATCTTTCTAGAATACAAGCTTGTAAACTCAAATTCATTCCCCTAAACATTTCTACCTTTGTAAGGTCAATAAAAATTCCAATTTTTTGACTCGTGTGTGTTTGATTTTGTTGTTCATAATGTGTGTTTGAAAATTGAGTGCCGTTTTTACGGCCTCAATTTTTTTTGGACCCCAGTGTAATGTAAGTTTTTAAGCATTTTAAACTAAACTACTCTAAAATTAGTCACCACAATTATCATTAATTCAACTAAATTTTTCTTATAAAAAACAAGCTTGTCAAATAGTGTCCTATTAAAATTAGTTCTAGCAATTTTGCACCACTAAAATTTAGAATTATAAACATGGAAACATTAACCATAAGCACGAACAAAAAGAGTCAAATCCCTACTTCATGGTATTTTATTGATGAAGAAGATTGGGCCGATGAAATTGATTATTTCCCTGGAGAGTATGATGATGAAGATAGTAAAGAATCTAATTTTTGCGATATGCTGGATGAAGTCATCCATTTAAATTTAGACAATGCAATCAATCGACTAGATTCTGTATTGAAGAAATTTCCTATTCATCATATTTCTGTCAATGTCGACTTAATGGGCATGAATGATACTGATGCATTTTGTTTGAATTCGGGTTCTTATCAGCAATCAGGAGAAAATAATATTGGAATCGGAATTGGCCCAGGAATGGTTAAATCATTTCTTGAAAAACACTTTTACGCTAATGCGTATACCAACCCCTATTATGAATTAAATTTTGATCATGAACTAATCCATGGAATGGATCAAAACCTATGGGCCTATAATCCTAAAGGAATTAATCCAGAAACACCAAAAGAGTTTATAGTAAACTACTTATTGAAATACCAATCAGAAGGGCTTGCTTGTTTTTCAACTTTTTTAAGGGGTATGTTAGCAGAAAAGTCATTTAATCAAGCGGCAAACAAATTCCAGAAAAATTGGGCAATCGTGACTAGCCTTAGTGAGCAAAACCCTGAAAATTGGCAAACTATATCAAATAAGCTCAAAAGTCATAGTTATGACCCCTATAACCTAGGGCCCATGATGGTGTTGCAAGCCCTTAACGTTAAAGCTAGCCAGGACAATGATTTGGAACAAATCCAATTGCTTACTAAAGCAATGAATATTGAGGTTTTAACTAATGATGAAATTAATCAATTAATCATTGCTGGTTTGGAATTAAGTTTCCCAGAATTTGTGAATGGACTCCATAAACCAGATGCCAGCGGACGATCTTTTATGCCTAAAGAAATGCTATTGCCCGCATTAGATCAAGTTAATTCGTGGACTAATTTTCTAACTGAAGATCAACAAAAAAAATCGGAAGAAAGAACCCCTATTTCTACCTTAGAAGCAGAATTAGAGTCAATTAAACATATTGATGATGAGATGTTAGAATTAAAGAAATTAGAATTAGATTATAACATCACCATCGGAAAAGAATATCAAAAATATCAAATAAAATGCGATGAATTCTATCAGCAAATACTCTAGTTTAATACCATATTGAATAAATTACATATATTGAATTACAAACATAAAGCCTTTACATCATGTCAATTAAAACATTTTCTATTGAGTTAATATCAGGGGTTCCAATTATACGTGATAATGACCATGTCATTTTATTGGATACGGGTTCGCCATATACAATCCATAATTCAACAAGTTTTAATTTCTTGGACAAAAATTATCGAGTTCAAACTAGTGCAGGCGCATTTAATATTGAAAATATTAGCGAAAAAATGGGGATGCAAATCACCACTTTATTGGGAATGGATATTTTGAAAGACTTAAGTATCATTTTTGATTATCATAACAATCAAATAAGTTTGTCAGAGGATGAAGACTTTGAAGGTGAAGAGATTGCAATTAATATCAATTCTGGAATTCCAGTAATTCCTGTTTTAATAATTGACCAATATATACCCATGTTTCTAGATTCGGGTGCGCAATTATCTTATTTAAAAAGAGACATTACTCAGCATCATAAAAATCTTGGCGAAACAGAAGATTTCTATCCAACTATTGGAAGATTTACGACTACTAAATATTTAATTTTTAGCGGATTAGGGCCACATCTTTTCGAGGTTTTTTATGGAAACCTTCCCAAACCATTAGAAGGTTTTTTATCAAAAATTGATGGCAATAATGGCATTTTGGGATATGATTTCTTTGCTAAGTTTAAACTATGTTTAAATATGAAAAAAAAGAAAGTTATACTGATGGAGGGGCCGCGTTATCATTGATAAAGTATATGTGAAAGGTGTCTAAATCACTAATTTATTCATTACATAACTATAAATATAAAAAATAATTCAACCGCCCATTTAAACTATCTTTTTAAACGATAACTGAATACCAACCAAAAATACAAGCTTGTAAATCAACCCCCATCCCTAAATCCTTGGATTACCTTTGCAGTGCAATTAAAAAAAGGTTTAATTAAAATTTAGGAAAGATGAATATTAGTCAGGCGTTAAAACAGAAATCAAGAATTATTAGAGACATTCAAAAAGAAAGTAACCGTCTCTACAAGTGGAATACTTATACGGTAGGATCCACAGTGCCTTACGAGGCTAAACAAACCTACCAAAATTGGTTAACCCTAAAAGAAGAATTAATACAATTAAAATCTAAAATCCACAGAGCCAATGAAGGCATTCAGGAAAAGATTTTTAAACTTTCAGAACGAAAAGATACCATTGAGAGCCTCAAGTCTTTATGTTGTATTGAAGGTGAGAAAATAACAGAAAATTATTCAAACATAACCATTGAGGTTTCTGGTATAACTTTATTGGAGCGTGATAAAATGATTAAAGATTTGGAGAATGAAATTGATGAGATTCAAAATGAGATAGAACTTTATAACCATAAAACCCAGATTTAAGATACTGGTCGGTGAGGGATTAATTTTTTCAATTAGTGTGATACAAAATCTCGCAAGGGTACGATTAAGATAATGACATTGAACTAAAAAATTCAAAACTCATTCTTCAAGATTAGCACTAACCCAGTGAAATTCAAAACTCAAAACTTTTTCATCACATTAAAGGGATTAGTTAGCCCAAACCGACCTATTTTTTTAAAAAACTCAATTAGAATAATGGAAAAATTAGATTATTACGATGGACAAGTACTCAATGGTAAATTTCACGGAAAGGGAAAATTTACCAGTTCAAAAGGAATAATTGCAGAAGGAAGCTTCGAGCATGGTTACTTAGACGGCCAAGTAAGCGTTTCATTTCCTGATGGCCGCATATACC